>CANBUY010000017.1 GCA_947372745.1 Comamonadaceae bacterium | reverse complement strand
CTGTGCCCAGCGCCAAGCCAGCGCTGACGGTGACCACCTCGCAGCCTCTGACCCAGGCGCTTGTGATCCAACTCAGCGCCAACGGCACGGTGGCCGCTTGGCAGGAAGCGGTGGTGGGCAGCGAGAGCAACGGTTTGCGTCTCGCTGAGGTGCTGGTGAATGTGGGTGATGCGGTCAAAAATGGCCAGTTGCTGGCCCGCTTTGCCGATGAGGGGGTGCAAGCGGACGTGGCGCAAGCCCGCGCCGGGGTGAACGAAGCCAGCGCCCAGGCGAGCGAGGCCACCGCCAATGCCGATCGGGTGCGGGCGCTGCTAGGCACTGGCACTTTCAGTGGGCAGCAAGCCAACCAGTATTTAACGGCTGAACAAACGGCACGGGCGAGGGTAGAGTCAGCCAAGGCCGCGCTGGCCTCGCAACTGCTGCGCCTAAAACACACCCAAGTGCTGGCGCCTGACGCCGGAGTGATTTCCGCGCGCACGGCCACGGTGGGTGCGGTGGTCGGCAATGGCACCGAGCTGTTTCGCCTGATTCGCCAGGGGCGACTTGAGTGGCGCGCTGAGGTGACTTCTGCCGAATTGGGCCGCCTGAAGGCCGGCACTGGTGTGAGCATCACGGTGGCCAGTGGTGTCAACCTGCAAGGCCGGGTGCGCATGGTGGCGCCCACCGTGGACCCACAAACCCGCACTGGGCTGGTGTATGTGGACCTGCCGGCCTTTTCCGCCGGTCCTGCGGGGGCGGCCAAACCGGGCATGTTTGCACGGGGCGACTTTGAGCTGGGCCATTCCCAGGCGCTGACCGTGCCGCAGCAAGCCGTGGTGGTGCGCGATGGGTTTAGCTACGCGTTTCGTCTGAATGCTGACCAACGAGTGAGTCAGATCAAGATTCAAATCGGACGCCGCGCAGGCGATCGGGTGGAGGTGCTGGAGGGCATCGCCGCGGATGCCGTGTTGGTGGCCAGTGGCGCCGGGTTTTTGAATGACGGTGATTTGGTGAACGTAGTAGCTGATGAAAAATCATCATCAAATAGACCTCTGGCGCCTGCCAGTCGTGCTAAAGCAGCTACTAAGTAAGGAGCAGAAGTGAACTTCTCTTCTCTCTCTATCAAGCACCCGGTGCCTGCCATCATGCTGTTTGTGCTGCTCTCCTTGGCCGGTTTGCTGTCATTCAAAGCCAGCGTGGTGCAAGATTTCCCCGATATTGAGTTGCCGATTGTTACGGTCAGCGCCACGCTTTCGGGCGCAGCGCCCGCGCAACTTGAAACCGAGGTGGCCCGCAAACTCGAGGATTCAGTGGCCACGCTGCAAGGCGTGAAAAATATTTTCACCAAAGTGCTTGATGGCGAGGTGTCGGTCACTGTTGAGTTCATTCTTGAGAAACCCATTGCTGAGGCTGTGAACGATGTGCGGGACGCCGTGGCCCGCGTGCGGGCTGATCTACCCGCCGATGTGCGCGACCCCTCGGTCACCAAAGCCTCCACTGCCGGGCGCGTGGTGCTGACCTTCACGGCCGCACCAGCGAGCATCGCGAGCGCCGCTGCCAGTGGTTTGCAAGACGACCAGGCGCTCAGCTGGTTTGTCGACAACACCGTGGCCAAGCGCCTGCTCAGCGTGCCGGGCGTGGGCGCGGTCAAGCGCATGGGTGGCGTGAGCCGTGAGATTCGGGTTGAGTTGAATGCCGACAAAATGGCCGCACTCAAGGTGGCTGCTATTGATGTGTCGCGTCGCCTGAAAATGGTGCAGCAGGAGGCGCCGGGCGGGCGGGGTGATGTGAGCGGGGCCGAGCAGTCGGTGCGCACCATTGCCACGGTTAAAACTGCGCTGGCGTTGGCCCAGCTGGACATTCCCCTGGCCGATGGCCGCCACATTCGGCTGGATGAAGTTGCCCGCGTGCTCGACACGGTGGCCGAACCACGCGCTGTGGCCACCCAGGATGGCCTCTCCGTGGTCGGCTTTGAGGTGTTCCGAACCAAAGGCGCCAGCGAAATTGACGTGGCGCGTGGTGTGAGTGCCGCCGTGGCCGAGTTGCAGTTGAGCCACCCCACCATCGCTCTGAAGCAGGTGATTGACAACGCGGCGCCCGTGGCCGAGAACTTCAAAGGTTCGATGGAGTTGCTCTACGAGGGCGCGCTGCTGGCCATTCTGGTGGTGTGGTGGTTTTTACGCGACTGGCGCGCTACGCTGGTGTCAGCGGCGGCTTTGCCCTTGTCGGTGATTCCGACCTTTTTGGGTTTGAAATACTTTGGCTACACGCTCAATACCGTCACCTTGCTCTCGCTGGCGCTGGTAGTGGGCGTGCTGGTGGACGACGCGATTGTGGAAATTGAGAATATCGAGCGCCATCTGCGCATGGGCAAGTCGCCGTTTCAGGCGGCCATGGAAGCGGCGGACGAGATTGGCATGGCCGTGATTGCCACCACCTTTGCGCTGGTGGCGGTGTTTTTGCCCACGGCCTTCATGGGAGGCGTGCCGGGCCTTTTCTTCAAACAGTTTGGCTGGACGGCGGTGCTGGCCATTTTGGCCTCGTTGCTGGTCGCGCGTCTGCTGACCCCCATGATGGCGGCCTATATTTTGAAGCCGCACAAGTCAGCGGCGCTCGCCGACAACCCAGCGGTTTTTGTCGAGGCACCCGATGGCCCGCTGATGGCGAGCTACATGGCGACCATGCGTTGGTGCCTGCGCCACAGGGGTCTGACCATGACGGGTGCGGCGTTGTTTTTTGTAGGCTCCATTGCACTGGTGCCCTTGCTGCCGACCGGCTTTGTGCCCGCCGCAGACCGGGGTCAAACCCAGATCAACCTAGAGTTGCCTCCGGGCAGCACGCTGGCCGAGACCCAAGCTGTGGCCGAGCGTGCCCGTGTGGCCGCGATGACAGTGCCCGCCGTGAAGCACATTTTTAGCTCTATTGGCGGCGGCTCCAGTGGCGACGCCTTCGCGCCCGGTGCGTCCGCTGAGGCCCGACGCGCTGTGCTGACGCTCACCACCAGCCACCGCGACGACCGCACCGAGGGCATGGCGGATATTGAGGCCCAACTGCGCCAAAAAATGGGCGACATTCCGGGCGCTCGCTTCAACGTCGGCCCGCCCGATACCGGCGTGAAGATGCAACTGGTGCTTAAAAGTGACGACCCCGTGGCCCTGCTGGCCAGCGCCCAAAAGGTGGAGCGCGAACTGCGAACATTGCAAGGTATTGGCAATGTCAGTTCCAGCGCTTCGCTGGTGCGCCCCGAAATCATCGTGCGCCCGGACAGCGCACGCGCCGCCGACCTGGGCGTCACAGCGGCCAGCATCGGCGAGACCGTGCGCGTAGCCACCGCCGGTGACTACGACACCAGCCTGCCCAAACTCAACTTGTCGGAACGACAGGTGCCGATTCGCGTCAAGCTGCCTGACGCCGTTCGCGCCGATCTGGCCGCCCTGGCGCGCCTGACGGTGCCGGGCAAAAATGGCCCGGTACTGCTCGGCTCAGTCGCCACGCTATCGCTGGAAAGTGGCCCAGCGCAAATTGACCGCCTCAACCGCAGCCGCAACGTGACGCTGGACGTGGAACTGGGCAGGCGCCAGTTAGGCGAGGTCAACGCCGAGGCGCGTGCTTTGCCCAGCCTGAAAAACCTGCCCCCCGGCGTGCAAATAGCCGAGCTGGGTGATGCGCAGGAGATGCAGGCCCTGTTTGCCAGCTTTGGCATTGCCATGCTGATCGGCGTGCTGTGCATTTACGGTGTGTTGGTGTTGCTGTTTCATGATTTCATGCAGCCGGTCACTATTTTGGCGGCCTTGCCCCTGAGCATGGGTGGTGCATTTGTGGCGCTCTTGCTGACCGGGCGTGCACTCTCCATGCCGTCGATGATCGGGCTCATCATGCTGATGGGCATCGTCACCAAAAATTCTATTTTGTTGGTGGACTACGCGATTTTGGCTCGCGCCGACGGCAAAAGTCGATTTGATGCGCTGGTGGATGCCTGCCACAAGCGCAGCCGGCCGATTTTGATGACCACCATTGCCATGGGCGCCGGCATGATGCCGTTGGCCCTGGGCTGGGGCGCCGACCCCAGTTTTCGCTCACCGATGGCGATTGCCGTGATCGGCGGACTTATCACTTCCACGCTGCTCAGTTTGCTGGTGGTGCCGGCGGTGTTTACTTATATTGATGATTTGGAACACCTTATCAAGCGCTTGGTGGTGCGATTTAAGTGAGTGACTGAGCGGTGAGGGGGGCCTTGCGTTGGTGCGATAAAAAATGGCGGGCCTAAAAATATTTATTAATCCAATTAATTGAATATAATCATTTTTTATCATTTGATAAATAGATTAATCACCGAATTATCAGGAAACGCATGCACGCCACTATTCGAAACACGGTTCGACTGCTTATTCTTGCGCTCATCTTTGCGACGGCCAATGTCTACGCCGACGAGTACCAAGAAGTCAATCAATTGATGGCCGCTGGCAAATTGAGCGACGCCATGAACAAGGCGGATGCTTTTTTGGCGACCAAACCTGGCGACCCTCAAATGCGGTTTTTGAAGGGGGTGCTGCAACGCAACGCCGGTAAGCAAACGGAAGCCATCGCTACCTTCATTAAACTCACAGAAGATTACCCCACCTTGTCTGAGCCGTACAACAACTTGGCCGTCATCTATGCCGGTCAAAGCCAGTTTGACAAGGCCAGAGAATCGCTTGAAATAGCGATCCGTACCAATCCTGGTTATGCCACCGCGCATGAAAATTTGGGGGATGTGTATGTGCGTCTCGCCAGTCAAACCTATAGCAAGGCCTTGGCGCTTGATATTGGCAATACCTTGATTCCTGCTAAGTTGGCACTCATCCGTGAAGTTTACAAACTCAATGCCAAGAGCGCGACTCCCGCTGCTAAACCGGTCGTGACCGCCGCAGCGGCCTTACCTGTCAAGGTCGAGCTTGCTGCAAGCACCGCGCCTGCAAACCCTGTGATGACTGCCGTCGCATCCAATAAGTCCGATAGTGAAATTGAAAAAGCCGTTATGGATTGGGCCAAGGCTTGGTCTAGCCAGGACGTCGCGACTTATCTGGCGGCCTACGGCAAAGAATTTAACCCACCAGGCAGTCAATCGCGCGCTGCTTGGGCGCAGGAACGCAAAGCACGAATCTTGAAGAAGTCAGGCATCAGCGTTAGCGTAGAAAACCTGAGCATCAAAGTGACTGCTAATCAAGCGGTGGTTAATTTTCGCCAAGGCTACCGAGCCGGTGCGCTGCAGGAAACCAGTCAAAAAATGCTTGAATTGAACAAGGTTGACGACCAGTGGCTGATCGTCAAGGAAACGACTGTCAAATAAATTCAGTTTCAGGGGCAACCAGCGCCACCAAAGCCCGCGCCATTATGGTGATTGATACTCGTTAGTCGCACAGGCGACCTACATGGGTGTTTCCCCCGTTTGAGATCACTATTTTGAGCGGCACAATCGGCACTTTTAATCATTAATACGACCCGAAAGGTAAGAATCTCATGAGCCTGCGCCGACTATCCCAGCCCGGTAAACCACTGCTTGCGGCGCTGGTCGCCGGGGCCTTTTTGAGCAGCTTCGGTGCTCAAGCCGAGGTCGTAAAAATAGCCTTTATTGATGTCCTCTCGGGGCCATTTGCCAAGACCGGCGAAGGCTCGCTGGCCCAATTGCAAGAGGTGGTCTTGCAACTCAACGCCAAGGCTAAGGCTAAGGGAAACGATACCAAGTTCGAAATCGTGCCTTTGGATAACAAGGGTTTGCCACAGGAAAGCATCACGGCGCTCAAATCTGCTGTTGACCAAGGCATTCACTACATCACGCAGGGTGGTGGGTCGGGTGTGGCTTTGGCCCTCTCGGAGGCTATTGGCAAACTGGCAGCACGCGAGCCTGAAAAGGCGGTGGTCTTTTTGAATTACGCAGCCATGGACCCTGCGCTGACCAATGATCGGTGCAACTTCTGGCATTTCCGTTTTTATCCCTCCAGCGAAATGAAGATTGAGGCCTTGACGACTTACCTCATCAAACGGCCGGATGTGAAGAAGGTCTTCCTGTTCAATCAAAACTATACCCATGGTCAGCAGGTGGCCAAGGCCTCGCGCAGCTATCTGGCACGCAAACGTCCAGACGTCCAAATTGTGGGTGACGATCTCATCCCTATCGCCCAAGTGCGCGACTTCGCGCCCTACATTGCAAAAATCAAGGCCTCCGGGGCAGACACGGTGATTACGTCGAACTGGGGCAGTGACTTGACCTTGTTCTTCAAAGCGGCCAAAGAATCCGGTTTGAATTTGAATTACTTCACCATGAATGCCAATAACCCTGGCACCCCAGCCGAGCTGGGCTCATGGGGTGCCGAGAAGGTCGGCGTCATCTGGAACTGGGGCCACAACGCGCCCACCCCTGAGTTGGAGAAGACCTACCTTGCCTACAAAGCTAAATCCAACCAGGATTTCATTTTTGCAGCGCACTGGAATTCCTTGAGCATGTTATCGAGCGCCATCACGAAAGCAAAATCGACCGAGCCCAAGAAGGTCGCTTATGCCTTGGAGGGCATGAGCTACAAGAGCCCCATCGGTGAGATTGAAATGCGCAAAACCGACCACCAGTTGCTCGCACCTTTGTTCTTGGGTATTTGGGCCAAGCAGGGCAGCAAAGGGGTCAAATATGACGCCGAAAAAACAGGCTATGGCTTCCGCTCTGAGGTGGTTTGGGATTCGTACGTGAGTGCGCAACCCACTTCTTGCCAGATGGTTCGTCCTTAAGTTAGTGAAGGAAAACACCATGCTACAGGCCGGGCTCATGATGGAGCGCCCCCTGCTGCTTTCGAGCGTGATCGAACACGCGGCGAAGCAGTACGGCGATGTTGAAGTCGTTTCACGCGAAACGCACGGACCGCTATTTCGCTATACCTATGCGCAGTGCGCCGCCCGTGCCCGCAAGTTAGCCAATGCGTTGACAACGCTCGGGCTGACCCCGGGGAACGCCGTCGGGTCCATTGCCTGGAATAATCATCGGCACCTGGAGGCGTATTACGCGGTATCGGGCAGCGGCATGGTAATGCACACCTGCAACCCACGACTGCATCCTACGCAGCTCATCTACATCATCAACCATGCCGAGGACCAGGTGGTGTTGTTCGATGCCACCTTTGCACCGCTGATCAAAGGCATCGCGCCGCATTGCCCACAGGTGCGAGCCTGGGTCTGCCTGGCTGATGCAGCCAATACCCCGAGCATCGAAGGCGTCATTAATGTGCTGCCCTACGATGAGCTGATTGCGCCCTGTTCCGACGAGTTTGAATGGCCTGAGTTCGATGAACGTACGGCGGCGGCACTCTGCTACACCTCGGGCACCACAGGCAACCCCAAGGGGGCCATGTACTCGCATCGGGCCATTGTGTTGAATGCGATGGCTGGTTGCATGCCGAGTGTATTGTCACTGTCCCCGAATGACACCATACTGCCCGTGGTTCCGATGTTTCACATCAACGCCTGGTGCATCCCCTACTCGGCGCCGATGGGTGGTACCAAGCTGGTGCTGCCAGGCCCCAAGCTCGATGGACAGTCACTCTTCGAGCTGATGGAGTCAGAAGGCGTGACCATCAGCGCGGGCGTTCCCACCATTTGGCAGGCCCTGCTGGCGTATATGGAGCCGCTGGGTCTGCGCTTTACCACCATGCGTAGAACGGGTGTTGGTGGCTCTGCGATGCCGCAGGCATTGATCGCGAAATTCATGGACGTCTACCAGGTCGAGGTACGTCATGGCTGGGGCATGACGGAGACCACCGCGATTGGCACTATGGGCACCTTGCAGCCCAAGACCAAAGACTGGACCTCCGAACAAAAGCAGGCCCTGTTGGCCAAGCAAGGCCGCAGCGCCTTTGGTGTCGAGATCAAAGTGGTTGACGACGAGGGGAAAACACTGCCCCGCGATGGCAGCTCGCAGGGCGAGTTGATGGTTCGTGGTCACTGGATTCTGGCTTCGTATTACAAGGGTGAGAAATCACCCCTGGTCGATGGCTGGTTTCCTACGGGCGACATCGCCACCATTGATGCCGAGGGCACCATGCAAATCCGTGATCGCACAAAAGATGTGATCAAGACTGGCGGCGAATGGATCAGTTCCATCGACCTGGAAAGTGCGGCGGTGGGTCACCCGGCGGTCGGCATGGCGGCCGTGATTGGCATCAAGCACCCCAAGTGGGATGAGCGGCCTTTGTTGTTCATTGTGCGCAAGCCCGGCGCCAGCCTGGAGAAAGAAGAAATTCTTGAATTCCTGGCAAGCAAAGTGGCCAAATGGTGGGTGCCTGACGATGTTATTTTTCTGGACTCCCTGCCGGTAGGTGGCACCGGCAAGGTGCAAAAGGCTGAATTGCGCAAGCAGTACGGCGGCATTTTTAGCTGATCTTCACAAAAAAATGCACCCGAGGGTGCATTTTTTATTCAGGCGTTAAAGCCTTACTTGGCGACCACGCGGACCATTTCCAGGCACTTGTTGGAGTAGCCCCATTCGTTGTCATACCAGCTGACGATCTTCACGAAGGTGCTGTCGAGCGCGATGCTGGCGTCAGCATCGAAGATGGAGGTGCGGGGGTCACCACGGAAGTCGGTGGCCACCACTTTGTCTTCGGTGTAGCCAAGCACGCCTTTAAGCGCGCCTTCGCTCTGGGCCTTCATCTCGGCGCAAATCTCGGCCATGGAAGCGGCTGAGTTGAGTTCGACGGTCAAGTCAACCACCGACACGTCGGAGGTCGGCACACGGAACGACATGCCGGTGAGCTTTTTGTTGAGTTCAGGAATGACCACGCCTACCGCTTTGGCCGCGCCAGTGCTTGAGGGAATGATGTTTTCCAGAATGCCACGGCCGCCGCGCCAGTCTTTGTTGGACGGGCCGTCCACGGTTTTTTGGGTGGCGGTGGCGGCGTGCACGGTGGTCATGAGACCGCGTTTGATGCCCCATTTGTCATTCAACACTTTGGCCACAGGGGCCAGGCAGTTGGTGGTGCACGAGGCATTGCTGATGATGGCTTGGCCGGCGTAGGTCTTGTCGTTCACACCAAACACGAACATGGGGGTGTCGTCTTTGGAGGGTGCCGACAAAATAACCTTTTTAGCGCCTGCAGCCAGGTGCTTCTCGGCGGTGACTTTGTCCAAAAACAGGCCAGTGGCCTCAATCACGATGTCGGCGCCCACATCAGCCCACTTCAGGTTGGCTGGGTCGCGCTCTTGGGTCAAACGGATGGTTTTGCCGTTGACCACCAGATTTCCGCCTTCAATGCTGACTTCACCCTTGAAACGACCATGCACGCTGTCGTATTGCAGCATGTAAGCCAAGTAGTCGGGCTCCAACAAGTCGTTGATGCCCACGACTTCGATGTCGTTGAAGTTTTGAATGGCAGCACGGAACACCATGCGGCCGATGCGGCCAAAGCCATTGATACCAATTTTGATCGTCATATTTTTCTCCAGTGGTTGCTATTTGAAACTTGTTTACTTGCGCAGTACTTGCTCAACCGTGTCGGCCACGTTCTCGGGCGTGAAGCCGAAGAGCTCGAACAACACGGGGGCGGGGGCTGATTCGCCGAAGGTGTCGAGGCCCACGACTGCTGCGCAACCGTATTTCCACCAACCATCTGACGAGCCCATCTCCACCGCAATACGCGGCACGCCAGCGGGCAGCACGCTGCTCTTGTAGGCGACGCTTTGCTGGTCAAAGGTGGTGTTGCTGGGCATGGAGACCACGCGCACGGCAATTTTTCGGGCGGCCAGAAGCTCTTGGGCCTTGAGGGCGAGTTGCACTTCTGATCCGGTGGCGATGATGACCGCCTGGGTCTTCTTCTTCAAGCCCACCTCAGACGGCTCAGCCAGCACGTAAGCGCCCTTGCTGATGTCGGCCAGAGTCGATTTGGGCGCGTAGTTGATGTTTTGACGGCTCAAAAGCAAGGCAGTGGGCTTAGCTTTATTTTGCAGGGCCACAGCCCAGGCCACTGCGGTTTCAGCCGTGTCGCCCGGACGCCATACGTCCAAATTAGGAATCAGGCGCAGGCTGGCTGCGTGTTCAATCGACTGATGGGTAGGGCCGTCTTCGCCCAGACCGATGGAGTCGTGGGTGAACACATGCACCACGCGCAGCTTCATGAGTGCGGCCATGCGGATGGCGTTGCGGCTGTAGTCGCTGAAGGTCAGGAACGTGCCGCCGTAAGGAATGAAGCCACCGTGCAGCGCCACGCCGTTCATGATGGCGGCCATGCCGAATTCACGCACCCCGTAGTTGATGTGGCGGCCACCGTTGCTCTGCCCGGTCACGGCGTCAAAGCGCAAATTGGGCGTGGACTTGGTGTTGGTCAGGTTGGAGCCGGTCAAATCAGCCGAGCCACCCAGCATCTCAGGCAGGGCGGCGGTGAAGGCTTCCAGCGCCAACTGCGAGGCTTTGCGCGAAGCCACAGTTTCCGCTTTGGTGTGGGCCGCTACCGCAGTGTCCACAGCGACCTGGTGGAAGTTCTTGGGCAACTCGCCCTTCATGCGGCGCACCAACTCTTTGGCCAGCTCGGGGTGGGCGGCTTTGTAGGCAGCGAACTTGTCGTTCCAGGTTTTCTCAAGCGCAGCACCAGCGGCCTTGCCGTCCCAGGCGGCGATCACATCTTTGGGGATAGTGAAGGGCTTGTGCGGCCAGTTGATGGCTTCACGGGTGAGTGCAATCTCAGCATCGCCAAAGGGCTCGCCGTGCGCCTTGGAGGTGTTGGCGCGGTTCGGGCTACCTTTTCCAATGGCCGTTTTGCAGATGATGAGCGTCGGCTTGTCGGTGGACAGCTTGGCTTGCGTGATGGTGTTGGCGACCAACTCGGCATCGTGGCCGTCGATGGGGCCGAGCACGTTCCAGCCGTAGGCGGCAAAGCGCTGTGCCGTGTTGTCGATGAACCAAGGGGCCACTTGGCCGTCAATCGAGATGCCGTTGTCGTCGTACAGGGCAATCAGCTTGTTCAGTTTCCAGGCGCCTGCCAGGGAAGCCGCTTCGTGGCTGATGCCTTCCATCAGGCAGCCGTCGCCCATGAAGCTGTAGGTGTGGTGGTTGACCACGTCGTGGCCGTCCCGGTTGAACTCTTGCGCCAGCAGCTTCTCGGCCAGCGCCATGCCCACCGCGTTGGTGATGCCCTGGCCCAGGGGGCCAGTGGTGGTTTCAACACCCGGTGTCACGTCCACCTCGGGGTGACCGGGCGTTTTGCTGTGCAGTTGACGGAATTTTTTTAGTTCGGCCATCGGCAATTTGTAGCCGGTGAGGTGCAACACCGAGTACAGCAGCATGGAGCCGTGGCCGTTGGACAGCACAAAACGGTCGCGGTCAAGCCAATGGGGGTTGGCGGGGTTGTGCTTGAGGTGTTGACCCCACAAGGCCACGGCCATGTCGGCCATGCCCAAAGGCGCGCCGGGGTGGCCTGAGTTGGCGGCTTGAACGGCGTCCATCGTCAAGGCGCGAATGGCATTGGCCATGTCTGCGTGGCTGGCAACGCGGGTTGGCGCTGTTTGAACCGTGGGTGCCGTCGATACCGCTTCCTCTGCTTGTACTGCGGTTTCTGTCTGTTCTGAATTTGCCATCTGTGCCAACTCCGGGGTAGTTCTGGTGGGTAAGGGGAAACCCGGTATTTTACGCAGGCCCAGCAGACGTCAATAATTTTGTCAAACGACCAGCCGTTGCGAGTAGCACTTTGCGTATAGTTCATCCATGAAAAAAATGACCTTGAGCCCCGGCAAGCTGCCCGTTAAAGCCATGATCCTGGCGGCCGGCCGGGGTGAGCGTATGCGCCCGCTCACCGACACCACCCCCAAGCCGCTTCTCGTCGTGCAAGGCAAGCCGCTGATGCAGTGGCCCCTAGAGGCGCTGGCCCGGGCAGGCTTCCCGGATGTTGTGGTCAACACCGACTGGCTGGGCGATCAGATCGAGGGCTATTTTTCAAGCATATTTGGTCTTTTGACTAATGACGACGTGCTTAACAAGCTATCTAATAGTGAGCACTCAACTATCGTCTATTCGCATGAAGGCCGGGATTTTGGCGGGGCTCTGGAGACCGCTGGCGGCATTGCGCGGGCCTTGCCGCTACTGTGCCCGTCGCAGGACGAAGCAGAGAGGGATCAGGCGTTTTGGGTGCTGGCCGGTGATGTGTTTGCGCCTGATTTTGAATTCAGTCAGGCCGCTGTTGATCGTTTTATGGCCAGTGGCAAGTTGGTGCATCTTTGGCTGGTGCCCAACCCGACGCACAACCCGGGGGGGGATTTTGGCTTGGCCTTAACTGCTGGAGAAAGCGTGGGCTTGGCGCTTAATTTACCCAAAGACAACCCCCAGCCGCGCTACACCTATTCCACCATCGGGCTGTACCGTCGCTCTATATTTGAGCCGCCACTCAGTCGCATCCCTTTCGGCAACCCGCTGGGCGTGAAAGCCCCACTGGCCCCGTTGTTGCGCGCGGCCATGGACAATCAAGCCGTGAGCGCCGAAATTTACACCGGCGCCTGGACGGACGTCGGCACGCCTGAGCGGCTGGCGCAACTTAACCACACACCGGAATAAGCCATGAACCCCTCGAACTCTGCCCCTGACTACGCCCAGCGTCGCGCCCAACTGGCGGCCGCTATTGGCCCCAAAGGCATCGCCATCGTCCCGACGGCGCCCGAGCAGCAGCGCAACCGCGACGCCGATTTTTTGTACCGCTCTGACAGCTACTTTTATTACTTGACCGGCTTTACTGAGCCCCAAGCGACGTTGGTGATCACCGGCGACGGCAAAGCGACCCTGTTTTGCGCCCCCAAAGACCTGGAGCGTGAAATCTGGGACGGCTTCAGGCTGGGCCCCGAGGCTGCGCCCGGGCAACTCGGCGTGGACGCTGCGTTCTCAATGACCGTGCTCGACACTCAAATGCCGGCCTTGCTGGACGGGTGTGACGCCGTTTGGTACCCATTTGCCACCCACAAAGGGCTGGAAACCCGGGTGGACGGCTGGCTGGGCAGCGTGCGCGCCCGTGTGCGCTTTGGCACGTTGTGCCCCGAGCAGCAGCGCGACCTGTGTGGCCCTCTGGATGAGATGCGACTCATCAAGGACGCCCATGAGCAAGCCACCATGCGCCGCGCGGCCCAAATCAGCGCGGGTGCCCACATTCGCGCCATGCAGATGTCGGCCCGCATGCTGCGCGAAGGTCAGGACGTGCGCGAATACCACCTGGACGCTGAGTTGCTGCATGAGTTTCGCCGCCACGGCTCGCAATACCCCGCCTATGGCTCCATCGTGGCCGGTGGCGCCAACGCCTGCGTGCTGCATTACCGCGCTGACGCCGGCCCGATTCGCCCTGGCGAACTGGTGCTGATTGACGCCGGCTGTGAATTGGACGGCTACGCCAGCGACATCACCCGCACCTTCCCGGCCAACGGCAAGTTCACCGGGCCGCAGCGGGCGCTGTATGAGCTGGTGCTGGCGTCGCAAGAGGCTGCCATTGCGGTCACCCGAGCCGGGGCCAGATTTGTCGATCCGCATGAAGCCACAGTGAAAGTACTGGCGCAAGGCATGCTCGACTTGGGCCTGCTGGACAAAAACAAGGTCGGCACGCTGGCCGATGTGATTGAGAGTCGCGCCTATTTTCAGTTTTACATGCACCGCACCGGCCACTGGCTGGGCATGGACGTGCACGACTGCGGCGGCTACAACGAGCCCTCGGAGCTGGGACAGTTCAGCGAGCGTAAAGATCCTTTGAGTGGCGCCCTCATCAAAGACCGGCCCAGCCGAATTTTGAAAGCCGGCATGGTGCTGACCATCGAGCCCGGCATTTATGTGCGCCCCTCCCCAGGCGTACCCGAGCAGTTTCACAACATCGGGATTCGCATTGAAGACGACGCCATCGTGACCGACACGGGCTGCGAGCTGATCAGTCGGGGTGTGCCGGTGGGCGTAGATGAGATTGAAGCCCTGATGCGCGGCTAAGTAGAAGTCGACTTCCCCATGAATACACCAGCCTCTTGGCCAATGGCGAATACCGGTGCCTTGGCCGGACTCAAAATTCTTGAACTCGGCCAGTTGATCGCGGGCCCCTTTGCCGCCAAAACACTGGCCGATTTTGGCGCCGAGGTCATCAAAATTGAGGCGCCAGGCGAGGGCGACCCTTTGCGCAAATGGCGCTTGCTGAAAGACGGCACGTCGGTGTGGTGGCAAGTGCAGTCGCGCAACAAGCGCTCGGTGGCGCTGGACCTGAACCAGACTGAGGCTCAGGACATCGTACGCAAGCTTGCCGCCGAGTGTGACGTGGTGATCGAGAATTTCCGCCCTGGTGCGATGGAAGGCTGGGGTCTAGGGCCTGAAGATTTGCAGAAATTAAAGCCCGACCTCATCATGTTGCGCATCAGCGGCTTTGGTCAAACCGGCCCTTACCGCGATCGCCCCGGCTTTGGCGTTGTCGCCGAAGCCATGAGCGGTCTGCGTCACCTCACCGCTGAGCCGGGCCATGTGCCGGTGCGCGTGGGGGTGAGCATTGGCGATACGCTGGCGGCTTTGCATGGGGTTGTCGGCATATTGGTGGCGCTGCAACACCGGGCCAAGACCGGAGAAGGGCAGGTGATTGACGTGGCCCTTTATGAGGCCGTCTTCAATTGCATGGAAAGCCTGCTGCCTGAATACAGTGCTTTTGGCGCGGTGCGGGCGCCTGCGGGCAGCGCCCTGCCCGGCATCGCGCCCAGCAACGCCTACCGCTGCTCGGACGGCGGCTACGCCTTGATTGCCGGGAATGGCGACAGCATTTTCAAGCGCCTGATGCAGGCGATTGGCCGTGCTGATCTGGGCGCCGATCCGGCGTTGGCCGGGAACGCGGGCCGGGTGGCGCGCGTTTCTGAGATTGATGCAGCTATTGGCCTGTGGACGGCCCAACTCACCGTGCCCGAGGTATTGGCCCAACTAGAGGCCGCTGCGGTGCCCGCCGGGCGTATTTACACTGTGGCCGACATTGCCGTTGACCCCCATTACCAAGCGCGCGGCATGATTGAGCCGGTGGTGATGGACGACGGCAGCACGCTGACGTTGCCCGGCATCGTGCCCAAACTCTCGAAAACACCGGGCTCTCACCGCCGCAACGCGCCCCGCTTGGGGCAAGACACCGATGCCGTGCTGGCCGAGATGGGCTTAACGGCTGAGCAAATCAAGGCCCTTCGCGTGCGCGGCATCATCGGGGGGTGAAGCCTCGTGAAAGTCATTGAAATTTACAAGCATTTGCAAGGCGTTAACACGGCGCAAAGCAAACGCTCGCCAAACCGGGCGAAAATGGGAACCTATGAAAAAACTAATTACCTTTGTGGCTGTCATGGCCACCTCCGGCCTGAGCATGGCGCAAGAAGTCGGTCGTGTGGTCTCCAGCATGCCTGTCATTCAACAAATTAGCGTACCGCGCCAGGTGTGCACCACCGAGCAGGTCACTTCGCCTGCCAATAAGTCGGGTGCAGGAGCCTTGATGGGTGCCATTGCGGGCGGGGCCATGGGCAATGCTGTGGGCGGCGGCAACGGCAAGACGGCGGCCACCGTGCTGGGCCTTTTCGGCGGCGCCATTCTGGGCGACAAGATTGAGGGCGCGCCCTTGGCTCAAACGCAGGACGTTCAGCGCTGCACTACCCAGAATTTTTATGAAAACCGCACCGTGGGCTACAACGTGGTCTACGAATTTGCGGGCAAGCAGTATTCGGTGCAGCTTCCCAGCGATCCCGGTCCAACGATTGCCTTGCAAATCACCCCGGTGATTTCTGGCGCAAGGCCCCCCGCCTACCGCACGCAATAACTCAGGTCAGCAGACTCACCGCCCCCGAGAAAGTGAAAAACGCGGCGGCGGTGGACACCAAAATGATGCGGGCAATGCGCCCGTTATCCGCGCCAAAACGCTCTGCCAGCAAAGATACATTGCTGGCGCTAGGGAGCGCAGCCACCAACACCATCACCGTCAAGGCAAATTTGCTCAAGGGCACGCCCCAAGCGATGGCTGCAATGCCCACCAGCAACACCAGCACGGGGTGCAGCAGCAACTTGATCGCCGCCACGGGCAGGTAGTCGCTCAAGGCAATGGGCGGATGGTTGTGGGCAGCGGCCAGCATTTGTGATCGTGCCAGCACGGCGCCAATCGTGAACAAAGCCACGGGTGAGGCCGCATCGGCCAGCAAGCCCACGGTTTGCATCACGGGTTTGGGCAACGTCAAACTGACCGCCGAAGCCACCGCGCCCAACAAAATTGACCACGGCATCGGGTTGAACACCATGCCCTGAAGTGCTTTTTTAGCCGCGTGGGAAAAGCCGTGTTCATCCGCCCCGTCAAGGCGCGACAGCGCAATGCACAGCGAGGTGGTGATCACCATATCCACCACAATCGTGACGATGGCCGGTCCCGCCGCCTGCGCCCCTAGCAAGGCCACCAGCAGCGGCACACCCATAAAGCCGGTGTTGGGGAAGGCGGCGACCAAGGCGCCAAAGGAGGCGTCATTCCAGCGAATTCGGCTGTTCAGGCTCACTGCCACGGTTAAAGCCACCATCACCAGCGCACAAAAAAGATAGGTGAGGAAAACGCCGCCGTCCAGCAGTTGAGCCAGCGGGGTGGTGGAGCCAAAGCGGTACAACATGCAGGGCAGGGCAAAAAACAGCACGAAACTGTTCATGCCGGGAATCGCCTCCAGCGGCAGCATGCGACGCTTCGCGGCGATGTAGCCGCACAGCACCAAGGCGAAGAAGGGGAACGTGATTAAGAGTATTTGCAGCACGGGTCTTATTGTTACCGCAGTTGGCCGCTCTTTTTACCTGGATTCAGCGCGGTTTGAGTTTCTTAACCCGCCCGGCTGCGATCAAAGAAAGGCATGACTTTGGGCAGGTTAACTTCAATGTCATGAATGCGGGTGTTGCCGGAAGGGTGGGTGGACAGCCATTGGGGTGGGGCCCCTGCGCTGGCTGCACTCATTTTTTGCCACAAACTGACTCCCGCCCGAGGATCAAAGCTGGCGCGGGCGGCCAGTTCCATGCCGACCAGATCGGCCTCGGACTCGTCACTTCGGCTGAACTGCAGCGTCAAAAGTTGGGCGCCGTAGTTGGTCACCATCTGCCCGACTTGCCCCAAGCCCAGCACTTGACCAATCAGGTTGGCCCCAACGCCAGTGGCCGCATTTTTGCCCATGCGTTCACGGGCGTGCTCACGCAAAGCATGGGCAATTTCGTGGCCCATCACCATGGCCACCTCGTCATCGGTCAGTTTGAGTTTGTTCAGTATGCCGGTGTAAAAAGCAATTTTCCCCCCAGGCATGCAAAACGCATTGATCTGCGGGCTGCCAATCAGGTTGACCTCCCAGCGCCAGTCGCGCGCACGCGGGTTCCAGGGGTTTGAGAACGGAATAATTTTGCTGGCGATGGCGCGTAGCTTGCGCACTTGGGCGCTGTCTTTGGGGGCGAGGGCATTTTTTGCAGCCGCCTCCTGCATCATTTTTTGGTACTGTTGCCCAGAGGATTGCTCCACGGTGTCGGCCGAGACCAGCTTGCTGAATAGGGAATTGCCGCCCACATCCACGCCTTCCCGGGCGAAAGCCAGGCCAGGGAGTGCCAAAAGTGCGCTCATGCCTTTGAGCACGGGGCGGCGCTGAACACAGAGGGGGCAATGGTGGTGAAGGGTCATGGTGAGTTCAAAAAAAGCATAAAGCTGCCGTATTATTCCCGCATGACGACAAATGCCCCTGAATCCTTACAAATCAAGCCCTCTTGGCTCGCTACTTTCAAGGTTTATCTGGAGCCGCCCACCCTGCGCATGCTACTGCTTGGGTTTTCAGCCGGCCTGCCTTTGTTGCTGGTACTGGGTACGCTGAGTTTTTGGTTGCGCGAAGCGGGCATTGACCGCACCACCATTGGCTATTTGAGTTGGGTGGGGCTGGCCTATGCTTTTAAATGGGTCTGGGCCCCACTGGTAGACCGCATGCCCATTCCGCTATTGACCCGTTGGCTGGGGCGCCGGCGCAGTTGGCTCCTTTTGGCGCAATTGGCCGTGATGGTTGGTTTGGTTGCCATGTCTTTCAATGACCCCAAGTTGGCTCTGCAGCCCGTGGTCTGGGGTGCGCTGGCGGTGGCCTTTGGCTCGGCCACGCAAGACATTGCGCTGGATGCCTTTCGCATTGAATCAGCCGATACCGATCGTCAAGCAGCGCTGGCAGCGGCTTACCAAACGGGCTATCGCCTGGCCATGATCTGGGCCGGTGCCGGAGTGCTCTGGGTGGCGGCTCGCGCGGAAATCCCTGGTGTGGCTAGTTATCAGCATGCCGCCTGGCAAACGGCTTATTTGGTGATGGCGGCCAGCATGTTGCTCGGCATGCTGACGGTGTTGCTCTCGCCGGAGCCGGCCCACCGCGAGATGCTGCCTTCAAAAAACATGACGGAATGGCTGCAAAGCGCACTGATTGAGCCCTTTGCCGATTTTTTGCGCCGCTACGGAAAACAGGCACTGCTGATCCTGTCGCTGATCGCTGTCTACCGCATCAGTGATGTCGTGATGGGCATCATGGCCAACCCGTTTTATGTGGACATGGGCTACACCAAAGACGAGGTCGCGGCTGTGACCAAAATTTATGGTGTCATCATGACTTTGGCGGGCGCTTTTGTGGGCGGCGTTTTGTCGATGCGTCTCGGCGTGATGCGCGTGCTGATGCTGGGCGCCGTGCTGAGCGCGGCCAGCAATGTGCTGTTTGCCTGGCTGGGTACCCGGGGTCATGATGTGACGGCTTTGATCTTCGTGGTGTCAGCCGACAACCTGTCCAGCGGCATTGCCTCGGCGGCTTTCATTGCATATCTTTCCAGCTTGACAAACCTCAACTACTCCGCCACCCAATACGCGATATTCAGCTCTGTGATGTTACTTGCACCTAAATTTTTAGCGGGTTATTCGGGTAAATATGTGGACGCTTTGGGTTATCAAAATTTCTTTCTTGCCACGGCGCTACTGGGTGTTCCCGTGTTGTTTTTGGTATGGTTCGCCTCCCGGGTTAAGCGCGTCCAGGAAGTCGCTTAGCCCATCTTTCCGCGCGGCATTGGGCGCCTAGCGCCCTTTTTCAGGCCGCGCGATGTTGCACCCTGCAGGCACTCATTTAGGCCCCGAGCCTTGGCTTGGGGAAAAAGATGTTTGGTTACTGCGCGAGGGCAAGCACCTCCGGCCATGGGAGAAATTGGGTGCGCATCCTGGGGTCCAAGCGGGGGTGGTTGGCACCACATTTGCCGTGTGGGCGCCCAACGCCCAGCGGGTGGCTGTGGTGGGCGATTTCAATCATTGGAATATCCATTCGCATGTGATGCAGCAGGGGGGCGAGTGCGGTGCCTGGGTCTTGTTTGTTCCGGGGGTAGGTGAGGGGGCGCTGTACAAGTTTTCTGTTTTAGGGGCTGATGGCTTGCGTCATTTCAAGACTGATCCCTACGCATTCCGATCGGAAGGCGGCCCCGGCCATGCGGGGGTGGTGATGGTCCTGCCGACGCCCGTGGCGTCGCCTGCTCATCGGGTGCGGGCCAACGCCCTGAGTGCGCCCATCTCCATTTATGAAGTGCATGTAGGCTCATGGCGCAGACCGCAGGGGCATGCGCCTGATTGGCACGATCTGGCCCAAACCCTGGTGCCCTATGCCGTGGAGATGGGCTTCACGCATCTGGAGCTGATGCCGATCACCGAGCACCCGTTTTATGGGTCGTGGGGCTACCAGCCAACGGGTCTGTACGCCCCCAGTGCACGCTATGGAACGCCGCAGGCTTTTCGTGAATTTATAGCTGCAGCCCACGCCGCCGGTTTGATGGTGCTGCTGGACTGGGTGCCTGCACATTTCCCCGGTGATAGCCATGCTCTGCCTCGCTTTGACGGCACGCCGCAATATGAACACGCCGATCCTAGAGAGGGTGTTCACCGTGACTGGAATACCCTGATCTACAACTATGGTCGCAATGAAGTGCGCAACTTTTTGGTGGGCAATGCGCTTTTCTGGATTGAGCGCTATGGCATTGACGGCCTGCGGGTGGACGCGGTGGCTTCCATGTTGTACCGGGATTACAGCCGAAAAGAGGGCGAGTGGATTCCTAACCATGATGGGGGAAGAGAGAACTACGAGGCCATTCATTTTTTGCGAGAAGTGAATCGGGTAATTGGCGAAGAGGCGCCTGGCGCCATCACGCTGGCAGAAGAGTCCACCGCCTTTTCTGGTGTCACCCGGCCACCTTGGGTGGGGGGCTTGGGTTTTAATTTCAAGTGGAATCTGGGGTGGATGCACGACACCTTGTCGTATTTTTCAACCGACCCTGTCCACCGCAAGCATCACCATGACCTCATTAGCTTCGCCATGGCATACGCGTATAGCGAACATTTTGTGCTGCCCCTGTCACACGATGAAGTCGTGCATGGCAAAGGCTCCTTGATCAATAAAATGTGGGGCGATCCTTGGCAAAAGTTTGCCAACCTGCGGGCCCTGTATGCACTGATGTTTGGCCACCCTGGGCGAAAGCTGTTGTTCATGGGCAATGAACTGGCCCAAGCAGCCGAGTGGGACCACGACACTGAGTTGGACTGGCCGGGTTTGAACGACCCGCAGCGCGCTGGCGTGCAGCGCTTGGTGCGCGACCTTAATCAGCTGTACCGTACGCGCCCCGCCTTGCATGCCCGTGATGACGAATATGGTGGGTTTTCATGGGTGGATGTGGAAGATAGGGCGCAGTCCATCTACAGTTTTTCGCGCTATGGCAATGCGGGCGATGGACCTGTGGTGGTGGTGTGCAATCTCACACCCGTGGTGCGGCAGGGCTACCGCATAGGCTTGCCGCAGGGGGGCGTCTGGCGCGAGGTGCTCAACACCGATGACGTACTTTATGGCGGCAGTGGTGTGGGGAACCCTGGCCCGCTCCATGCGGCGTCACGCCATTGGCAGGGCCAGTCCTGGTCGGTGACGATCACCTTGCCGCCGTTGGGTGTGGTGTGGCTTGAACCGGGAGCGCCTTCGTGAACGAGCATTGTTTCACTGTAGAACCCCTTGTTTGTGCGGCGGGAAGATCTTGGCCAATGGGGGCCAGTTGCCAATATGTTGAGGGTCAGTCCGGGGTTAACTTCGCCGTTTTTTCACTTCATGCGATCCGCCTTGAGGTTTGTCTTTTTGAGGCTGAGGGCGCATTGGAGTCCACCCGATTTTCTTTGCCCCATTGCACTGATGGGGTTTGGCATGGATTCGTTGCAGGTTTGGGCGCCGGTCAGCTGTATGGGCTGCGGGCCTTTGGACCTTATGAGCCCTCAAAAGGGCAGCGTTTTAATTCAGCCAAGTTGCTCATTGACCCCTATGCCCGCGCACTACAAGGGTCCACCCAGCAGCTATCGCTGGAGTTTGATTACACAGCACAAGACCCGCACCAGGATTTACCTCGGGACCTTGCCCCCGACCCCGTTGACAATGCGGCACGCATCCCCAAAGCCCGCGTACTCGATTGGGCGGCGGAGTGGCAGGCCGGGGCAGCGCTGGCCCCGGGTCCCCGAATCGCACTGGATAAAACGGTCCTTTATGAAGCCCACGTCAAGGGCTTGACGCAGCGCCACCCCGACGTGCCGATGAGCCTGCGCGGCACCTATGCGGGACTCGCTTCGCCGCCCATGCTGGCGCATTATCAGCGTCTGGGGATCACGACGATTTGCCTCTTGCCTGTTCAGTTGTTCATCACAGAGGCGCATTTGCTCAACAAAGGCTTAAGTAACTACTGGGGCTACAACACACTGGGCTATTTCATTCCCGAGCCTCGTTACGCCAGTGGGCAATTTGCCGATGCCCGAGCTGAGTTTCGCCACATGGTGGACCAGCTTCACTGGCATGGCTTGGAGGTGGTGCTGGATGTGGTGTTCAACCACAGCGCAGAGAGTGATACCTGGGGCCCCACTTTGAGTTGGCGTGGGTTGGACAACGCCAGTTGGTATGCGTTAGAGGGGGCGGGCGCCTACCTGAATTTCAGTGGTTGCGGCAATAGTTTTAACCTGAACCAGCCCTGTGCGATACAGATGGTGATGGACAGTTTGCGCTGGTGGGTGCAGGCGTTTGGTGTGGATGGTTTTCGTTTTGATCTGGCCACCGCCCTTGGGCGTGAACCGGCCTTGGGCTATCAGTTTCACCCTGCTTCAGGTTTGCTGATCGCCATCCGACAAGACCCTGTTTTATCAGGCATCAAGCTGTTGTCTGAGCCGTGGGATGTGGGGCCGCACGGTTACCAGTTAGGAAAGTTTCCGCCCGGTTGGTGCGAGTGGAATGACCGCTTTCGCGATACCTGCCGCGCCTACTGGTTGGGACATGACTGCACGCGGGGCGAGTTTGCGCGACGCCTCACAGGCTCCAGTGATTATTTTGCGCATGAGGGACGAAGTCCGCTCGCCAATATCAATCTCATCACTGCGCATGATGGCATGACGCTGGCCGACTTGACCGCCTACCGCGAGAAACACAATCTGGCCAATGGTGAAAACAACCATGACGGACACAACCAAAACTTTAGTGCCGATGCGGGTGCTGAAGGGCCCTCGCATGACGCGGCGGTGCTGGCCTTACGCGGACAGTGGCGACGCGCCTTGCTCGCGACGCTTTTTTGCGCGCAGGGCGTGCCGCAGCTATTGGCCGGCGACGAGTTGGGACATTCCCAGCAAGGCAACAACAATGCCTATTGCCAAGACAACGAGACCACTTGGCTGGAGTGGGAGGGCGCGGATCAGACTTTGGTAGATTTTGTGGCTGGCTTGATTCACCTGCGCCATACGCATCCAGCCCTGAGGCATCCGCGCTGGTTGACGGGGACAGGGTGTCCGGATGTTGCTTGGCGAAACGTCGATGGCAGCACCTTGAATGCCGCTGATTGGGATGACCCCAGTCAACGAAGTTTTGCCTGTCTGATTGAGGTAGGAGAAGACGGGCGTCTGGCGACTGAGCGTTGGTTGTTGATCTTTCACCCCGGTCCAAATCACCTGTCGTTTGCCTTGCCGCCGGGCGATTGGCTATGCGTGTTGGACAGCGCTCAAGCCTTGCTTGTTCAGTCGCCCATGTGGTCATGCGTGCGGCCGTTGGCTCAGTCCATCACGCTGCCCAATTGCACTGTCGTGGGAATGGTTCAGCCCATCTTGGCCCCGAAGACTTTGCCATGAAGTCGCCCTTTAGGAATCCTTTGGCCAGGCGTACCAGTGGCGTGTTGTTGCACCTCACGTCACTGCCCGGGCGGTATGGCTCGGGCGATCTGGGGGCTGAGGCTTATCATTTTGTGGATTGGCTGGTGTCTGCCAAGCAAAGTTTTTGGCAAATACTGCCGCTCTCGCCGGTGGGGCCGGGTAACTCGCCCTACCACAGCCCTTCAAGCTTTGCGGGGAACCCTTGGCTGATTGATCTCGATGCCTTGGTGCGCAAGGGTTGGTTGGACGCGCAGCCAGAGGAATCGTTTGAGGCGAGTCGCTGCCAGTTTGATCGGGTAGCCTCCTACCGCATGGCGTGTTTGCGTGCGGCTTGGCAAGGTTTTTTGCAAGTGGCTTCAACCGCGGATGCGCAGGCGATGGCCGACTATCGAAACCAAGAAGCCCATTGGCTGGAAGCCTACGCCCTGTTCATGGCCTTGCAAGACCAGTATGGAGAACCGTGGACGCAGTGGCCCCAGGCACTGGCACGCTGTGAAACCGCTGCTTTAGCTGACGCAGCCAGCGCCCTGTCTGACGAGCTTGAGTTTCATAGTTTTACACAATGGTGTTTCAGTGAGCAATGGCAAGGCTTGCGGGATTACGCGCACGCCCGTGGCGTGGCCATCATGGGTGATGCGCCCATTTTTGTTGCGCACCATAGCGCTGATGTCTGGCTCAATGCGGAACTCTACGACCTTGATGAGTGGGGAGAATCCCGCGTGGTGGCGGGTGTGCCGCCTGACCATTTCAGCACTACGGGTCAGCGCTGGGGTAATCCTTTGTACCGTTGGGAGGCGATGGCAGTGGATGGTTTTGGCTGGTGGAAAGATCGCCTGACGCATCTCCTCAAGCAGGTCGATGTGGTCAGATTGGACCACTTTCGGGGGTTTGAGTCCTATTGGGAAATTCCTGCGCATGAACCTACCGCTGTGGCGGGTCACTGGCGTTCTGGGCCGGGTAAAGCCTTGTTTGATTCGCTGACATCGGGTGCAGTCCCATCGCTGCCTTTTGTCGCGGAAGACCTGGGGCAAATTACCCCGGAGGTTGCCGCTTTGCGCCACGCCTGTGGGTTTCCCGGCATGCGGGTCATGCAGTTTGCCTTTGGCGATACACCCTTTAACCCCTACTTGCCGCACAATTTTGAAGCGCAAACCGTGGCGTACACCGGCACGCATGACAACGACACCACATTGGGTTGGTGGCAGAGTGCCTCGCCTGTTGAGCGTCAATCGGCCCGTGCTTACCTGGGGCCTTTGGCTGAGTCCGAAATTCACTGGGCCATGATAAATGCGCTCTCGCAGTCGGTGGCCAATACCGTTATTTTCCCCTTGCAAGATGTGCTGGGGTTGGACGGCACCCACCGCATGAACACGCCCGGCCACGCGCAGGGTTGTTGGGCGTGGCGCTTTCAATGGCAGCAAGTGCATGAAGAGGGGCAGCGCTTAGCCGAGCTCACCCAAGCCCATGGGCGCAACTTACCCCCATCCGAATCTCACCCACCATTTGAACAAGAGGTAGCCCATGAGAAATGGTGAGCAACACCAACCCGTCCGACAAACTATTGCACTCATTTTGGCTGGTGGGCGGGGCGCCAGGCTCAATGCCTTGACCGAGCATTGCGCCAAACCAGCGGTGTATTTTGGAGGTAAGTTTCGGATCATTGATTTTGTGCTTTCAAACTGCTTGAATTCCGGTGTTCACCGTATTGGCGTCTTGACGCAGTACAAGTCACACAGCCTGTTACGGCATCTACAGCATGGCTGGTCTTTTTTACGCAATGAGTTCAATGAGTTCATTGACTTGCTGCCTGCTCAGCAGCGGGTCGATGAAGAATCCTGGTACCGGGGGACAGCTGATGCGGTCTTTCAAAACCTCGATATCCTGCGCAGTCACCGGGCTAAATACCTACTCATTTTGGCCGGCGACCATGTGTACAAAATGGACTATGCCAATCTCATTGAAGACCATGTGGCGAGCGGCGCGCGTTGCACCGTGGCCTGCATTGAAGTGCCTTTGTCTGAGGCGTCAGCCTTTGGGGTGATGACCGTGGACAGTACGCAGCGCATTACCCGCTTTGAAGAAAAACCAGCCAAGCCCGAAGCCATGCCGGACTCGCCCGGTCATGCCTTGGCCAGCATGGGGGTGTATGTTTTTGACACCCATTACCTGTATGACGCGCTGGAGGCCGATCTCAAGGATCCCCACTCGCACCATGATTTTGGCCAGGATCTGATCCCGGCCATGGTGGCGCGGGGCGAGGCCGTTGCCCATCCCTTTGGTCGCTCTTGCGTTAAAACCAGCCCACAGGCACCCGCCTACTGGCGTGACGTGGGCACAGTCGATGCTTTTTGGGCCACCAACATTGACTTGACAGCCACTGTGCCTGAGCTTGATTTGTACGATCAGGAATGGCCCATCTGGACCTACCAAGACACTTTGCCGCCCGCTAAATTTGTGTTCGACGACGATGGTCGGCGCGGCATGGCGGTGGATTCCCTGGTCGCGGGGGGGTGCATTGTCTCGGGTTCGTCAGTACGGCGTTCGGTGCTTTTTACGGGCGTCAATATCCACTCCTATTGCAACGTGGACGAGGCCGTTATTTTGCCAGGTGCCGTTATTGGGCAGGGCTGCCGTTTGCGAAAAGTGGTGATAGATGAAGCTTGCCATCTGCCCGATGGCATGACCATCGGGTTTGATGCCGAGTCGGATGCCAGTCGCTTTCACCGAAGCCCCAACGGTGTCGTGCTGGTGACCATCGCCATGGTGAATGCCTTGGAGACGGTGGCCGCATGAAAGTGCTGTTCGTTTGCGCCGAGCTTTATCCGTATGTCAAAACGGGTGGCTTGGCGGATGTGATGGCCGGTCTCCCAGCGGAACTCAAGGCCTTGGGTTGTGATGTGCGCTTGTTGATGCCTGGATTTCCTGCGTTGATGAAAGCCGCCCGCACCTCAAAACTCCTCGCCCCGTTGCAGAGTGCGTCACTGCCGTGGGGCCCTGCTCCGCAGTGGCCGCAAGCTGACCTGGTCCATGTTAAATTTTCTGGGAAAGAGCCCTCTGCCTATTTGATCAAGTCAGCTGTGATGTACAACCGCCCTGGCAATCCCTATCTCAACGCCAGTGGCAAGGATTGGGAAGACAACGGCGTGCGATTTGCCGCATTGGGTTGGGCCGCTGCTTGTCTGGGTCAGGGACTGGACCCTGATTGGGTGCCTGACATTATTCATGGTCATGACTGGCATGCCGGACTGGCCCCGGCCTATGTGCGGGCTTTTGCGGTGGCTGGACATGTCGTGCCCGCCACAGTTTTTACGCTTCATAACCTGGCTTTTCAGGGCCTGTTTGACGGCAAGCTCTTTCCTGCGCTGGGTTTGCCTGCTGATCAGTTCAAGGTGCAGGGGCTGGAGTTTTTCGGGCAAGTTTCCTTCATGAAGGCAGCTCTCAATTACGCTGACCATCTCACCACGGTGAGTCCTCACTACGCCTTTGAAATATTGCAAGCAGCGCAGGGTTGCGGTTTGGATGGGGTGCTGCGCGAGCGATCGGGCCACTTGTCGGGCATCCTCAATGGCGTGGACTACCAAGTGTGGAGTCCAGCCACTGACGCGTTTCTCAGCAAGCCTTACGACGTCGAACAGATGGAGGGCAAGGCTGTTGCCAAGAAAAAGCTTCAGCTCGATTTCGGTTTGGCCCCGCGCGCCAAGTCGATGGTGATCGGTGTCGTGAGTCGCTTGAGTGAGCAGAAAGGCCTTCATTTACTGCCTGATGTGGTCCAGGCGATGGTGCAGCGCGGTGGCCAGTTGGCCTTGTTGGGTCAAGGCGATGCAGCACTGGAACAGGCCTTGGTGGATGCGGCCCTCAAGTACCCTGGGCAGGTGGCGGTGCGTATTGGCTACGATGAAGCCACGGCCCACCGCGTGCTGGCGGGTGCGGATGTGATTGCCGTGCCCTCGGCCTTTGAGCCCTGTGGCCTGACCCAGTTGTATGGCCTGCGCTACGGCACTTTGCCGCTGGTGCGCCGGGTGGGGGGCTTGGCCGACACGGTGGTCGATTGTTCGCTGGAAAATTTGGACGATGGACTGGCCACCGGCTTTGTGTTTGATGAACTCAGTCCCGCAGGTTTTGTGGGCGCTTTGCGCCGGGCCTTCGCCTTGTACCGACGGCCTTCGCAATGGCGGGCGGTGCAGCGCCGGGGCATGTCGCTGAGGTTTGACTGGCACACCGCATCCCAACACTACCAAGCCATCTACCAGTCGCTCAGGCCAGGGGCCTGAACATCATCTACGCCACGGAAAGGACGAACCATGTCGACCGTCAATGTTTATGCCTACGAGAAGCCTGTCAACAGCGTGGACGCGATCCGCGAGGCGATGGTGGAGCGTTTGGTTTATGCCGTGGGGAAAGACCTGCAATCGGCCACCCAACGCGATTGGCTGGATGCTATTTTTTATGTGGTTCGCGACCGCATCATGGACCCTTGGCGCGAGTCGCTGGCCAAGGCCCGCGAGCAAGATGCCAAGCGCGTGTATTACTTCTCTATGGAGTTTTTAACTGGTCGCGCCCTAACCAATGCCATGCTGGCAGCCGATATTTATGAGCCCCTGCGGCAAGCCTGTGAGGCACTGGGTGCCGACTTTGATGCCTTGATTGAACTGGAACCCGATGCTGGACTGGGTAATGGGGGCTTGGGTCGCCTCGCGGCTTGTTTCCTGGATTCGATGGCCACGCTGGGCTTGCCCGGCATGGGTTATGGCATTCGCTACGAGTACGGCATGTTTGCGCAGCGCATCCATGCCGGGCATCAGGTTGAGGAGCCGGACTATTGGTTGGTCAACGGCTACCCTTGGGAGTTCATGCGGCCAGAATCAAGTTACAAGGTTCGCTTCAATGGTCGATTGGTTCTTGAAGATGGCCACGCCCGTTGGATCGACACGGAAGATGTCATTGCCACGGCGTTTGATACGGGGGTACCCGGTTTTCAAATGAAGGGGGTGGTGACACTGCGCCTGTGGTCAGCGCGTGCCTTTGGCGGCGTGAATCTGGATGCTTTCAACCGGGGTGACTACATTGCTGCGGTAGAGGCCAAGAACCACAGTGAAAATGTGTCGCGTGTTTTGTATCCCGATGACCGTTCCGAACACGGGCGGGAATTGAGGCTGCGCCAAGAATACTTTTTTGTCAGCGCCTCTTTGCAAGACATACTCTGGCGCCACCTCAAAAGCCATTCGAACCTTGACCAACTGGCCGACAAAGTGGCCATTCATCTGAACGACACCCATCCGGCGCTGGCCGTGCCCGAGTTGATGCGCTTGCTGATGGACGAGCATCGCCTGGATTGGGACCGGGCATGGCATCTGTGCACCCATATTTTTTCTTATACCAACCATACCCTCATGGAAGAGGCGCTTGAATGTTGGCCGGTCGAGTTGCTGGCCCGTGTGCTGCCCCGGCACATGGGTCTTATTTACGATATCAATGCCCGATTTTTAGCGGATGTTCACGCCAGGTTTCCGGCAGACCATGCCTTGCAGCGCCGCATTTCCCTGATTGAAGAGCGTGGTGTCAAGCGGGTTCGCATGGCCAATCTTTCGGTGTTGGCCAGCTACCGGGTGAATGGGGTCTCTGCTCTGCACAGTCAGTTGATGAAGGAGACCATCTTTTCGGATTTTGTGCAGATGTTTCCGGACCGGTTTTGCAATAAAACCAATGGCATCACCCCACGACGATGGCTGGCGCAAGCCAATCCCACCTTAGCCCAATTGATCGACAGCCGCATAGGCCCGACTTGGCGGCGGGATCTGACACAGTTGGCCCGCTTGCATGATTTGGCCGTGGAGCCTGAGTTTCAATCGTCGTTTCAACAGGTCAAGCAACACAATAAAGCGCGACTGGCCAAGCTCATCGTCCAGTCGTGCGATATCGCCATCGACCCCTTGAGTCTGTTTGACATTCAGGCCAAACGCATGCACGAGTACAAGCGTCAGTTGCTCAATGTGTTGCACGTCATCACCCGGTACCACCGCATATTGGCCCAGCCGCAAGCCCCGTGGGTGCCGAGAACAGTTATTTTTGCCGGCAAGGCTGCGTCGGCCTATTACATGGCCAAATTGGTCATTCGGCTCATTCATGATGTGGCGCGTGTAGTCAACCACGACCCCCGGATCGGCACGCGCCTGCGCGTGGTGTTTATCCCGAACTACCGGGTGTCCTTGGCTGAAATCATTATTCCTGGCGCTGATTTGTCGGAGCAAATATCCACAGCGGGTACTGAAGCCTCGGGCACGGGCAATATGAAATTTGCCTTGAATGGCGCTCTCACCATTGGGACATGGGATGGTGCCAATATTGAAATTGCAGACAACATCGGCGTGGATAACATCTTCATTTTTGGGAATCGGGCCGACAGGGTGGCCGAACTGCGTGGTTACGGCTACCAGCCTCAGGAGTTTTATGACCAAAATTTCGACCTCAGGTGTGCCATTAACCGCCTTGAAGAAGGTGTTTTTTCGCCCGAGGAACCTCGGCGCTATGGCGAAATAGTGGCCAACTTGCTGGGGACGGATCATTACCAATTGCTGGCTGATTATGAAGAATACGTGCTGTGTCAGGAGCGAGTGGACGCGCTCTACCAAAAACCCTCGGAGTGGACGCAGAAAGCCATTTTGAATGTGGCGGGGATGGGGATTTTTTCTTCGGACCGCACGATTGGCGAGTACGCCCAGGACATCTGGGGGGTTAAGCCGCCGTAGGCCATTTTATTTACCCAATCTTTACCCTCCCTTCAAGCACCCGCTCAGTCACTGCTCTAGACTGCATCAATGAGCCAAAACTTATTGATGATTGAAGACGACGCCCGTCTGGCCGGTATGGTGAGCGAATACCTGGGCCAGTCCGGGTTTGTGGTGCGCCATGCCGGTGATGGAAGCAGCGGCTTGCAGGCCTTGCAGACTAACCCCACCGACCTGGTGATTCTAGATTTGATGCTGCCCGACATGGATGGGCTGGACGTGTGCCGACGCATTCGTGCCTTGCCCGGAGGTCTGGCCCGCGTGCCGGTGCTGATGCTCACCGCCAAGGGGGACCCCATGGACCGCATCATCGGGCTGGAGATTGGTGCCGATGACTATTTGCCCAAACCATTTGAGCCGCGCGAGTTGCTGGCGCGGATTCGGGCGGTGCTGCGCCGCCATGTTGACGGTGCTTTGCCTGCGGGGCAGGCGCTGCGCTTTGGCAGCCTGGAGATTGACCGCGATGCCCGCACCGTTTCTGTGGCCGGGGAAATGTGCGACTTGACCTCTTACCAGTTTGACTTGCTGGTCACGCTGGCCGAGCGCGCCGGTCGCGTGCTGACCCGAGACCAGATCATGGAGGCCGTGCGTGGGCGCGAACTGGACGCGTTTGACCGGTCGATTGATGTCCACATGGGGCGCATCCGCGCGGCCATTGAGGTAGACGCCAAAAACCCCAAACGTATTCTTACGGTGCGTGGTGTGGGTTACGTGTTTTCTCGCCAGCAGGACTAGCCATGTTTTTCAAGAAGCTCTACGTGCGTATTTGGCTGGCCGTGGTGCTGGCTGTCGCGGTGCTCACCTTGCTGGTGGGGTGGGCGTGGCGGCTGACCGCCGAGCCGCCGCTGCGCGAGGTCGTCATTCGCAACGAGGCCGGCCAGGTGATTGGCACGGGGCAAGCGCACCGTCGGCGACCGATGGACGGTGCGTCAGACGAGCGGTCTGACGTCACGCCCCCGGCTGACCTAGCCAATGCGGGGCCTCGTGGGCCATTTGGCCGGGGTCCTGAGTTCATGGTGAAAATGCAGGATGGGCAACTGCTGCACATGCATTTGCCGCGTGCCAACCCATCGACCTGGAGCCGTGCGCCGTTTGGCTTTTTTTGGACGCTGGCGCTGGTCGCCATTGCGGTGGCCTTGGCCACGTACCCGATTATTCGCAAGCTCACCCGGCGGCTGGAGTTGCTACAAAACGGCGTTGAAAAATGGGGGGAGGGCGATCTCTCAATCCGTGTGCCTGAAGGCGGGCAGGACGAGGTGGCCTTTTTGGCGGCTCGATTTAATATTGCGGCCGAGCGCATTCAGACCCTTGTGAAATCCCATGAAGCCTTGTTGGCCTCGCAAAAATCTTTGCTCGCCAACGCTTCGCATGAGTTGCGCTCACCGCTGACCCGGATTCGCATGGGCCTGGAATTGATGGGCGCGCCGTCTTCTTTGGCCTCCAGGCAGGAGATTGAGCGCAACATCACCGAGCTTGACCAGTTGATTGAAGAAATTCTGCTCGCCAGTCGCCTCGATGCCCGTGAGACTGACCTGGGTACGGTGGAGTCGGTGGATTTGATGGGTTTGGCCGCTGAGGAATGCGCGCGTGTGGATGCCGAGTTTGAGGTTCAGTGGTCGTCTGCGGGTGGCGCTGATACCGGGGGGCATGCCGACTTGGCGGTGAAGGGGGTCAGCAAGTTGTTACGCCGTGCCGTGCGCAACCTGCTTGAGAATGCACGTCGTTATGGCGCTGGGAGCATCACGCTGACGCTGTCCACTCATAACGACCAGGCGCTGATTCGCGTGTGTGACCGGGGGCCTGGCGTACCGCCCGAGTTATGCGAGCGCATATTCGAGCCTTTTTATCGTTTACCCGGCGCTACCGAGCGTGATGGCGGCGTGGGACTGGGCTTGGCCTTGGTCAAGTCAATCGCCTTGCGACATGGCGGTACTGTGGCTTGCGAAAACCGGCCCGAGGGGGGCGCGTGTTTTGTGCTTGAACTGCCCCTGAAAGGAGTTGGTACTTGAGAAGCGCCATTTATCCGTACGATTTGTGCCTTTAATCCCCCAATTGGGTGATGGAAGTTTGGCGCTTCTTGGGATAAATTACATCTAACTGCTGTCACAGTCATTTAAATATTTCATGTCTCAACGTAATCCCCTTGCGGGGATTTTTTACAAACCACCCTCGGGTGGTTTTTTTTTGGCAAAATTGGCCTCTAAAGCCCGCCAAGATAGCACGGGTAGCTAGAAATTAGATAGCAAATCCTGAGGCTGTATATCGTTGAGGCAGCGCGTGTGGCCCAGCGGACATTCCCGTTTGTAACAGGGAGAGCAGTCCAGTGGAGGCTGGTAACTGGGGCTATTCTTTAGCCACATGATGGTCGCCAGTTCGTTGAGCGGCGGGGTGTGCAAGGGGCTGCTGGAGCCAAATAGGGCGATTTGTGCCACCCCGAAGGCCGCCGCCACATGCATCAGGCCTGAGTCGTTGCTGACGACTTTTTTGGCCGCAGCGATGGCACTGAAGGCAAATTCCAAAGAAGTCTTGCCCGCCAGATTGATGCATTGGCCACTTTTGGCGGCATTGGCCGGTCCGGCAATCGCCTCGCACAGATCAAATTCTTTGGCGGAGCCCAGCAACACCACGGGCAGGTCCAGTTGAGCGGCCAGCGCGGCAAAGTGGGCAGCCGGCCAGCGCTTGGCGGGTCCGTATTCAGCGCCAGGGGCAAACACATAGTAGGCACCGCGCTGCAAGCTCATCTTTAAGAGTGCCGCATTGAGGGTGGCCTCGCCTAGGTGAAGCTGGGGCCAGTCGTGTGCCTTGAGGGCCTCGCCACTGAGGGCCGCATAAAACTCAACCATCGGTGGGCGTTGCGCTCGGGAGGGGTTTTTTAGCCGGTGCGTGAGCAGGCCAATCCTGACCTCACCCAAATAGCCCACCCGCTTGGGGATGCCCGCCATAAAGGGCAAGAGCGCGCTTTTCAGGGAGTTGGGGCAAACATAAGCGGTGTCAAACTGGCCACGCAACTGCTGGGCCAGCAGGCGGCGCGCCTTGAATTGAAGGCCGCCATGGGCAAACGGAAACTCAATGACCTCGGCCACTTGCGGCATGGCCCGGTACACCGGCGCCACCCAGGGGAGCGCACCAACAGTCAGGCGCTCGCCGCGCGCGTGCAATTGGCGTAAGAGTGGCTCGGTCATCACCGCATCCCCAATCCATTGGGGCGCGATGATCAAGGCGCGGGCGTTGGATGCCAACGAATCAATGCCCGGCGAAGTGTTCGCCTTCTTTCAATTTGTAAACGGTACCGCAATAGGGGCATTTGGCTTCACCAGTTTTGCCGACATCCAGATAGACCTTGGGGTGGCCGTCCCAAATTTTCATGCCCGCCAAGGGGCTGGGGCAAAATACGCCGCCCTGGTGGTTCAGGTCGGCGGCCAGGATTTCAATAGTTGCTGTTGTCATCTTAAACTTTAGTGAGCCAATGGGCGTACTTAGGGTTGCGGCCGTTGACGATGTCAAAGAACGCGCTTTGGATTTTTTCGGTCACCGGGCCGCGTGAGCCGCTGCCAATCTCAATACGGTCGAGTTCGCGGATGGGCGTGACCTCGGCGGCGGTACCGCTGAAAAAGGCCTCGTCGGCGATGTAAACCTCATCACGGGTGATGGGTTTTTCGCGGATTTCGATGCCCAGATCAGCGCAGATGGCAAAAATGGTGCTGCGCGTGATACCGTTCAAGGCGCCCGCGCTGGAGTCGGGCGTGTAGACCACGCCTTTGCGCACGATAAACACGTTTTCGCCTGCACCTTCGGACACAAAGCCTTGCGGGTCAAGCAACAGGGCTTCGTCGTAACCTTCGTCGGTAGCTTCCATATTGGCCAAAATCGAGTTGGTGTAGTTGCTCACCGCCTTGGCGTGAATCATGGTGATGTTCACATGGTGACGCGTGAAGCTGGAGGTTTTGACGCGAATGCCGCGCTTCAGGCCTTCGTCACCCAAATAAGCACCCCAAGCCCAGGCCGCCACCATCAGGTGAATGCTGTTGCCTTTGGGTGAGACGCCCAGTTTTTGGGAGCCAATCCAGGTGAGTGGGCGAATGTAGCAGCTGGGCAGGTTGTTGGCGCGTACCACGTCGATGGTGGCCTGCATGACTTCAGCCTGGGTAAACGGAATCTTCATGCGCAGAATTTTGGCGCTGTTGAACAAACGCTCCGTGTGCTCTTCCAGCCTGAAGATGCCGGTGCTGCCGTCTTGCAGTTTGTAGGCGCGCACGCCTTCAAAGGCCCCGCAGCCATAGTGGAGGGTGTGGGTCAGGACGTGAATTTTGGCATCGCGCCATTCGATCATCTGGCCATCCATCCAGATTTTTCCGTCACGGTCAGACATGGAAGGGGGTAGGGCTGTCATTGAGGCGTTCCTTAAGCGTTGGCTATTGCAAATCTTTAAAAATCAGATTTTACGGGGCTGGGGTGACCATCGGCTCGCTGGCCGTCTCTTGAGCCTGAACCGGCCGTTGTAAAGTCCATTTTTTGAGTTTTCCGTCCATGAACTCTGCCGTCAGGGAAGATTGCGAACCATCGGTCCAACGGTAAATCTCAGGCTGTGTGTCTTTGGGGCTTTGCAAGTCGCCCAGTGACTTGGTCATGGCCACCACATGCAGGAGCGTAAAGCCCGACTGCAGCTTGGCATTGAGCATCACCGCACTGCCCACGTAGCCGATGGGCAGATTGGCCGCGCGCTTGAGAACCTGCAGCATGCGGTTGAAATGCATCAGCATCCACATCACCAAGACCCCCGTCGAGATGGCCAAGCCTTGCCAACGGTAGTAATAAAACGAGGCCGCAATCAGCGCTAGGCTGGCGAGGGGAATAAAGATCTTTTGAAATTTCATGCCTGAATTTTCGCAGGAATGGCGGCCAACTTTGGTGCGGTGAATGCGTAGGCTTTAAGCTTGCCCAGTCCAAGTCACCCGCACGGCCAGACCGCCGAGCCGGCTGGAGCGGCTCATCGTGACTTGGGCGTCAAACACATCGGCAATCCGTTTGACAATGGACCAACCCAGACCACTGCCCGTTTGTCCGTGGCCCAGCACCCTGAAAAAGCGCTCGCCCAGGCGGGCCAGATCGGCCTCACTCATGCCGGGGCCGGCATCTTCCACTGTTAAAACGGTTTTACCCTCCTGTTGCTCAACGCGCACTTCAATCACAGCGCCATCAGGGCTGTAGCGCAAGGCGTTGTCCAGCAAGTTGCGTAGCAAAACGCCAATCAGCAAGTCATTGCCCGCCACCGGAGAAACGTCAGCGGCTTCCAGGGCTAGATTTTGGTGGCGCGCCAGCGCCGCGGGGGCCAGGTCGGCCGCCACACGGCGTGCCACTTGCGACAAATCAACTTGGAGTGCTTGTGGGCTGGGGGCGGCGGTTTTGTCGGGGGCAGGGGCAGACTCCAGTCGGGCCAGCGTGAGCAGTTGCTCAACCAGTCGCGTGGCGCGGTCGCACCCAGCCAGCGTGGCTTGCAAGGCATGCTGGCGCTGGGCGGCGTCCTCACCGGCCCCCATGGCCACTTGGGCTTGAGCGCGAATGCCAGCAATGGGGGTGCGCAGCTCGTGGGCGGCATCTGCGGTGAAACGGCGCTCCGAGGTCATCATGGTCTCGATGCGGTCAAACAGCGCATTAAGCGCCTCGACAATGGGCTTCATTTCAGAGGGCAGGTGCGTCAACTCGACCTGTTTGAGGGCTTGTGGCTTGCGCTGCCCAATCACCTGACTGAGTTGCCGCAAGGGCGCCAAGCCTTGGCGCACCGCCCACCAGCCGACCAAGGCCAACAGCGGCAAGGCAAACAAGAGGGGCAGCAGTGCACTGTTTAAGATGGCCCACAAAATCTCGTTGCGTGAGTGGGTTTGCTCGCCCACAAAAACCTGTACGTCACGCGCAGTCCCACGCGTCGAAAACACCCGCCAGCGCTCGCCGTCGCTTAGCTGAACTGTAGAAAATCCCTGGTCTTTGGTGGACATGGGTAGCAAGCCCGCATTGGCCGAGCGCATGACCAATTGGCCTTCATGGAACACTTGAAAGGTCACCAAAGTGGCGTATTTGTGCAGGGAGGGCGCGTTGGCAACGCCATCGCCATCGCCATCGGTTTTAGCCTGTACCGCCACCAGCATAGCGGCGGCTTGGGCCAGATGGCCGTCCAACAAATCGTCGAGTTCTTCCCGGACATCCACCCAAGTCAAAATGGCCGCACCCAGCCAAATGGCTGTGACCAGTCCCAAAAGGGGAATCAGTAAGCGTGCTTGCAGTGATTTCAGGCGATTGCCCTGCTTCATGACTCGGCCTGGTGTCGCTGAATGGTGTAGCCGATGCCGCGCACGGTTTGAATCACATCGGCTTGCAGTTTGCGGCGCAGGTGGTGAATGTGGACTTCAATCGCGTTGCTCTCCACCTCATAGCCCCAGCTGTAAAGCTGTTGCTCCAGTTGTTCGCGCGACAAGACCCGGCCTGCGTTGAGCATTAAAACGTGCAACAAATCAAATTCGCGGGTTGACAGCTGCACAGGTTCACCCTTCAAAGTGACTTGGCGACCAGCGGGGTCAAGCAGCAGGTCGCCACAACTCAGGGCGTCTTGGAGTTGCCCGTGTGAGCGCCGCACCAGTGAGCGCAGTCGGGCCCCCAGTTCATGCAAATCCACCGGTTTGACCACGTAATCGTCGGCGCCCAAGTCCAGACCCCGGATGCGGTCTGGCACGGCATCCCGGGCGGTTAGCACCAAAATGGGGGTGTTGATTTTGCGGGCACGCAGGGACTGCAGCACGTCCAGACCATCCTTTAAAGGCAGCCCCAAGTCCAGCACCGCTGCGGCATAGTCACCGCCTGACAATTCGCGTTCAGCCGCCACGCCGTCGCGCACCCAATCGACCGAGAAACCCAACTGGCGCAAACCAGCGCGCAGTCCATCGCCCAGTATCGTGTCATCTTCAGCCAACAAAATTCGCATTTAAAGTACCCAGGGATTTGTATTAGCTTGTGTGTTCAAGGGGCACTTTGAATCTGTAGCCACCAAAACCCAAGCACCGCCACGCCCATCATGATCGCCACTGGCCACCATGTCCAGCGAATGCCATCGACCGGCGCACCTTCTTTTTCGCCGGTGACCATGGCGCGCACAAGGTTTTCACGGTGCAGCCAACTGGAAACAGCAACCCCCGCCACATGCACCCCAACCACCAGCAGCATGAGGTTGCCTGTGACTTCGTGCAACTCACTCAATAGGTTTCCACCAATTTCGTTAAAAATGGCCCAGCCGCTGGCGACGATCAGCACACTCAAGACCATCAGTAAAACAATGGCGACCGCCCCGGCCGGGTTGTGGCCGATGGTGTGCTCGGGTTGCCCCTTGAGCAGTGATTTGACGTAGCGCACTACCGCAGCGGGACCGCGAATAAAGTTGCTAAAGCGCGCATAGCGGGTCCCAATCATGCCCCAAATAATGCGAAAGGCCACCAGCCCACCCATGGTGTAGCCCAGGGTGACGTGCGCCAATCGCCAGCGTTCACTCTCCGCTGTCAGGTAGGCGCCGAAAAAGCTCAGGACCATCAGCCAGTGAAATACCCGGACTGGCGCGTCCCAGACGAGAATTTTAGTTTTTAAGTCGTTCATGGTTCTTACTTGGGAATTTTGATGTCGCGTTCATTGAAGTTGCCCTGCGCTGCGCCGCCGTGGCAGGCCACGCAATTTGAGGCACTGCCCACCGAGGCGCGCGCCCACACACCGGCTGGCACTTCACCGTCCCGGTGCTTGCGTAAAAACCAGGCTGATTTGGTGATGCGGTCCTGTGGGGGGGCTTCGCTCACCCGTTTATAGGTGCCTGCGTTGGCTTTAAGCCAGCCGCTTATTTCACGCACGCTCGCCTCATCCAGCGAGGCATCGGTGCCGTAATGCTTGGTCAAGCTGCCCATCAAATGCGTCCACGAGGCCGCAGGCAACATGCCGGCCGGGTAGGCGAGGTGGCAGGAGGCACATTCTTGCTGGTATTTGGGCAGTGGGGCGACTGCCGTGCCTGCGCTGTCGGCATGGGCACTCAGCAGGGTGCCTGAGGCGATTAAAAAGGCCAATGCCGCTTGATTTTTGAGTGATCTGATCATGGAGTTCTCCAGAAAATTAAGGGACTTCAACGTTTGAGAGTCAGCAGCCAGGCCAGAACATCGGCCTTTTCAGCGATGCTGCATTCACGGCCCACCACATCGTTGCAGTTGCGACGAAACCACTTTTCAGTTTTGGCGGTGTCGGTAAACCGCTGCGGGTTAAAAGCGGGGGCCATGGGGCTGATGAGCTTGCCCGTGCTGGCGTGCTTGCCGTCCACCGTGGGGCTGGCGGTGTGGCAGGAGGCGCAGCTCCAGTCTTTGCCATGCTTGCTTGTAAAAAACTGCTCACCACGCGCGGCTTGGGCAGGGGCACCGGCCTGCGCACTGTAAGCAGCCAGTTGCTCTGCGGGCGTGATGGCATGAGCTGCCGGGCTTAGCAGGGCGACGAACGCAGCCAAGGTTAAAGAAAGTGAAGCAATGCGTGTCATAGGACTCCTTGTTGGGGTCAACCTTAACTAGCTCAGATTAAGGCCAGCTTAATGAGTCGTCACTTTTTTTGGAGTTTTTGGCGCTGTCTTGATGCAGTCGCTGTTGAACAGGGGTAAATCCGATTAATTTAGAGCTTGCTCAAGGAGATTGGTTTAAGTGGTTTTATTTGCTTAAATTCAATGCAAAATAGTCTTTTATATTGTTTTAGGGTTGGTTTATGAAAAATAAAATGTGGTTTGCCGGTTTCATCGTGCTGGCACAAGGTTTGGGCACCGCAGCGCTTGCCGAAACACCTCTGACGCCGAAGGCGCAATTTGCAGCAGAAAGCAAAAAGATCAGTGCCACGTATGAGGAGGATAAAAAGCTCTGCAACGAAGAGACTTCATCCAAAGCCCGTTTGCAATGTCGTCGCGATGCCAAAACTGAATTTGACAAATCCCTGGCAGCCGCGCGGGTTCAAATGAACGCGCCAAAGCCCGTGGCTGCCCCCGTGTCTGCCAAAGTTGTTTGTGCGGACTGTGGCAAAGTCATCTCAATCACCACGGCTGAGAAAGCAGGCGACAGCGGCCCATTGGGCGTGATCGCCGGTGGCGCAGCCGGCGCTTTGTTGGGTCACCAAGTGGGTGGCGGGACCGGCAAAGATCTGGCCACCATCGCCGGTGCTTTGGGCGGCGCTTATGCCGGCAAAAAAATTGAAGGCATGGTTAAAACCCAGACGGTCTGGACCGTAAGCGTTCAGTACGCCGACGGCCACAAGGCCAACTTTGAATTCCAGCAAGACCCCGGCATGAAGGTCGGCGACAACGTGAAGAACTCAGGCGCCAGCGTCATTCGTGAGTAAACCTGTGCAGCCAGGCTAGCCCAGACTGCGCACAATCTCCATCGCCTGCTCCACCCGCTCCACGGCATGAATCGTCATGCCTTCGATGGGTTTTTTTGGGGCGTTGGCCTTGGGCACCACGGCCACGCTAAACCCGAGCTTGGCCGCTTCTTTTAGGCGCTCTTGCCCTCGTGGCGCCGGGCGCACTTCACCGGCCAGACCCACCTCGCCAAAGGCCACAAAGCCTTTGGGCAGCGGCTTGCCGCGCAGTGACGAAGTAATGGCCAGCAGCACCGCCAAATCAGCGGCGGGCTCGCTGATGCGCACCCCGCCCACCGCGTTCACAAACACATCTTGGTCCATGCACGCCACCCCGGCGTGACGGTGCAACACAGCCAGCAACATGGCCAAACGGTCTTTGTCCAAGCCCACACTCAAGCGCCTAGGCGAGGGGCCACCGCTGTCCACCAAAGCCTGAATCTCAACCAACATGGGGCGCGTGCCCTCCAAAGTCACCATCACGCAGCTGCCCGGCACCGGCTCGGCGTGTTGGCTCAAGAAAATGGCGCTCGGGTTGGAGACGCCTTTCAGCCCTTTTTCGGTCATGGCAAACACGCCAATCTCATTAACCGCACCAAACCGGTTTTTGATGGCGCGCACCAGCCGAAAGCTGCTGTGCGTGTCGCCTTCAAAGTACAACACGGTATCCACCATGTGCTCCAGCACGCGCGGGCCCGCCAGTGTGCCTTCTTTGGTGACGTGGCCGACCAGCACAATGCACACGCCGCTGGCCTTGGCCGCACGGGTCAGGTGCGCCGCACATTCACGCACCTGCGCCACCGAGCCGGGGGCGCTGGTGAGTTGGTCGGAATACACGGTTTGTATTGAGTCGATCACCGCCACATCGGGCTGCATGGTGTTCAAGGTAGCCAGAATTTTGTCGAGTTGAATCTCGGCCAACACCTTGACCTGCGAGTTGTCTAGCCCCAGTCGGCGTGAGCGCAAAGCCACCTGGGCGCCACTTTCTTCACCGGTGACATACAGGGTGTTTTTGCCGTGGCGTTGCAGTGAGTCCAGCGCCTGCAAAAGCAAGGTGGATTTGCCGATGCCAGGGTCACCACCGATGAGCACCACGCCACCCTCGACAATACCGCCGCCCAGCACCCGGTCGAGTTCTTCATGCCCGGTGGGCGTGCGGTCCATGTCCACCGCGTCAATGTCGCCCAAGGTAGTGACCTCGGCGGTTTTCGCCAGCGAAGCAAAGCGGTTTTTGGTGGGCGCGCCGCTCTCGGGAATCGACTCAATCAAGGTGTTCCAGGCGTTGCAACTGGGGCATTTGCCCAGCCACTTGGGGCCGGTGCCGCCGCACTCGGTGCAAACATAGTGTGTTTTTTGTGTAGCCATGGTGTCATATTACTGGATGAAATTACAGTTTATTGGGGTGATGTAAATTCATCATCCCAACAAGTTATCTTTCGCGGCCAAAACTGATGATGAGGCGGCCACAGTCCGCCGATCGGGCTGTCTGTGAAAGACGGCAAACGCGAACTCGTCAACCGTAGCGTCATGACCGGCTATGTTGCACTGTACCGATATGTGCCGGCAATCGACACGCTGCTGCTGGTGCGGGAGTAGTGGGAGGTTGGGTTTAAGCGTGAAAGTGGCGCTTATCAAGGCGCAGCTAAACCCTAAGGCGATCATTCGCTTAAATCGATGATTGCCAACGGTAACTCTACAGGTATCTTCAGCCGTGCAAAAGTAAAAAAATCACCTGAAGTGCAGCTCAAACGCGGAGCGCGGTTTTGAGTCCAAGAATTGCGCAACTTACTATATACGCAAAGCCCCAATCCTCAGTCTGAGTGGAATATGCTGCAGCTATCAAAATTTCAACAGTATCCCACTACCTAGATGAGTGTTAATGCTAGATATTGGCACAAGACAAAGATGCGGGGATACGGTTGGCATACTATTTAAACAACCATTACTCCTGGATAAAACGTGTGACTCTGGAGCCATATGTTGATAGATTTCGCCAACTCCGAAGACTTGAAATGACTTGCGTAATTGAGTCTAAATAATCTTTCTATGTTTTCACGGGTGCTTTCCGAAGGGGTTCTTGTACCAAAAAGTGATCGAAATCCAATTGCTAGGATCTCCATTAAGTCGTGTCCACGACAAAGCAGAAAAGGGTTCGAGAAATAAGCATTCCCTGATTGACATAGAGCCCGTTTGCAATCCTTTCTAGCATCTGCAATTGCTGCATTTGAAATTTTTAGACCAGCAACTGACTGACGACTGTTCAGATGCGGTATCAAAGTATCGCTATCAATCTCCAATGATTTTTTATCTAACAAGCGCTCAATATCAAGCTTTTTGAAAGATATATTTATCTTCTGAATTTGTGAGTGATACCGCAACTCGGCAATTGCAGAAGCAGCGTTTACAGCCTTCGCCTCTATTTTTGATGAGCCACCATTTTTTTTTATTTTTTCCAGTGAACCAAATTCCTTCAAAACTATGTCGAAGCTTGGTGAGTTAATCATCATGCATTCCAAGTCGCGGAAATCGGTCATTAGCAAATTAGGTGAATACAATATTTTCCCAAGTGGAATGCAATAGTCACGATCAATTACGCCTAAAGTAGGTACAAGTCTGCGACGGTCCGTGATTGAGTCCAATTTCTCAATTAGAGTTGTAACGTATTCAGAGCCACCAGCGCAGATGAAATTTATTCTATTCGCGCCGCATATTGTTGATTCGAAGAGCTTTTTATCATCGTTGCCTTCAAGAATAATATTCAAGTCAAAACTGTAGTTCATTGATAACTCAGTAATTAATTCCTCGATGTCTGAATAGAAATTCATAGCGATAAGCCACCATCAAGGGGTACCGCAAGATCCCGACGATTGTTTATTATTTGTGGGGAGTGAGTTGCTATTAAAAATGTCGCATTTGTTAAGTTTTGAACTTTCTCAATATCTTTAATGAATGCCCTTTGCCATTCAACATGGAGTGATATCTCGGGTTCATCTATCAGAAAGAAATTGATTCCTGCACTTGCAAAAATGAGCTCATAAAACAGAACAATTTGATGTTGCTCTCCAGAAGAGAGATCTGTAACGGCCAGTCTTCTCGGTTTAAGGTCATCTGTTTCAAACACAAAGCCTAATTGTCTGTCCACAATGAATTTTTTTCGTCTTAACTTACTTCCAACAATATCAACAAAAGCCTCAATGCGACGTTGTAAGTCTGTAAATGCATCTAGTTTTTCGTTGAAGTCTGAAAGATAAAGTGCAAGAACATCGCGCTCAGCTTTTGTGAGTCGTCGCTTTGGCAGAGGAATGCTTGCAGCCTGATCAAGAAGGCCAGCGGCCATTAGATTTTGACCGCGCTCCTCCGTTGCGCTATAAGTTTCTAAAAAATCGCTATGGACAACATTTTTTGGAAACTCCTTATTAATCAGTCGTCTTGGAAATGACCTGTCACGTGCCTGAGATTGAATCGCAGATTCAGCGAGCTTTTTAGCGATTGTGTCTTTGATTTGAGCAGAATAAATCTCAACAACATCTCGTGACTCCTTCACGTCCTCCGCTTTTACCGACTTAGCTAACGCAGATATATTTATGAGGCGCTGTGCTCGCACAAAACCAATTTTTGAAACGTTTAAGCGATCGGTTAGCCAAATAGGCCACTTAAATTGTTCGGTTGCACCTAACCGATCAGCATATTTTGCAATGATTGTATCGATGCCAATTATTTGCCCATTGCGTAAGTCAGTCCATTGCTGCATGCCTGTTCTTGTCAGAAATGGTAATTTCCTTTCGACAATTGACATTGGAAATGGACGATCAGATTGAGTTATCTTTTGAAGTTGTTTTGTATACTCAAATTCATGTACAAAATTCCCGATTTTGTTAACTAAAGTTATTGTTAAATCGGCTGTTGCACGAAGAATTTCATCATCCTCTCCAAATAACTTGTGGCTGTCGACTTCCTTTAAAGTACGAGTCGCTAACAAGGAATTTCCATCAGAATATCCTATCTTTAGCGTAGAGAAATCAACAACCTTTAGTGCTTGAATCTCACCGTTTAGTAGAAAATTAACTAGACGTAATACCGTTGTCTTACCACAACCATTTGGCCCATGTATAAATGTGACGCCTCCCCCCGATAGTAAAATTTCATGATTTAGACTACCAAATAATTTTGTTATTGATATTGTTTCTATTTTCATATTTTTTAAATATTGCGTTAAAGATTAATTAATTAGCAGTTAATAATGTTAATGAATGTACTTGTGTTAATTAAATTAAATTAAATTAAATTCAATTCAATTCAATTCAATTCAATGAGTCTTCATCCACAGTTTTGGTGAAAAAAATCTATCCCACCCCCACCCCCACCCCAATTACCAACCTTTGTGGTGCCCATGTCGCCGCCACATAAAACTCTCGCGCGACCTCCTGCTCGTCTTCGCCCCTGGCGGGCATGTGTCCCACCCCGGATAGCGCCACCACCTGGAACTCCAGTCCTTTACTGACCTTCTTGCTCACGATCTGGCTAACGTCTTCTTGGCCTTCACCGCTCGGTAAATAGTCCCCAATCAGCTTGACGCTGTGCAGTAGCATCATGGTGTTGCGGTACTTAATCGTCAGAAGGGTGTTGGGGTCCATCGGCATGTTGAAGGCGGATATGGTTAGCAATTTAAGTGTTAATTGACGAATTATGATGCTTAAAGTCGTTGTAAATAAAAATACAATAATTTACAGAGATATTTATGCAAATATAAAAATGGTTGTTGGTTCCAGCCGCATGGGGCAAGGTATCAAACCGTTCAAGTCAACGCTGTTTGCGCACCCCAAGCCCGTGCCATACTCATTTGCATGCAAACCCCCATCAACCCCTTCAAGCAAGCCCTGGCTCAAAAACAGGCCCAAATCGGTTGTTGGGTGGGCTTGCCCGATGCCTACAGCACCGAGATTTGCGCTGGCGCTGGCTTTGACTGGTTGCTGCTGGACGGCGAGCACGCGCCCAACGACATTCCCCGATTGCTGGCTCAGGCGCAGGCCGTGGCGGCGTACCCCGTCACCCACGCTATTGCTCGCGTGCCGATGGGCCACGGCCATGTGGGCGAGATGCTGATCAAGCAGTATTTGGATATAGGCATTCAAACCTTGCTGGTGCCGATGGTGGACACCGCTGCCCAAGCACAAGCCTTGGTTAAAGCCATGCGCTACCCGCAAGACGATGGCGCAGGCGGCATTCGCGGCATGGCGGGCGCCCGTGCCTCGCGCTGGGGCCGCTACCCCAATTACGCGACTGAGGCCAACGCGCAAGTGTGCTTGCTGGTGCAGGCCGAAACCAAAACTGCGCTCGATAACCTGGATGCGATGGCCGCCGTTGAGGGCGTGGACGGTGTGTTTATTGGCCCCGCCGACTTATCGGCATCGCTTGGTCATGTGGGCAACGCAGGCCACCCCGAGGTGCAAGCCGCCATTGAAGACGCCATTGCCCGCATCATCCGGGCGGGCAAGGCCGCTGGTATTTTGACGTCAGACGAAGCGCTGGCCCAACGCTACCTCTCCTTGGGCGCCACGTTTGTGGCCGTCGGTTTGGATACCCAGCTGCTGGCCCGGCACACCAGTGCATTGGCTGCAAGGTTTAAAAACACCACGCCCGCACCGCTGGTGAGCGGCCAAACCTACTGAGCCTTGACTGCAGCCCGCCCGGTGGGTTCGTAGCGGACCCGAACAAGGGCTAAGCCTGTGTGTCATAGGCCGCGTGTTCAACCGCAGCGCTGCAACCATCAGCGATTTCCCAGGCCGTGCGGTAGCCGCCGATGCGCTTGATGTAGTCCAACAGTTCCTTGAAAAACGGATGGGCGCAAAGCGTCGATGAGTCGCCGACAAGCAGCAGCTTGCGGCGAGCGCGGGTCATGCCCACGTTCATGCGGCGAATGTCGGCGAGGAAGCCAATTTCGCTATTGCGGTTACTGCGCGTCAGTGAAATGGCGATGATGTCGCGCTCTTGGCCCTGAAACGAATCGACCGTGCCCACGCTGAGCATGCGGTCCTGCAAGTAACTGTTGAGTGCGTCGTTTTCCTCAATGGCGTCTTTTAAGTAGTTGATCTGGGCACGGTAGGGCGCAATCACGCCGATGGTGAGGGGGTGCTGCTGGTGCTCGGCCTGCTCAAAAGGCTCCAAGAGTTGGGCGAGGCGCTTGAGCAGAACATCCGCTTCTTCGGGGTTGGCGGTGGAGCGGCTCTCGGGGATGGTGATCTCCAAGAAGCCAAAGCCGGCCGTATCGAGGAATTCCACAGGCAAATCAGGAGCAAAGCTCGGGTCGTAGGCACTCAGGCCAGTGTGGCGCACGCTGGGGTGTGCTTTCAATTGGCCGCCGTAGAACTGCTCGGAGCTAAAGCCCATGATTTGCTCGTGCATGCGGTACTGCACGTTCAGCATGCGCGCTGTGGCCGGGTGGCGCTTGATGCACTTCTCAAACAGGGTTTCACGCAGACCTTCGCGGGCGGCTTTGTCGCTTTTCACGGTAGGCGGTAGCTGGTGGTGGTCGCCCGCCAAGATCACGCGCTCGCCCTTGGCAATCGCAATCCAGCAGCCGGGCTCCTGGGCTTGGGCGGCTTCGTCGATGAAAACGGTCTCAAAGTCCAGGTGACGGAGGTTGCGGTTGCTGGCACCCACCAGCGTGCAGGTGATGACCTGCACTGATTCGAGCACGTCCTCGGTGATAAAGCGCTCCAAATCGTCAGCGGCCTGAAACAGCATGCGCGCTTCTTCCTTGAGCAGGCGGCGCTGCTGGCGCTCCTCAAAGCCAAAATTGCGGACGTACTCGCTGGCGGTTGCGCGGTACTGGTC
>CANBUY010000016.1 GCA_947372745.1 Comamonadaceae bacterium | reverse complement strand
TTCGCACAGTTCGTCTTTTATGAAGGCGAGAACTTCCAGGGCCACTTTTTAACGCGCAAAACCAGATCGATGATTTCACGCGCTACGGTTTCAACGACCGCGCCTCTTCGGCCGGCGTTGCGTTGTGCTGCGGCCGGGGCGCTACCCCTCGCTGGTGGCCATGGGCATGAATGACCGTGTTTCATCGGTGCGCGCCATGGGTGTGGACGCCCGGGTCAGTGATGACCGCTATGCGCCAGCTTCGCCCATGGTTTATGACAACCGCCGACGTGGTGAAGAGCGGCTGTACGAGGTCAACGTCACGTCGGTACGCGCCGTGGTGGGGCCGGCTGAGCAGCGCTGCTGGGTCGAGCGCCAGCCAGCCGCCGCAGCGACTGCTAATGTTAACGTCGGCGGCGCTGCCGCAGGTGCCATGGTGGGCTCCAATATCGGGCGAAACAATGCCGGCCAGCAGGCTGCGACCCAGGACGTTCAGCGCTGCGCCAGCCAGCCCAGCCAGGCCCAACCAGCCTACTGGGACGTGACTTACAACTTCCGCGGCCAGGAGCACCGTGTGCAGATGACAACTCAGCCGGGCGCGACGCTGACTGTCAACGGCCAGGGCGAGCCGCGCTCCTAGTCCTGAAAGGGGCCAGGACGGACCTGGCCCCTTGTATTTTCAAATGCCTTTATAGCTGCAAGCGCCCTGAGTAAGGGTGCTCGCAGCTATAGATTCAATAGCGTCTTGATCTTCAGCCCAGGCTTGCCGGCCTAGGGTTTGGTGATGAAGCGGATCGCGCTTATCAGTGGATAGCTTTTGTCGTCGGCAGCCTGAAAGCTGTCTGCTACTGTGAACTCCACTTCCAGGGCTTGGGCCTGCCCAGCCCCTTGCAGGCTCACGCAGGGCGAGCTGAAGTAACGCCCGGTGCTGCCCGTGGGCAGGGAAAAGCAGGAGATTGCCTCCTTCTTGTAGACAAGCGACGAACTGCCCAGTGCGTCGGCGACATCCTGCATGGGGTAGCTGTTGCCCTCGCCGACGGCAATCGTCAGCTCAGGCTTGAGCGCCACCGGGCCACCAGTCGCGCTGACGCGCACTTCGTCGGCCAGCACTTTTTGCCAGGCCTCGGCCGAATTGTTCTGCAGTGCCAGCGGGATGTCCTTCCAGACTGAATCGCGGTATCTTCTGAGCAGCAGGGCACGCTCGTCAGCAGCCTCGCGCATGAGCTGCTGGGTTGAATTGAGCAAAAGCTGCGGGATGTCGCTCAGGCTGGCAACCAGTTTGCTACAACTGTCGTCGCTGACCCGATAGGCCAGTTTGGAGTTCCAGCTGCTGTCCCTGAGATAGGCATAAGCCACGGCCATGCGGTCAAACCGATTCAGGCCCAGGTCTGCCAGTCGGGCCGGCAGCGTGCGGCAAAACACCTGCAGCGAGTCAACCTTGTCGTCCGTATAGCTTTTTTGGAGTGCTGCGTCCTGCTCTATGGCCGTGCGTATGGTGGTTGCGGGCTCTACGAACGAGACCCGGGTTTTGCTGATGTCCACGGGCTCCTTGGGAATGCCTTCGCGCTTGCCCTTGCCGATCAGGGATTCAATCTGCTCGTATTTCAGTGACAGCAACACTTCTTCCGGACCCTGACTGGGTTGCACCACGAGGTCTATTCGTTCGGTCGTGTACGGATTGAAGGCAAACTCCTGCGGCTGGCGTTTGGCGGTGCTTAAAAGCTTCTCCACCGCGCTGTCCAGCTTGGCGGCCTGAGACGAATAATCCTTGATCGCCAGTGGCGCCAGAACACCGCCACCGGCGCCAAGCTTGGCGGCAATAGCCAGTGCCTCAACTGCTGTTTGAATCACCTGGCTGTCCACATTGGTGGCCTGCGCCGATTCCAGCCGCACCGCGAGGTCATTGTTTGCCTCGAAGTAGGGCGTCAGAATGACGTTGTGCAGCTCGACGGTGTCGGTATTGCCGTCGCGCGTGGCGTAAAGCAGCTGCTGCTTGGGCGGACTGGCATTCGGGAAATTCAGCGGCTGCGCGACGATGAGCAGCGTGGAGCGTGTGTCCCACAGGTAGTTGGCAAGCTTTCTGGCCGCGATTTTCAGCGGGCTGCCGTCCTCCGGCTTGAGCTCGAAAGTCGGACTGACAGGCGACTGGCCGACCAGCCGTATGTAGCCGTCGCCCATACTGGCCAGTGGCTGCGGCCGCGCTACTGGAACCGCCTTGATGGCCGACTGTGTGATGACCGGTTTGCTGGGTGTCGCCGCGCTGGCGACCGGCACGGGTGGCGCGGGTGTCAGCCGAGCCTTCTCACCAGGGGCTGCGCAGCCCGCCAACAGACAAAGTGGCAGCAGAAAAACGCTGAAGCATTTCATGGCTAACTCCGTGTAGCGGCCGCGCGCCAGCTTGCGCATGACTGTGGACAAGCAGGGTTTCTAATACTGGTTGGCTTGGACCGTCACCTTTATACGCCTCAAGTGCTGCCGACTCAAGCCGTCCCGGCCATGGCCGTGCGGGCAGTTCCAGCCCTGGCAGGGCTCAAAATCAAAAAGTATTTTGGGCTTCTAGCGCCTGCTGACAGTGCGCTGGCAGCTATTGATTTAATAGTAATCACAGTTTTCGAGCAAGGCTGCGTCAGCGCTGCGCGTTCAAAAGTGCGGCGGCAAGTCATCGCGCAGGTTGCGCGTCGCACCAGCGCCCCCGTCATTGGCCGGCTGGCGGAGTTCTGCGACTTCACGCAGCAGCGTGTCGATCTGCTGCTGCTGGCGGATGATGACCTGGTCAAGCTGCTCCAACAGGTCTTCGGTAAATGTCGCCTTGATCTCCAGGTCAACGAGGCGCTGCTCAATGTCATCGGCTCGCGGCGTGGTGTGGTGCGTGTCGTTCAGGTGTTCCATGACGCTATTGGACCTGAATCCGCACGCCTGGTGCGCGCTGATCGCTGGATCGCGGCACTTGCGCGCTGAACTGCAGGGCCGACAACTACACTGAAGCACCGCCTGAGCGACCGCTCGCGCCCTGGTTCACGCCTTATTTTTTCGTCCAATTTCACGCCGCACTGCCCGTCATGGAAATATTCACTCTTCTCACGCTGATCGCCCTGGGCGCATACACCCTCAAATCACGGTACCAAAACCGGCGCATCGCGCTGCTGGGGCGGCATCTTGGCAAGTACCAGATCGAAAAGCTGATGGAGACCTTGATGCAAGGCTATGCCCGGGCGCTCGCCGAGCCTGATGCAGAGCGCCGCGCGCAGATATGGACGCTTTTGAACACCAGCGAGCTGGCGCTCAGTGAGGAGTTCAATCGCTTTGCCAATGATTTTTCCAGGGTCGACGAGGCCGACGCGCGCGTGAGCAAACTGGCTTTCGCCATTCCGCATGCCGACAAACTTTTCCCCCGTGCCACCTTCGATCTTCGTCGGGTCTTCGCAGTGCATGCGCAAGGCATACGTCAGGCGGTGAGCAACCGCCTTGAGCAAAGCGCCAAGGGCAAGGCTTTCACGCTGTCCGCCGAAATGTTTTTGATGCAGCACACCTGCCACTGGTTTTGCCGGTCCAAAACGGTGGCCTCTGCGCGCATGCTGGCCGCGCACCAGACCTCTTACGCCAAGCTGCTGGCGTCGCTGGCGCCCGAGACGCGTCAGGCCTATGAGCTGGTGCTAGCTGCGTGATGGTGCTTTGAGCCCTGTCGGCCCATGACCACAGCAGGCCCGGCCCGGCGCGAAATCTGCAAGCTCTGCCTGCGCGCCAGGAGCGCCTGCATTTGCCAGTGGATCACGCCGATTGCCCATCAGGTTGAGGTCTTGATCCTGCAGCATCCGCTGGAGCTGACTTGCGCCAAGGGTAGCGCGCGACTGTTGCATCTGTGCCTGCCGCACAGTCGCCTTGTGCCCGGTGAATTGTTTCCTGACGACAGCTTGCTGAACGCGCCATTTGCTTTGCCGCCAGGCTCGGTTGGCGTGCAGCCCAGCCGGCAACTGCTGCTCTTGTATCCCGAGACAGCACAGGACCAGGCGCTTGGCCTTCCCGCAGCGCCGGCATTGACGCCTGCCATGCTGCAGGACCCGTCAAAACTGCGCCTGGTTGTGCTCGACGGCACCTGGCGCAAGAGCCGCAAGATGCTCTGCCTCAACCCGGCGCTGCAGCGCCTGCCGCGTTTGTCACTTGAGGACTTGCCGGCCTCGAGTTACCGCATACGCAAAGCCCATAGACCGGATCAGCTCTCCACCCTGGAGGCGACCTGCGCTGCGCTCATGCGGCTCGAAGGCCGCACCGCGCCATTCGAGCCGCTGCTCAAGGCCTTTGATGGCTTCGTCGCGCAGCAGCTGGCGCGTCGCTTGCCGTCGCCTGAAACGCTCGCCCATCCAGACAGCTGACGGGTTGTGTCTTATGGTTGCGGGCGCAACTATTTATGCAAAACTAGGGAAAACACTTGGTTGCGGGCGCAACTATTTAACCTATATTTGCGCTGACATCAGCTCCACAACCGCATCACGCACTATTCAACAGCTGCACCGAAAAAGGATTGCAATGCCTAAATTTTTCCGCCTGTCCGTACAATTTTTGGCGACAACGCTGCTCACTGCGGCGGCTTGGGCGCAGACCTATCCCAACCACCCCATCGAGTGGGTGGTCCCCTACCCGGCTGGCGGCGGCACCGACATCGTGGCGCGTGTTTTAAGCCAGCCCATGAGTGCGGCCCTGGGCCAACCCATCGTCATCGTGAACAAGCCTGGCGCGGCCACCAACATAGGTGCCGATTACCTGGCGCATTCAAAGCCGGACGGCTATGTGCTGATGTCGGCCGACACGGCCACGCTGGCGGCCAATCCCTTCATGTACAAAAAGCTCAGCTACAGCGCGGAAAAGGATTTTTCGCCGATTGGGCTGACAGTGCGCTTTCCACTGATTCTGGTGGTCAATCCAAGTGTGCCGGCCAAGAATTTCAAGGAATTCAAGGCCTGGGTCAACAGCCAGGCCAATGGCGCCAACTACGCCACGCCCGGCGCCGGCAGCCCGCACCACCTGGCTTCTGAGTTGTTTCGCGACATGACCGGCTTGTCACTGACCCATGTGCCTTACCGCGGTGCAGCGCCTGCTGTGCAGGACGTTGTTGCGGGCCAGGTGCCGTTCATGTTTGTAGATACCGCCAGCGGCTACCAATTTATCAGCAGCGGCAAGCTCAGGCCCATCGGTGTGGCGAGTCTCAAACGGGTGAAGAACTTCGAAACCATCCCGACACTCGCCGAGCAGGGTCTCAAGGGCTTTGAAGCCTATGCCTGGCAAGGTCTGGTAGTGCCTGCAGGCACGCCACAGGATGTGGTCGAAAAACTCAACAAAGCCTTGCTGGCAGCGTTGGACACCACCGCCATCAAGGCCAGGCTGCAGGTTCTCGGGCTGGAGTCCACGCCCAGCAGCCCGGCGCAGATGGCCGAGTTCGCCAGCGACGAGCGCGCCAAATGGGGCCCGGTCATCAAGGCCAGTGGCATCAAGGTTGACTGAGGGCGCACTGCCATGGCCAGACACACTGACGCTGAATCCAGCCCTGGCCTGAGCCAGGCAGAGCGGATCGCCGATGCGCCTGTCAGTCTTGACAGGACATTGAGCTATCGGCTGCATTTGCTGCACAAGCTGACCGATCAGGAAAGCCAGCGTGCCTATCCGCTGGCAACCGGTCTGTCACTCAGTGATGGGCGCTGCCTGGCGACGATAGGGACTTTTGAGCCCTTGTCGGTCAATGCGCTGGCACGCCAGGCCAACCTGAACAAAGGGCAGGCCAGTCGCGCTGCGCAGGCCCTGGTCGAGCAGGGCCTGGTGCGCAAGCTTGACCATCCGGACGACGGCCGCGGCGTGACGCTGACGCTGGCCACCAAAGGTAGAAAAGTCTGGCGCCAAACCATGGCCATGGTTGCTGCACGCAACCAGGAGATTTTTGGTTGCCTGAGCCCGGATGAACAAGACCAACTCAGTACCTTGTTTGACCGTCTGATCGCCCGTGCCGAGCAAGCGCCTGGCGCTTAGCTCATGTGATCTCCAGCCCTTGAGTCAAAGGCCGATTGATCGGCACAGACCCACCCTTTTATTTTTAATAGCTTGCTTCATCTTGCGCGTACTCCGGGCGCTGCCCCGGCCGCGCCGTTTCAGCGCCAGCGCATCGCCTTAAAAAACGTTAATACCCGCCATTCAAATTCCCAAAAGGACAAACGCATGCATCAACCCCTTACCGTGCCCAGGCGTTCGATCTATTACACCTACAAGGTCTACCAGCCCTGGTTGCCTTCGGCCCACGCTGCGCAAGAGCGGAAAAAAGTCGTGATTGTCGGTTCCGGCCCGGTCGGCCTGACCACTGCGCTTGAACTGGCGCGCCATGGCGTGCCCTGCGTGGTGCTGGAGTCCGAGCTTCAGGTTTCAGAGGGCAGCCGTGCCATCGTGTTTACCCGCCGCTCCATGGAAATTCTGCAGCAGGTCGGTGTCGCAGAACGCGTCACGCAAAGCGGTCTGCCCTGGCGCTTTGGCAATTCCTATTACCGCGGTCAGCAGGTCTTCCGGATGGAAGCCCCGCACGACGAAGATGATCGCTTTTTTCCCATGATCAATCTGCAGCAGCAGTATCTTGAGGAATACCTGGTGGACGCGGCGCTGGCCCACCCGCTGATTGATTTTCGCTGGGGCAATCGCCTGTCAAAAGTCACGCAGGGCCAGGGTTTTGCGACGCTGGAGATCGACACGCCGGAAGGCGCTTACGCGCTGGAGTCTGACTGGGTCATCGCTGCCGATGGCGCCCGTTCGGGCATACGCAGCATGATGGACCTGAAAATGGAAGGCGCCTCTTATGAAGGTCGCTTTGTGATTGCCGACATCCGCATTGATTTGCCCTTGCCCACTGAGCGGCTGGCCTTTTTTGATCCGGACTGGAACCCCGGCAACACCGTGCTGATGCACCGTGAGCCGCACGGCATCTGGCGTGTGGACTACCAGTTGCCGGCCAATGAAACGCCCGAGCAGGCCTTGACGCCGGCGGCCCTCAAAACGCGTATTGATGCGCTGATGACGCAAATCGGTCACGCTGGAAAATCATGGGAGATGGACTGGTGCTCGGTTTATTCGGCCCGCACCCTGACCTTGCCCGACTATGTTCATGGCAGCGTGGTGTTCACTGGCGACGCGGCCCACCTGTTGCCCATCTTTGGCGTGCGCGGCGCCAACACCGCGTTTCAGGATGCGCAGTCGCTGGCCTGGCATTTGGCCTATGTCGTCAAGGGCCTGGCACCTGAAAAATTGCTTGCCAACTACAGCCGGGAGCGCGTGGGTGCCGCCCGCGAAATCATTGAGGAGGCTGGCAAGAGCACGCGCTTCATGACGCCGCCGACACGCGGGTTTCGACTGCTGCGTGATGCCGTGCTGTCGCTGTCACTCACGCAGGCCTTTGTGCGGCCGCTCTACCACTGGCGTACTTCGCGTCCGCATGCCTACACGGATTCCGCGCTCAACAGCCAGGGCGACGACAACCTGCTGTTCAAGGCTGGCCCTGGCCATGGCGAGCCGCCACAAAATATCCGTCTGGCGCCGAACGACTATCTGCTAGACCACTTGGGCGGTGGCTTTGATCTGCTTTATTTCACCGACGACACGGCGATTCCCGCCGCGCTGATCGAGGTCGTGGCGCAGCTGCGCGCCAAGGGCGTGGCGCTGCGTGTGATCGCTGTGGGCGCGCGGCAGCCGGTAGCCGGCGCGGAAAAAACCTTCGCCGACAGCGATGGCCACTTCCGTCAGCGCTATGGCGTGCTGGCCAAGGGTGCTGCTTATTTGCTGCGCCCTGACCAGCATGTCTGCGCGCGCTGGATGACGCTGGACGCGACCCGGCTGCAAGCCGCCCTGAACACTGCCCTGGCCCAATAAGAGGAAATGACCATGACACCCATCCCTGCGCTGACCATGCCTGGCCTGGAGACTGTTTTCGATGCGCTCGCCAGCGCGATAGACCTGGCGGGTCCGGAGAAAGCCGAACTCTTTCTCGTGAAGCTGGCCTTGCTGAATGCCAATGCCTTGGGCGACGCCCAGGTGTTCGAGCGTCAGATCAAAAGCGCCTTGAACGATCTTTAAGAAATTCCCCAACCCTCTTTGCGCCTCATTCATCAACCCAACTTCTTCTCATCATGCTTGTCAAAAAAATTCACCACGTCGCTTATCGTTGCATCGATGCCAAGCAAACCGTCGAATGGTATGAAAAACACCTGGACATGAAGTTTGTGCTGGCCATCGCAGAAGATGAGGTGCCTTCGACCAAGGCGCCTGATCCCTATATGCATGTCTTTCTGGATGCAGGGCAGGGCAATGTGCTGGCCTTCTTTGAACTGCCCGGTCAGGCGCCCATGGACCGTGACAACAACACCCCGTCCTGGGTTCAGCATCTGGCGCTGGAAGTTGAATCTGTCGATGCCTTGATCGCCGCCAAGGCCAGGCTGGAAGCCGCCGGTATTGAGGTGCTGGGGCCGACTGACCACACCATTTTCAAGTCGATTTATTTTTTCGATCCCAATGGCCACCGGCTCGAGCTCGCTGCCAACACCGGCACGCCCGCGATGATGAAAAAGCTCGACGAGGTCAAGTGGCCCATGATCGAGGAGTGGGCCAGGACCAAGCGCGCACCCAAGCATGCCGCGTGGATGCACGACGGCAGCCTGCGCCAAGGAGGCCTTGATGACGCTACGCAATGAAACACATGACCCGGCTTTGCGCAGCTGGGTGGCATCGGCCAATTCGGCTGGGGCAGATTTTCCGATCCAGAACCTGCCTTTTGCAGTCTTTCGTCGCCAAGGTACGGCTGAGGCCTTCCGTGGTGGCGTGGCGATAGGTTTGGAAATTCTGGACCTGGCTGCAGTGGCTGCCAGCGGCGTGCTGCACGGCAGCGCGCAAGCGGCGGCGCAGGCCGGCGGCCAGGACAGCCTGAACAGTTTGATGTCGCTGGGCCCACAGGCCTGGTCGGCCTTGCGCCTGGCTTTGTCACAGGCCTTGCGAGAAGGTGCAGCCTTGCAGGCAACGCTGGCCGCATGCCTGGTGCCTCAGGCCAGCGCCGAGTTTGCGCTGCCTGCGCGCATAGGCGACTACACCGATTTTTATACATCGATTCATCATGCAACCAATATCGGCAAGCAATTTCGCCCGGACAACCCATTGCTTCCCAACTACAAATGGATGCCGATTGGCTACCATGGCCGCGCCTCAAGCATTGGCGTGTCCGGTCAGAGCTTCAGGCGTCCGGTGGGTCAGACTTTCCCGCCAGGCGCGACGCAACCGCTTGTCGGCCCCTGCAAACGTCTGGACATGGAGCTTGAAATAGCTGTCTTCATAGGCCCCGGTAACGCGGCTGGTGAGCCGGTGGACATGGCGGACGCCGAAGACCATGTGTTCGGCCTGTGCCTGCTCAACGACTGGTCCGCGCGTGATATCCAGGCCTGGGAATACCAGCCGCTGGGCCCCTTTCTGTCCAAGAATTTCGCCACGACCTTGTCGCCCTGGGTCGTGACGCTGGAAGCCCTGGCACCTTATCGCTTGCCCTTTACCCGGCCAGAAGGTGATCCGCAACCTTTGCCCTATCTTGACTCAGCGGCCAACCGCAACCACGGTGCGTTCGACGTTGAGCTTGAAGTATTGCTGCAAACCCAGCGCATGCGCGACCAGGGCCAGCCGGCGGCCCACCTGGTGCAGACCAGTTACCGCCATGCCTACTGGACCATCGCCCAGATGGTGGCGCACCACACCGTCAATGGCTGCAATCTGCAGGCTGGCGATGTTTTTGGGACCGGCACCCTGTCGGGTCCCACCCTGGACCAGGCTGGTGCCCTGATCGAGTTGACCATGGGCGGCAAGCAGCCGCAGACGCTGGCCAACGGCGAGACACGCACTTACCTGGAAGACGGCGACGCCGTGGTGATTCGCGGCTGGTGCGACAAACCAGGCGCTGCACGCATAGGCTTTGGCAGCTGTGTTGGCACAGTGTTGCCGGCGCGACCCTGCTGAGTCCAGCGCTTAGTCTCCGAGGTCGACAAGGCCAGCCAGGCGCACGCCAGCCGGCGCCTCGTGGTGGGCGAGCAGGCAGGCGCGGGTGGGATGGTCGGCGGCGGCCTGCAGGCGGCTGAGCACAAAGTTGATGGATGCCTTGTCGAGCGCTGCAAAGGGATCGTCGAGCAGCATGACTGCGGCGCCCGAGGCGAAGGCCGCTGCCAGCCAGACCTTGCGCTTGCTGCCTGTTGACAGCATGTAAAGCGGCTTGTCCAGATGCGGCGCGAGGCCCAGGCCATCGACCAGCTCCGCCAAGGCGCTACCGTCCAAGGCGGCGTGCTTGCCGCGCAATGCGAAGTAGGCCGTAGCCGTGATCTGATCGAAGTCTTCAGACCGCGCATCTATCCAGCACAGCTGCTGTCGGTAAGCCTGTGGCTGGTCTTGCAGGCCAACGCCATGGATCGACAGCAGTCCTTGCTGGGCTGGCTGCACGCCGCCCAGCAGCCGCAGCAGCGTGCTCTTGCCGCGTCCGTCACCGCCGCGCAGCAGGGTCACGCCTGGACTCAGCGAGAACGACAGGTCGGTGATGAGGGGATGACCGGGATAGCCAAAGCTCAGGCCTTTGACTTCAAGCGCGGGCGGTGTTGGGGTGGCGCAATGTTTGATGGGGAGCCTGCTGCATGGAGGGAACACGCCGCCATTGTAGGAACAGCCCGCCTATTCGCTCATCCGCCGATCAGCCCATGCACGCGTCACGCATAGCCGCAGCCATTGCAGCTGGGGCAGGCAATTTGGCGCGCAATTGACGAGCCAAACGGGTTGGGCTGGTTGTCCACTGTGATTTTCCCGCTGCCACCACAGCGCGCGCATGTTGGGTTGCCATTGGGCTTGTTGACCCAGCCAGTGCCATTGCAGCCTTCGCAGATGTAGCCTGCGTTGTTGTCCAGCACCATTTTTCCGGATCCTCCGCATCCTCTGCAGGGCAGCATCAGGCACTCCTTGTGTTGTTTGATCGTCAGGTGAGATCACGTTTACGGGCTTCGAACTCCGACTTGTCAATTTCCCCGCGCGCATAACGCTCCCGCAAAATGGACAGCGCGCGGTCGTGGTCTGATGGTGAGCGCAGGAAGCGACGTTCGATGCGGAACAAAAACCGCACGAGCATCACGATGGCGACAACGACCAGCACCCACCAGATCAAATGCAGCAGCACATAGGGGCCGCTACCCCAGCCCCATCCCATCATGTTGTAGTTCCACATCACAGGCGCTCTGTCTGGCCAACGCTACTGCCGGCGAAGCTGTTCGCGCTGCTCGGGCGTGAGCACGGCATCAATGCGTTTGCGCGCTTCGAGCGTGATCTCGAACATCGACTTCTGAGCGTCGCTCATGGCCTGATAAGACTTTCGTGCTTCCTGCTCATCAAACGCGCCGCGTCCGAACAGGCCTTCCATGCGGTAGCCACGCTGTTGCATGGTTCCCATGAGTTGCCACCGGGCATTGGCAGTTTCTTCCTGAATCTGCTCGATTTTTTTTCGCTGATCAGCGCTGAGGTTCAGGCCCCAGTAACCCGCGCCACCACCATAGCCGCCCATCATTCCCGGACCGTAAGCGCCGCCGCCATAACCACCCATGATTCCGGGCCCGTAGCCACCACCGCCATAGCCTCCCATCATTCCCGGTCCCATGCCATAGGGTTGAGACCAGGCCGCAGTGGCCAGAAGCAGGCCGGCCGTTGTCAAAAGCAGATGTCGTTTCATGGCGTTTTCCTTTCAGTCGTTCAAGGAATTCATCATCTCGCCGGGTCGAAATTCGGGTTTGACAAAAATCAAGCAAGCAAATTAAAGCCAGCGCAAAGTGGTGCGAAGGGCCTTGCCTGTTTGAACTCGCAAACCTTAAGCTGGTGTTGTGCAGACTGAACAAATCCGCAGTCGGATCTGCAACAAGCTGTAGCGGAGGAGGCCGGAGCGAACGGGTGATCTCCGCTCAGTGACCCAGGGTTGCAACCAGCTTGTCTGCTGCCTGAACGGCCTCATCACGAGTGGGCCAGGTCCTGTCGCTGTCGTGCAAAGGCGGCAGTGATTCAACGTGAATCACCGATATGTACCAGGGACCGTCAGGGAGATGACACAGCTTGGCCATGTAGTTCCGGCCGCCTGCGACGCCAGGCACGTATTCCTCTTGCGGCTCCGGTTCTTCTATTTCCATAGCGTTTCTTTCCAAATCCCGATTATCCGCAACCTAACCCGCCCTTTTTTTGGAAGGGGGGCTGTCATGGCTCGCTGTCCTGCTTTAGGGTGTCCCGCTGTGCGAACTGTGCACCCCTCAATCCTTGAGGTCCACCCCCAGAATGGCCAGCTTGTTCGCATACGAATCCCTGCGTTTTGCTGCCTTTGCTGCTGTTTCGACGGCCGCCTGAATCGCCTTGGGCCCTTTTTTTTCCACAACTTTGATCAATCCGAGCTTGTGAGCAGCCTCTGCCTGCGCCCTCCTGTAAGTGGCGATGAGTTCGGCATGGGCAGCGGATTGATTCACAGGGACCTCATTGTCTAAAGCGCTATTTTCTGCGTTTTTTTGCACGCGTGACCGTTCGCGCCTGAATCCGTGGCGCCTGACCTCAACCGGTGTTGCGCAGCCCTGCAGAAATCCCGTTGATGGAGATGTGAATGCCGCGTTGCACGCGCTCGTCTGACTGGCCGACGCGGTAGCGGCGTATCAGCTCGACCTGCAGATGGTGTAGCGGGTCGATGTAGGCAAAGCGGTGGCGAATAGATCGCTGCAGTGACGCATTGCCGGCCAGCAGCTGCTTTTCACCGGTGATAAGGGCCAGTGCATCGACCGTGCGGTGCCATTCGGCCTCAATGCTGGAAAATATTTTTTTGCGCAGACGGCTGTCGCTGACCAGCTCCGCATAGCGCGAGGCGAGGGCCAGATCACTTTTCGCCAGCACCATGTCCATGTTGCTGAGCAGCGTGCGAAAGAAGGGCCACTGCTTGTACATTTTTTGCAGCAGGCCGAGGGCTTCTTTGCGGCTGGCAGTTGTTCCGCCCTGGTCGAGGTATTGCGTGATTGCAGAACCAAAACCGTACCAGCCTGGCAGCGTCAGGCGGCACTGGCCCCAGCTAAAGCCCCAGGGAATCGCACGCAGATCTTCAATGCGGGAACCCCGTATAGCGTTGGCGGGCGACGAATTTTCCGACGGGCCGCCCCTAGGAAAATTAGCCCCCTCGGGGGGCAGCGAAGTACGCGAAGCGACAAGCGTGGGGGCCACATACCGTGATGCGGGCCGGGAGCCGATATTGAGTTCGGCGATCTCGCGGATGGGCGTGGCGCTGAAAAAATACTCGGTGAATCCCGGGGTTTCGTAGACCAGCGCCCGGTAGGCCGCCATGCTGGCTTGCGAGAGTTCGGCCGCGGCCTGCAAGAAATCCTTGGTCGCGGGTTTGGTGGGTTGCAGCAACGTGGCTTCAAGCGTCGCGGCCACCAGGGTCTCAAGATTTCGTCTGCCGATTTCGGGGTTTGCGTATTTCGAGCCAATCACCTCACCCTGCTCGGTCAGGCGGATCTGCCCGCGTACCGTGCCCGGGGGCTGGGCCAAAATCGCCTGGTAGCTTGGGCCGCCGCCGCGACCCACCGTGCCGCCGCGGCCATGGAACATGCGCAGCTGGATGTTGTTCGAGTTGGCCAGCTGGTCGAACAATTCCACCAGCGCAATTTCTGCGCGGTACAGCTCCCAGTTGCTGGTGAAAATGCCGCCGTCCTTGTTGCTGTCCGAGTAGCCCAGCATGATGTCTTGCTCGCTGTACTGGTCATGCCCGCTGCGCTTGATCAGCGCGGTGACGCCCGGGGTGGCGTAAAACTCCCGCATGATGGGCGCAGCGTTGCGCAGGTCTTCAATGGTTTCAAACAGCGGCACCACGATCAGGTCACAGGTAGCGGCATCGTTTAGGGTACCGCGCATCAGGCCCACTTCTTTTTGCAGCAAGAGCACTTCCAGCAAGTCGCTTACGGTTTCGGTGTGGCTGATGATGTAGTGGCGAATGGCTTGCGCGCCAAACCGCTCACGCATGAGCTTGGCTGCCTCAAAAATGGCGATTTCACTCTGGGCATGGGCCGAGTAGTCGTGCCCCATCACGCGCAAGGGGCGGGCGTCGTTCAGCAGGTTGACCAGCAGGGCGCGCTTGGCCAATTCGTCCAGACCCTCATAACCCGCCTCGATGCGTGCCACGCTCAGCAGTTCGGCCACTACGGCCTCGTGCTTGTCGGAGCTTTGGCGCAAATCAACCGTAGCCAGATGAAAGCCAAACACCTCTACGGCGCGAATCAGCGGGTGCAAGCGCTGCGCCACCAGGGCCGCGCCGTGGTGGGCCAGCAACGAGGCTTCGATGGTGCGCAGGTCGGCCAAAAATTCTTCAGCACTCAGGTAGGCGTTTTGCGGAACCACCGCGTGGCGGGCCGCTTCGCCGCCGGTTAAATCACTCAAGGCCGCGGCCAATCGGGCGTAAATGCCGATCAGGGCGCGGCGGTAGGGTTCGTCTTTGCGGTGCTCGTTGGTATCAGGGGAGCGGTTGGCCAGGTCTTGCATGGCGGGCAGGCAGTCCACCAGCATGGCGGAAAGCGACAACTCGCCGCCCAGGTAATGCACCTCGGTCAGGTAGTGGCGCAAGGCCACATCAGCCTGGCGGCGCAGGGCGTGGGTGAGGGTTTGGGCGTTGACGTTGGGGTTGCCGTCGCGGTCGCCGCCAATCCACTGGCCCATGCGCAAAAAGCTGTGCACCGGGTGCTGGCCCAGTTCGCGTTCCAGGTCGGCGTAGAGCTTGGGGATTTCGCGCAAAAAGGTCGATTCGTAGTAACTCAGGGCGTTTTCTACCTCGTCTGCCACCGTGAGCTTGGTAAAGCGCAGCAAGCGGGTTTGCCACAGTTGCAGCACACGGGCGCGCATGTGCTGCTCGTTGGCGGCTAGCTCACGCGGGGTGAGGGCGTCTTTGTTGACGTTGACCGAGGCGGCCTTGACCTTGATGTCATCGCGGGCGTTGAGCAGTTGGGCAATGTCACGCTCGGCGTCCAGAATACTTTTGCGCTGCACCTCGGTGGGGTGCGCGGTGAGCACGGGCGAGACAAAGCTGCTGGCCAATGTCTCGGCAATGGTTTTAGGGGAAATACCGGCCCAGCGCAGGCGCGCCAAGGCCACTTCAATGCTGCCTTCTTGCGTATCGCCCGCGCGCTCATGGATGGCGCGGCGGCGAATGTGGTGGCGGTCTTCGGCCAAATTGGCCAGGTGGCTGAAGTAGGTAAAGGCGCGAATCACGCTCACGGTTTGGTCGCCGCTCAAGCCTTTGAGCAGCTTTTTGAGGGCCTTGTCGGCCTCGGTGTCGTCATCGCGCCTGAACGAGACCGAGAGTTTGCGGATTTGTTCGATTAGATCAAAAGCGGCCACGCCTTCTTGTTCTCTAATCACGTCGCCCAAAATGCGCCCCAGCAAGCGAATATCTTCCACCAAAGGGCGTTCGTTATCTTTGGCGCGTTTGGCGGTTTCGGATTTGGGGACTGGAGTCATGGCGGTTTTCAAAAATAGTCGCTCAAATTGGCGATGTTGTCCATGCTAGCATTCCTTTTTTCCTTTGATTACTAACAAGTTACGGCCTTGCGCCTCTGTCAATGACCACTTTAAACATCACCATCGCCACGCGCGAAAGTCGCCTAGCCCTTTGGCAGGCCGAGCATGTCCAGGCACTTCTGACAACGCTTGGCCACCAGGTGAGCCTCTTGGGCATGACGACCCTGGGCGACCAAATTTTGGACCGCTCCTTGAGCAAAGTGGGCGGTAAAGGGCTGTTTGTGAAAGAGCTGGAAGTGGCACTCGAAGAAGGCCGTGCCGACCTGGCGGTGCATTCGCTCAAAGACGTGCCGATGGAGCTACCCCCAGGCTTTAGCCTGGCCTGCGTCATGGAACGCGAAGACCCGCGTGATGCGTTTGTTTCCAACCACCACGCCAATCTGGCCAGTTTGCCCCAAGGCGCGGTGGTCGGCACCTCTAGCCTGCGGCGCATGGCCCAGCTGCGTTCTTTGCGCCCTGACCTCAAAATTGAGCCCCTGCGCGGCAACTTGGATACCCGCTTGCGCAAGCTCGATGAGGGTGGTTATGACGCGATTGTGCTGGCCGCTGCTGGCCTCAAACGCCTGGGCTTGGGCGCGCGCATTCGGGCGGTGTTCGAGCCCAGCGTCATGCTGCCCGCTGCCGGACAAGGGGCCCTCGGCATCGAAGTTCGCACTAACCGTCAAGATGTGATTGACGCACTGGCCACGCTGGCGCATCAAACCAGCTGGCTGGCCGTGTCGGCAGAGCGGGCCGTGAGCCGTGCCATGGGCGGCAGTTGCTCCATGCCTTTGGCGGCGTATGCCACCCTCAAGGGCGACATGCTCACGCTGGACGCGGCCTGGGGCGACCCCGAGGGCGTGCTGGCGATGGTCTGCGTGCAGCAAAGTGGATTTGTGTCTGACTTGGCGAGTGCCGCTGCGTTGGGCGAGCGCGTGGCAGCCCAATTGCAAAAAAACGTGTTGGCCCAAGGCGGCTCTTTTGCCCCGCCCAGCGACTCGCTCACCCCACACTAACAATGCGCCTGATCGTCACCCGACCGCGCCGTGAGGCGCAGCAATGGGTGCTTGATTTGTCTGCACAAGGTTTTGAAGCCCTGGCGCTGCCCCTCATCAACATTGGCCCCGTGGACAACGCTGAAGCGCTAACTTCTGCGTGGCAACATCTGAGCGACTATGTGGCTGTGATGTTTGTCAGCGCCAATGCGGTGGCTTATTTCTTTGAGTCAAATAAGCACTCTGACCATGGTGATCGTGCTGTACCAGCTATAAAAACAAGAGCATGGGCCACTGGCCCAGGCACCACCCGGGCCCTGCTAAAAGCGGGCGTGGCCCCTGAGTGGCTGGATGCGCCCGCGCTAGAGGCGGCCCAGTTTGACTCGGAAGCTTTGTGGCACCGGGTGAGCGACCAGGTGACGCCGGGTACGCGGGTGCTGATCGTGCGTGGCCAGGATGCAGCGGGTATCGGCAGCACTGGCTCGGGCGTGGGTCGCGAGTGGCTGGCCGAGCGCATCGTGCACGCCGGGGGTACGGTTGATTTTTTGGTGTCTTACCAGCGTAGCGCACCAATATTTAGCCCGTTTGAGCAGGCGTTGGCGCAGCAGGCTGCCATCGATGGTTCGGTCTGGCTTTTCAGCAGCAGCGAAGCTTTGACGCATCTGGTGAACAAGCTGCCGGGGCAAAGCTTTGCGGGCGCCCTAGCACTGGCGACCCATCCCCGTATAGCCCAGGCGGCCAAAGCCGCCGGCTTTGGGCGGGTGCTTGAGTCGCGCCCCACCTTGGCCGATGTCATAGAGTGCTTAAACTTGTCTGGGCTCAACACTTTAAAATCACCTGATGAATGCCGATAACCCTCCTGAAAAATTGACCCCGGTGGCGGATGAGTTACCCACCCCCGTCGCGGAACTTCCCGCAACGACTCCCCCGTCGTCGCGCGGTCTCGTCATCGGCTTGGGTGCCGTGGCGCTGGTGGCGCTGGCCTCGAGTGGCTTCCTGTGGCAAAAACTCTCAGGCATTCAAGAGCAGTTGGCGCGCCAAAGTGCCGACACCGGTGCTCAGTCGTTGGAGGCCCGGGCGGTCGCCAAGCAGGCCCAGGAGTTGGCGCGAGAGGCAGCAGCCAGGGTCTCGGTTTTTGACGCACGCCTCAGTGAAGTGGCCTTGCAGCGTACCCAGCTTGAAGAGCTGATGCAAAGCCTGTCGCGCTCGCGTGATGAAAATCTGGTGGTCGACATTGAATCAGCCATTCGTCTGGCCCAGCAGCAAGCCCAATTAACCGGCAGCGTCGAGCCTTTGCTGGCGGCTTTAAAGAGCGCCGATCAACGCGTTACCCGCGCGGCCCAACCCCGGCTCACCCCTTTGCTTCGTGCCATTGGGCGCGATATTGACCGCATCAAAGGCGCCGCGGTGAGCGATACGCCCGGCTTGCTGGTCAAGCTTGACGAACTGGTGAACCTGGCCGATGAGTTGGTCATGGCCAACGCTGTGGCCACCGTCAACGGCATTGGGACGACCAAAGCCCCCGTCGCTGATACCTTGCCCAGCTGGTGGAAGCACAGCCTGCAGGTGGTGCTGGATGAAGCCCGCGGTCTGCTGCGGGTGAGCCGTATTGAACAACCCGAGGCCGCCTTGCTGTCGCCCGAGCAGTCGTTCTTTGTGCGTGAAAATTTCAAACTCAAGTTGCTCAATGCCCGTTTGGGTTTGCTGGCCCGGCAACTGGAGTCGTCCCGTGCTGACCTCGTTGCCGCATCGGCTTCATTGGTCAAATATTTCGACGCCAACTCCCGCAAGACCCAAGTGGCCATTGCTTTGCTGCAGCAAGTCCAGGTGCAAATGAAAACTTTGCAGTTGCCCCGGGTCGATGAAACGATGGCGGCACTGGCCACGGCTGCGGCGGGAAGGTAGACATGCGCGCAACCTTGTGGTTTTTGGGATTGTTTGGTGTGGCCGTAGCCGTGGCGCTGTTTGCGGGCAATAACCAAGGCACGATCACCGTGTTTTGGCCACCTTACCGGGTCGATTTTTCGCTCAATTTGGTGGTGCTGCTGCTTGCCCTGCTGTTCTTTATTCTGCATGTGGCCCTGAGCGCCCTGGCCGCTTTCTTTGCTATTCCCGGTCATGCGCGCTCATGGCGTGTTCAGCACCAGGAACGTGCCATGAACATGGCCTTGCTGGACGCCCTCTCGAGCCTCGTGGCCGGGCGCTTTATTCGCGCCAGAAAAGCCGCCGAATCGGTCTTGGAGCGTGAAACCGCCATGCGTCGCAATGGCGAAACCCTGGTCTATTCATCGCGTCTGCGCGCTTTGACGCATCTGTTGGCGGCTGAGAGCGCGCAAGCCTTGCAAGACAAAGACGCACGCGAAGACCACTTCAAGTTGGCGTTGGAAGAATCCACCAAGCGTGACGCGCAGGAAACCCGTGAAGGCTTGCAGCTCCGTGCCGCCCGTTGGGCGCTGGAAGACCACGACCCGCAAGGCGCCCTGCAGTGCCTGAAAGAGCTGCCTCTAGGGGCTGCCCGCCGCACCGTGGCCTTGCGCTTGCGCCTGAAAGCTGCTCGCATGGCCCGTGAAACCCTGTTGGCGCTGGAAACGGCTCGTTTGTTGGCCAAACACCGCGCATTTTCTTCTGTGGCGGCACAAGGCATCTTGCGCGGTTTGGCGCTGGAGCTTATTTCCACCGCCCACGACCCCGACCAAATGCAATCGGTGTGGCAGCAACTCGACGCCGATGAGCGCCTGATGCCCGAAGTGGCCATTGTGGCCAGCAGCCGGCTCTTGAAACTGGGTGGCGATATCGCGCTCAGCCGCCATTGGGTCTTGCCCGTCTGGGAGCAGATGCTGCTTGATTCAAACGCGGTGACGCACACCCAACGCGTGAATTTGATCCGCTTGTTGGAAAACGGCTTTGCGCTGGCCACAGGCGCGCCGGATGGCGGCTGGTTGGTTCGCATCGAGAAAGCCCAAATGGCCCACCCCGGCGATGCAGCGCTGCAATACCTCGCAGGCATTACCTGTATGCGTCTTCAGCTGTGGGGCAAGGCGCAGCAACTGCTCAAACAAGCATTGCCCCGCTTAAAGGATGTCGGTCTGGAACGCAGTGCCTGGCAAGGCTTGGCCGAACTGGCCGAACAACGCGGCGATGCGGCTACTGCGGCTCAGGCTTGGCAAAAGGCGGCCAAGACGGGGCTGGATTGAGCGCGCGATTTGGGTCAGCGCCATAGCTCCCTAATGCATAAATTCGTGACTACCCAGCCCAAAGGCGCTTAGATTGAATGACGCTTTAAGCAGCGTTTCAGAGATACAAAGTTGGTGGGCACTTGGCGCCGAAAGGCGTTGCATTAGCTTCGTTATGAATGTCCGCAAGGGTATTTCCAAGGGTAAACACTTGATATTTAGCAATTGTTAAATTGGTTTAACGGTATAAACTGTTTACATACTTTAATAAGAGCTGTCATGTTTATCAATACAACTAACTGGCGTGTCACCGCCGCCGCTGTCATCAGGATTTATCAACGCCTGACATCGCACCACTCACTTCATAAACCTGAGCATATTGGTGCTTTTGCCGGGTCGTATCTGGCACATAGCGACTGGGATCAGAAATAGCGTTTTAGTAACGCCGTCAAGTTCTATAACGGCCTGTCCCAACGGGGCAGAACTTGCCCGATGGGATGGACGCACTCACTCGTGCCGCAGCGCCTCAATCGGGTCGAGTCGGGCGGCGCGTCTGGCCGGGAAGAAGCCAAACAGCACCCCAATACCGGCTGAGAACAAAAAGGAGAGGGCGTTCACACCGGGGTTGAAAATATAGGGCACGTCCATTAACGCCGACAATCCATACGACGCCCCGGTGGCCAGCACGATGCCGATCACGCCGCCGAGCGATGAGAGGACCACGGCTTCTATTAAAAACTGCAGCAGCACCTCACGCTCCAGCGCGCCAATGGCCAGGCGCAGGCCGATCTCCCGGGTGCGCTCGGTCACGCTCACCAGCATGATGTTCATGATGCCGATGCCCCCTACCAGCAGACTCACCGCCGCCACAGCACCCAGCAGGGTGGTCATGACCTTGGTGGTGCTGGCCAGTGTTTCGCCGAGTTGCTTGGTGTCGAGCACGTTGAAGTTGTCTTCATCGCCTGAGGCCAGTTTGCGGCGCTCGCGCAGCAGTTGGGTCAGGCTGGCTTTGACGCGGGCAGGGTCGCTGTTGTCCATCATCGAGACCAGCAGCGTGTTGACACGGGTGTTGCCGGTGATGCGGCGCTGCAGGGTTTTGAGCGGCACCAGCACCACGTCATCTTGGTCATTGCCAAAGGCGCCTTGGCCTTTGGCACCCAGCAGGCCCACAATTTCGCAAGAAATTTGCTTTACGCGCAATTGCTCGCCCACCGCAGGGCGCTCGCCATAAAGCTCGCGGCGTACAGTCTCGCCAATCATGCACACCGCGGCGCCAGCGCGCTGCTCATCGGCGGTAAATTCACGGCCATCGGCTATTTTCCAATTGCCAGTGATGAGCCAGTTGTTGGTGCTGCCGATGACGCTGCTGCTCCAGTTGCGCCCGCTGGCCACCAGTGTGGCCCCAGAACGGGCCTCGGGGGCGACGGCGCTGATGCCGCCAATTTGGCTTTGAATGGCCTCGGCGTCCACCTCCTTGAAGGCCGGCCCGCCACCGGGGCCCATCATGCGTTGGCCGGGGCGCACCTGGAGCAGGTTCGTGCCCAAGCCTGAAATCTGGTTTTGTATCGCCATCGTGGCGCCATTGCCCAAAGTGACCATGGTGATGACGGCGCTGACGCCAATCACGATGCCCAAAATAGTCAAAAAAGAGCGCATCAGGTTGCGCCGTATGGAGCGAAGGGCGAGTTGCAAGGTGTTAATCCACATCAGTGCACCTTCGCCGCCGACATTTCCAAACCAGCGGGGCTGGGGTTGAGGGTGTCGCTGGCCACCACCCCGTCTACAAAGCGCACGATTCGTTTGGCATAGGCGGCCATTTCGGCCTCGTGCGTGACCATCAAAATGGTGATGCCGTGTTTAACGTTGAGCCCCCACAGCAGTTCCATGATTTCCCGGCTGCGCTGGGTGTCGAGGTTGCCGGTGGGCTCATCGGCCAGCAGCACGGCGGGCTCGGTGACGATGGCGCGGGCAATGGCGACGCGTTGTTGTTGGCCGCCAGAAAGTTCAGCGGGTGTGTGGTGCTCCCAGCCTGCCAAGCCCACCGAGGCCAGGGCTTTGGCCGCTAGCGCGTGGCGAGTTTTGGCGGACTCACCCCGGTACAACAAGGGCAACTCCACATTTTCTTGCGCCGAGGTGCGGGCCAGCAAATTGAAGCCCTGAAACACAAAACCCAAAAACTGCCGACGCAGGCGGGCGCGTTGGTCGCGTGAGAGTTTTTCAACATGCACACCGTTGAATAAATACTCGCCGGTGGTGGGGGTGTCCAGGCAACCCAAGGTGTTCATGGCGGTGGATTTGCCTGAACCGCTGGGCCCCATGATGGCGACAAAGTCACCCGCCTGAATGGTCAGGTCCACGCCTTTGAGCGCCTGCAAAGCGGTCGCGCCCGCGCCATACATTTTGGTGACCTGGCGCAGCTGAATCAACGCATTTGAACTCATGGTGCTGTGGTGCTCAAGCGCTGGTCGGTGATGACTTCCATGCCCGCCTGCAAATCGCCGCCGGTGATTTCGGTCATGCGGCCATCGCTGATGCCGGTGGTGATATCAACAGCCACAGCTACCCCCTCGCGCAGGACCCACACCTTGGTGCTGGGCCCCGAGCCCGTGGCAGTTTTGGGGGCTCCTGACCGGGGCATGCGGGGCAGCAGGCTCGACACAATACCGGTCGATTTGCCTGCACCAGCGCCCCCCCCTGTGCCACTTGAGAGCGTCGGTTTGAACCTGAGCGCGGTGTTGGGCACCAGCAAAACACCCTGGCGCTCGGTAGAGGTGATGGTGCTGGCCGCCGTCATGCCCGGGCGCAGGGAGAGGTCGGTGTTGTCCACATCCAGATAGGTGACGTAGGTGACCACGTTGTCGGTGATGGTGGAGCCATAGGCCACGCGGGTGATGGTGGCCGGATATTTGCGGGCGGGATAGGCGCTGACGGTAAAGCTGGCTTTTTGTCCCACTTTGACCGCGCCCACATCGGCCTCATCCACGTTGACCTGAAGGCGCAACTGGCTCAGATTTTCTGCCACGTTAAACAGGGTGACGGCTTGCAGTGAGGCGGCCACAGCATTGCCAGGGTCCACGGTACGGGTCAGCACCACGCCGTCGATGGGTGAGCGAATGGAGGCTTTGGATAGATTGGTTTCATCGGTGGAGAGCGTGGCGCTCACCTCGGTGACGTTGGCGCGGGCGCTGGCTTCTTGGGCCAGGGCGCGTTCCAGGCTGGCGCGGGCGGTTTCCAACTCGGCCTGCGACGGTACTTTGCCGCCCGAGAGTTTGGCCACCGTCTCCAGCCGTGCCAACTGACCGCGTGCCTCAGACGCTGTGGCCACGGCTTGCGCCACCATCGCCGTAGCAGAGCCCAGGCTGGCGCGCGAGCGCGCTACCTGATCGTTCAATTTGGCGGTGTCCAACTCGACCAGCACCTGGCCTTTTTTGACCTTGTCGTTCACATCCACCAACACGCGCAGCACGGTGCCCGAGAGCTCGCTGCCAATGCTGACCGAGCGGGTGGGTTGCAGCGTGCCGTTGGCGGACACACTCAGGGTCAGGTTGCCTGGGGCGGCGGGTGTGGTGACATACGTCGGGGCGGCGTTGCTTTTAGATGTTTGTTGCCAAAAGTAAGCACCGGCTGCAGTGCATACAAGCAAACCCACACCACCCCAAACCAAAGGGCGCCGCCACCAGACTTTATGCAGAGGCTCATTGAGCAAGGTTTGCAAGTCAGAGGTGGACATGGTTTTGGAGGAGGCGGTTTTGTCAGTCATGGTGCGCTTTTCAAATTCAATGCAGGATTCCAGCCACCGCCCAGCGCCTTGTAAAGGCGAATGTGGTCGGCGCTCACCTCGGCGGTGGTGCTGGCGACGCTACTCTGTGCGGTCAAGAGGGTGCGCTGGGTAAGGAGTACGGTCTGAAAATCAATCAAGCCACTGGTGTAGCGGTTTTGGGCCAAGAGGGCCGCTAGGCTGGCGGATTCCGCTGCTGTCTGTAAGTGCGAAAGTTGGGTGTTGTCGCCATTTAAGGTCACGAGGGCGTCCTCCACCTCTTTCAGCGCTGTCAGCACGACTGTTTGGTAGTTGGCCCGGGTTTGTTCCAGTGCAGCCTCTTGCGCGCGCACTTGGGCCTGGGTACCGCCGGCATCGAACAGGGGCACGGAAATACCTGCCAGCAATGAATTAAGCACCGAGGCGCCATTCGTCAATCCCGCCAGCGTCAAGGCATTCAGACCCAGCGAGCCGCTGATGGAAAAACTCGGGTAAAGCGCCGCCTCAGCCACGCTGACACGCGCCAAGGCGGCGGTGATGCGGTGCTCTGCCGCCTGCACATCGGATCGCTGGCGCAGGGTTTGTGCCGGGAGGTTCATGGCTTTTTCAATGGCCACCTGAGGGACCGGCTGTGGCGCGGCCAACTGCGTTTGCAGTGCTTGCGGCAGTTGGCCCGTCAGGACCGCTAAAGCGCCCTGCGACTTGGTGATGTTGGCCAATAGCGCGGGGATTTGGGCGCGGGTTTGCGCGGCTGCGGTTCGGGCTTGTTCCACTTCCAGTGAGGTGGTGAGTCCGGCTTGTGCGCGCCAGTCGGTAATTTGCAGGGTCTCTTCCTGGCTGGCCAGGTTGGTGCGGGCGATCGCTGATTGGGTTTGTTGGCTACGCAGGGCAATGTAGGCCAAGGCCACTTCAGCAGCGACCGACACTTGGGCATCGGCCAATGTGGCTTCTGAGGCCTGGGCATCCAGCTCGGCAGCCTCGAGGGTGCTGCGGTTGCCACCCAAGACATCGGGCGTCCATTGGGCATCCAGACTGGCCCCAAAACTGTTGCTGGCTTCTTCCCCGGTTGCCTTGCTGCGCCTGCCCGAGACGGAGGCGGCCATACCCGGCTTCAGCCCCGCATTTTTGACATCTCTCAGCGCGCGGGCTTGCTGCAGTGCTGCCCGTGCTGAGCGCAGACTGGTGTTGGTCTGCAAGGCTTGCGTCACCAGGGTGTTGAGCATCGGGTCTTCAAAGCGCTGCCACCACTGCGCGAGCGCTTGGGACGGGTCCGCCTCCGAGGCGGCCCGAGCGGAACCAAGCCAAGCGGAACTCGCCATTAGGGCCAAGGCGATAGCCAGCACGCCAGGCAAGGTGCGCTGCTTGGATTGGCGCGGCCTTGGTGGGTTTGATTTTTGTTCAGTCATCGGTTTTTGCAACATGAGGCGCGGGAATACGGTTCATTTTGCAGTAATCAAATCTTTGGCGAGTTGCGCCAAGATGAAGACTTGTAAAGAAGTCGGAGAAAAGAGCACCTGCCGTCTCTTGCGCCGTGCTTATTCACCAACCCAAGTGAAACGCAACTGGCGAGTGCCCTCAATCACCACTTCTTCTTCAAACATGGCGGCGGGCCGCACCCAAAGCCCCCGTTCCCCATAAAGTGCACGGTAAAGCGTCATGGGTTCCAGGGTTTCGCTGTGGCGCACGGTGTCGATGACCTCGTAGGGCAAGCCCTTGTAATGGCGGTATTGGCCCTTGCGGGTTGGGGTGAGTGGGGGGAGTGGGTTGTCAATCATGGGACAATCGTAGGCTATGCACCCAAAAGCCCTGCTCGACGTCTGTTCTGAACTCGTCCGCCTCACCCTCAAATTTGACCACCCCGCCGACGCGATTGTCTCGAAGTTCTTTCGTGACAACCGCGGCCTGGGTCCCCGCGAACGCGCTACCTTGTCTGGCACGGTGTACACCGTGTTGCGCAAAAAACTTCTGTTTGACCACTACGCCCCCTCGGGCAGCGGCCCCAAAGAGCGCCGTTTGGCGATTTTGGGCTTCTATGGCCCTGGCGACTTTTTACGCAGCGCCCTGACTGAGCAGGAAACCAACTGGATTGACGGTTGTGAAAAAATCAATGTGGCCGACCTGATGGAGCGCCACCGCCACAACCTGCCCGAGTGGCTGGTGCAGCCGCTCAAAGAACAGCTGGGCGATGAATTTTGGCAATTGGCCGACAGCCTGAATCACGGCGCTGGCCTTGATTTGCGCGTCAATGCCCTGAACGCCAAACGTGCTGACGTGCAAAAAGAACTGGCCCAAATCGGTATCAAGGCCTTGCCCACGGCTTACTCACCTTTCGGTCTGCGCATTGCGGGCAAGCCCACCCTGAACAAAACCGACGCCTTTATGCGGGGTGCTTTTGAGGTGCAAGACGAAGGCTCGCAACTCTTGGCCATGCTGCTCGATGCCAAGCGCGGCGAGATGGTCGTTGACTTTTGTGCGGGCGCGGGCGGGAAAACTCTCGCCATTGGCGCGGGCATGCGCAGCACCGGGCGTTTGTACGCGTTTGACACCTCTCCGCACCGTCTGGATGCGCTCAAGCCACGCTTGGCACGCAGTGGCTTGTCTAATGTGCATCCTGCCGCGATTGCGCACGAGCGTGATGACCGCGTCAAGCGCTTGTCGGGCAAGATTGACCGTGTTTTGGTGGACGCGCCTTGCTCAGGCTTGGGCACCTTGCGCCGCAACCCCGATCTGAAATGGCGCCAAACCCTGGCGCTGGTCGAGCAGATGACGGTTTTGCAAACCGCTATTTTGCAAAGCGCGGCCCGTTTGCTCAAGCCGGGCGGTCGTCTGGTGTACGCCACCTGCAGCGTGATGATTCAAGAGAATGAAGCCATTGCCCAGGCCTTTACCGAGGCCAACCCCGATTTTGAGATGGTCGATGCAGGCAGCATCCTGACGGGCTTGAAGGTCGAGGGTTCGGAAAAGCTCTGCACCGGCGGCGAGAATGGCCTGCGCTACCTGCGCTTGTGGCCGCACCGTCACCAGACGGATGGATTTTTTGCTGCTGTTTGGCAGAAAAAGTAAGCGGCCACCCCCCCATCCAGCGATCTGAATCAAGGGTGGGGTGCTTATTCAGGCCATTTTCGGCACAAATCTCGGTCAAGCATTAAAATCGTTCGCTAACACCAAGTGCTTGGGTACTTGGTGATAATTATCAATTTGACGTTGAGAGAAATTACAAATATGTTGTTACCTGATTGGGCTGCCTTGAACGCAGTGCTTGAGTGGTTGGCTTACGGTTTCTGGAAATTGTCCTGGTGGCAAATCGTGTTGTTCACGCTGGGCATGACCCATGTGACCATGATCAGCGTCACGGTGTTTTTGCACCGGCATCAAGCGCACCGCGCGCTTGACCTGCACCCCATCGCTTCACATTTTTTCCGGTTCTGGCTTTGGCTGACCACGGGTCAGGTCACGAAAGAGTGGACCTCAATCCACCGTAAGCACCACGCCAAGTGCGAGCAGGCCGACGACCCGCACAGTCCCCATGTGTACGGCATCAAGAAGGTGTTGCTGCAAGGTTACGAGTTGTACCGCGCCGAGGCTTCCAATGCGGAGACCATGACCCGTTATGGTCACGGCACACCCAATGACTGGATTGAGCGCCATCTGTACACCCGTTTTTCCATGCTGGGTATTCTTTTGATGTTGATCATCGATCTGACCCTGTTTGGCGCGGCAGGTTTGTCGGTTTGGGCTGTGCAAATGGCCTGGACGCCCGTGATGGCCGCAGGCATCATCAACGGTGCCGCGCATTTTTGGGGTTATCGCAACTTCGAGGCGCCCGACCACAGCACCAATATTTCCCCCTGGGGCATTCTGATTGCCGGTGAAGAGTTGCACAACAACCACCACACCTACCCCACCTCGGCCAAGTTGTCGGTCAAGCCCTATGAGTTTGACATTGGCTGGATGTACATCAGTCTGATGAAAAGCGTAGGTTTGGCCACGGTCAAGAAGACACCGCCCAAGCTGGCCTTTGGCGATATTCGCCCAGTGGCCGACGAAATGACGCTGGAGGCCCTGATCTCCAACCGCTATGAAATCATGGCGGCGTATGCCCTGGACATGCGCCGCGCCTTCAATGACGACCTCGAAGCCATGAAGGCCCGTAGCGCCGATGGCGCAGTCATCAAGGCCGCACAGCGCTGGTTGCACCGCGATGAAGACAAGGTGCCCACCGCTGCCGTGGCACAACTGGTGCTGGCCCGCGCTGCCTCTCCCGTGCTGGACAAGATGGTCGTGATGCGTGAAGAATTGCGTCAAATGTGGCTGAGCCGCACCCATACCCGTGAGCAGCTGACGCTTGATTTGCAGGCTTGGTGCCACCGGGCAGAAGCCAGTGGCATCTTGGCGCTGCAAGAGTTCTCCATGAAATTGCGGGCCGTTCGGGCTTGCTAATATTAGGAGTCTTATCGGGCTTCAAGCCTTATTTAATGTGCTTGATCAGCTACTGAATGTGTAGCATTAAATGATCAATATCCAGAAGTAAAAAAGCCCGCATGAAGCGGGCTTTTTCAATGAAGAGAACCTGAATTACTTCAGTTTCATTTCCTTGTAGTCAACGTGCTTGCGAGCTTTGGGATCAAATTTCTTGATCAACATTTTCTCGGGCATTGTTTTCTTGTTTTTGCTGGTCGTGTAAAAGTGACCAGTTCCAGCTGTAGATTCCAGCTTGATTTTTTCGCGTCCGCCTTTGGTTGCCATGGTGCTGCTCCTTATGCCTGTCCACGTGCGCGCAAATCTGCGAGCACAACATCGATACCTTTTTTGTCGATCAAACGCAAACCAGCGTTTGAGATTCGCAAGCGAATCCAACGGTTTTCGGTCTCGACCCAGAAACGACGGTATTGCAGGTTCGGAAGGAACCGACGCTTGGTTTTGTTGTTGGCGTGGGAAACTTTGTTCCCAACCATTGGGCCTTTGCCCGTGACTTCACATACGCGTGCCATTTGGACACTCCAGAAGACGTGAGCAGAAATATTGACTGCCCACTCGTTAACAGCTTTCGCCGCACCTCGCCACAAATAAGTGGCGGTAAATAAATTCCCCAGCCCACTCAAACCGTTAAAAGTTTGAGCGCACTCTGGAAAAGCCTTCGATTATAGCAATTTCAGTCTTGCTCAAGAAAACGCTGTGCATCCAGAGCCGCCATGCAGCCGGTGCCGGCGCTGGTGATGGCTTGGCGGTAGACATGGTCTTGCACGTCGCCGGCGGCAAAAATGCCCGGAACGCTGGTCATGGTCGCGAAGCCTTTGAGGCCGCCCTGCGTCACGATATAGCCGCCAGCCATCTCCAATTGGCCTTTGAAAATATCGGTGTTGGGGGAGTGCCCAATCGCGATAAAGCAACCCTTGAGGGTCAAATCTTCGGTCGCGCCGGTGGTCACATTTTTCAGGCGAACGCCAGTCACGCCACTTTGATCGCCCAGCACTTCGTCGAGCGTGCAAAAGGTTTTCAGCTCAATCTTGCCTGCGGCCACTTTTTCCATGAGCTTGTCCACCAAAATGGGCTCTGCTTTGAATTTGTCGCGGCGGTGCACCAAATACACCTTGCTGGCGATGTTGGACAGGTACAAGGCTTCTTCAACGGCGGTGTTGCCGCCGCCAATGACACAGCAAATCTCTTCGCGGTAGAAAAAGCCATCGCAGGTGGCGCAGCCTGACACGCCGCGGCCCATAAAGGCAGTTTCAGAGGGCAGGCCCAAGTATTTTGCTGAGGCGCCTGTGGAGATGATGAGTGAGTCGCAGGTGAACTCACCGCTATCGCCTTTAAGGGTGAACGGGCGCTTGGAGAAGTCGACCTCGTTGATGTGGTCGAATAAGATTTCGGTCTTGAAACGCTCGGCGTGCGCCAGAAATCGTTGCATCAATTCGGGGCCTTGCACGCCGTCGACGTCAGCCGGCCAATTGTCAACTTCGGTGGTGGTCATTAACTGGCCGCCTTGGGCAATGCCGGTGATCAGCAAGGGGTTCAGGTTGGCGCGTGCCGCGTAAATGGCGGCGGTGTAACCGGCAGGGCCAGAGCCCAGAATGAGTACCTTGGCGTGTCGAGTGGTGGACATCGTAAAAAACCTTCGTGAAAAAATGGAGGCGCCGTGTACAGTACGGCGAGAAACTATAAAAATAGACCCGATAACCGAATATGCTTAAGTTGTCTGAAATAGTCAGACACTCGAGAAGTTTAATATTTTCAATCAGACAGGATTATGCGATGTTGACCAAGCACCCGTTCACGCAAGGTGAATCGATGCTCACCCGGCCTCACTAAGCCGGGAACACCGCTATTGGCATGACTTACACCTTAGATACGCTTAACTCTTCCCGCGCCAAGCCCCCTGTGGTTCGCTCGGGTTTGGGTCGATTTACCGACGAAATTGGCTTGTTGGCTGGTTTTGCCTTGCTTCTTTTTTGGGTGGTGGCGCTGGCCAGTTACAGCCTGCAGGACGCCGCCTGGTCCACCTCCGGGCAAAGCGCCCTAGTGCTCAATCGGTTAGGGCGTCTGGGGGCTTGGTTGGCCGATGGCAGTTATTTCTTGTTTGGTTTTTCGGTTTGGTGGTCTGTGGCAGTGGGCGCGCGTGCCTGGTTGGCGCGCTTTGCACAGTGGCTGCGTGGTCATGATTTACTGGCGCAGCGTGGGGATTCTGTGCCACCCACTGGAGATAGCTTATCCCGTTTTGCAGTTAGTCCAGCGGGCTTTTGGGTTGGTTTGCTGCTGCTCTTGAGCGCGAGCGCCTGTTTGGAGTGGTCACGGTTTTACAGTCTAGAGGTCCGATTGCCCGGTCATGGGGGTGGGGTGCTCGGTTACCTTTTGGGTTCTTTGGCGACTCGGGGACTCGGGTTTGCTGGTGCGGGCTTGGTGGCGATTGCTTTGGGCCTGGTTGGCGCCGCCTTGGCCTTCCGATTTTCCTGGGCAAGGGTGGCAGAGCGCTTGGGCGCTTGGATCTATGCCCAGTTTGAATCCCGCCGTGAGCAGCGTGAAGTCGCCCAAGACGTGGCGATGGGCCAGCAGGCGGCGCGTGAACGCGAAGAAGTGTTGTTTGATGAGCGGCTTGAAGAGATAGCCCACCCACACCCCAATCCAGTGGCTGTCATGATTGAGCCAGTGCTTGTGGACTTGCCCAAAAGCGAGCGCGTGGCCAAAGAACGCCAAAAACCTTTGTTTAAAGAAATGCCAGACAGCAAACTGCCAATGGTGGATTTGCTGGATGATCCCTTGCTACGCCAGGAAACCGTGGCCCCCGAGACGCTGGAGATGACCAGCCGGATGATTGAGAAAAAGCTCAAAGACTTTGGTGTCGATGTGCGCGTGGTGCTGGCCCAACCGGGCCCCGTGATCACGCGCTACGAGATTGAGCCCGCCACGGGCGTTAAGGGCTCACAAATTGTGGGCTTGGCCAAAGATTTGGCCCGCAGCTTAAGCCTGGTGTCCATTCGCGTGGTGGAGACTATTCCTGGCAAAAACTACATGGCGCTGGAATTGCCCAACGCCAAGCGCCAGTCCATCAAGCTCTCCGAGATTTTGGGCTCCAGCGTCTACCACGAGGCCAAATCAATGCTCACCATGGGCTTGGGCAAAGACATTGTGGGCAACCCGGTGGTGGTTGATCTAGCCAAAATGCCCCATGTGCTGGTGGCCGGTACCACCGGTTCAGGCAAGTCGGTGGGTATCAATGCCATGATTTTGAGTCTCTTGTACAAAGCTGAGGCGCATGACGTGCGCTTGCTGATGATCGACCCCAAGATGCTGGAGATGTCGGTCTACGAAGGCATTCCCCATTTGCTGGCCCCCGTGGTGACCGACATGCGCCAAGCCGCGCACGGCCTCACCTGGTGCGTGGCCGAGATGGAGCGCCGCTACAAATTACTCAGCAAAATGGGCGTGCGTAATCTGGCCGGTTACAACGCCAAAATTGACGAGGCTAAATCCCGCGAAGAGTTTATTTACAACCCCTTCAGTCTGACGCCCGAATCCCCAGAGCCGCTCGAGCGCCTGCCGCACATTGTGGTGGTGATTGACGAGTTGGCCGACCTGATGATGGTGGTGGGCAAGAAGATTGAAGAGTTGATCGCCCGGTTGGCCCAAAAGGCGCGTGCCGCCGGCATTCACCTGATTTTGGCGACCCAGCGCCCCAGTGTGGATGTGATCACCGGCCTGATCAAGGCCAATATTCCCACCCGTATTTCGTTCAAAGTCAGCAGCAAGATCGACAGCCGCACCATTCTTGACCAAATGGGGGCCGAGGCCTTGCTGGGCTTGGGCGACATGCTTTACATGCCGGGCAGCGGCATGCCGACACGGGTGCACGGCGCCTTTGTCAGCGACGAAGAAGTGCATCGCGTGGTGAGCTACCTCAAATCCCAGGGTGAGCCCAACTACATTGAAGGCGTGCTGGAAGGCGGCACCGATGAGAGCGTGGACGGCCTGATGGGCGAGGGCGGCAGTGGCGGCGGTGAAAAAGACCCGATGTACGACCAAGCCGTTGAAGTGGTCTTAAAGAACCGCAAGGCCAGCATCTCGCTGGTCCAGCGCCATTTAAAAATTGGCTACAACCGCGCCGCCCGTTTGGTTGAAGACATGGAAAACGCCGGCTTGGTGAGCTCCATGAGCAGCAGTGGTCAACGTGAAATTTTGGTGCCTGCGCGCGCAGACTAAAAATAATGAAAAATATTGCTACTTTATTAATAGCTGCTTATGCTAGTTACTCATGGGCTGGAGGCTTGGAAAGCCTTGAATCTTTCGTCAAGACCGCTAAAACGGGACGGGCTGACTTTACCCAAGTGGTGACGGCACCCGCCAAAGAAGGGCAGGCCCCTCGCGTCAAAACTTCAACGGGCACGTTTGAGTTTTCACGGCCGGGTCGTTTCAAGTTTGTCTACAAAAAACCGTTCGAGCAAAGCATCGTGGCCGATGGCCAAACCTTGTGGTTGTTTGATGTCGACCTGAACCAGGTCACCGCTCGCAAGCAGTCTCAGGTGCTGGGGTCAACGCCTGCTGCGTTAATTGCGGCTGCACCTGATTTAAAGTCTCTGCAGACGGACTTTACCTTGGCCGATGCGCCTGACAAGGATGGGCTGCAGTGGGTGGTGGCGACCCCCAAGTCCAAGGATGGCCAGTTGCAATCGGTTCGTGTGGGTTTCAAGGCCGCCACCCTCAATGCTTTGGAAATACTGGACAGCTTTGGTCAGCGCTCTTTGCTGACCTTTGCCCAGTTTGAAATGAACCCGGTGTTGAATGCTGCGGCTTTTCAATTCAAGCCCCCGCCTGGGGCAGATGTGATTCGTCCATAAAAAAAGGGCACCTAGGTGCCCTTCTTAAATGGCCCCTGGAGGCCAACTTCTCAATTACTGAGGTGCTTTTTCTTCAAAAGGCAAAGTCATTTCACGCAGATCGCGCTTGGTTTCGATCATCACCAAGGGAGCGGCTTCGGCTTTGGCGACCACAGGGCGTTCACGGGGCACGCGCACTGGCTTGGGTTCAGCCGCGATGCTGGCTTGAACGGCTGCAATTTTGGCGGCATCCGAGTTCACCCAATTCAGACCAGAATTTTGAGCAACCTGAGCCAATTCAGCCATGGGCAGTGCAAACGACTGGAGCTTGGGCATGCCGCTTGTGACGGCCGCTGGGGCAACTTCTGCTGCCACGGGCGCCTGGGGTGCCGTCACCACTTGAACCGGTGCGGGTGCCTGAACCGGCGCCTGAACGGCCACTGGTGCAACAACCGCAACTGGAGCAGCGACTTGTGCGACGGGCGCCGCAACGGGTGCCGTTGGTGCTGGTGTGGCGCTGCTGGCTAAGGAAGTTCCTGCTTCAGCAGCAAAATAAGACTTGCGGGGCTCACTCTGAGCTTCCTCTTGGGCAGCAGGTGCTTCACGCACTGGGCGCTCTTGACGCTCGCCTTGCTCAGCGCGATCACCACGAGGCGCACGGTCGCGGCCATAGCGGTCACGTGAACGCTTTTCGCGGGGCTCACCTTCGGTGCGCGGAGCCTGATCGAATCCTGCCTGCGAAGCATCGGCTGGGGCAGCGGCGTTGAACTCGGGGTTCACACGCTCAGCGGCTGGCGCGTTTTGCTCCATCGGGGCGTCGTTTCGGTTTTCATCGGGGCGACGATTGCGCTCAGGGCGAGCATTGCGTCCTTCTGGACGGCCTTCCTGGCGACCATCGTTGCGCGGCTCATTGCGCTCTGAAGGGGCTGCTTGATCGGCATTCTCAGTGCGTTCACCACGGCCACGGCCACGGCCGCCACGATCGCCGCGCTCGGCGTTACGGGGTGGGCGTTCTTGGCCTTGAGCTGGTTCGCCACGGGGAGCGTCCTGGTTTTGGGCGTTCAGGGCTGGTTGGCCGGCGTCCATTGGGCGACCCTCTTGGTCAAAACGTTCGCGTTGACCTTGGCCTTGCGCTGGGCGGTCAGAGCGACCACCGCGTCCGCCACGGCCACCGCGTGCACCGCGTGAGCCAGCGCCTTCGCCAGCTTCAGGGCGTCCGCGACCGCCTTCTGGGCGACCTTCACCACGGGGTTCACCGCGTGGCTCGTTGCGGCGGGCGCCGTCACGGCCACCACGACCCTCGCGGCCTTCACGTTTGTCGTCTTTACCGGCTTCTGGCAAAGGCTTGGCCTGGGGGGTAGCAGCAGGCGCAGGGGCAAACAGATTTTTCAACCAGCCAAAGAAACCAGTCTCCGAGCTTGCAGTAGCCGTTGTCGCCGCAGGCTTGGCCGCAGCGCGGGCTGCAGGTGCAGCGCTGGGTGCGTGGGCAGGCTTAGGCGTGGCAATGGGCGCTGGTGCGTCTGGCAACACGCCCTTGATGATGGGCGTTTGCTTGTTGGTAGGCTCTTGGGCGCGACGGGTCACAGCGGTCGGGTCTTCCATCTCTTCAGCCATTTTGTAGCTGGCTTCGATGTTGTCAAGACGCGGGTCGTCGTGCTTCAGGCGCTCCAACTTGTAGTTAGGCGTTTCAAGGGTCTTGTTAGGCACCATGAGCACGTTAATACGCTGCTTGAGTTCGATTTTGGCGATCTCGGTACGCTTTTCATTGAGCAGGAACGACGCCACTTCAACAGGCACCTGGCACAGCACGGAGGCGGTGTTGTCCTTGAGCGACTCTTCCTGGATGATCCGCAAGATTTGCAGCGCACTGGATTCAGTGTCACGGATGTGGCCAGCGCCACCGCAACGAGGGCAGGGGATCGAGGCGCCTTCGCTCAGCGCAGGTCGCAGGCGTTGGCGGCTCATTTCCATCAAACCAAATTTGCTGATGGTGCCAAACTGCACACGGGCGCGGTCTTGGCGCAGCGCATCGCGCAGGCGGGTTTCGACGTCGCGGCGGTTGCGGCTTTCTTCCATGTCGATAAAGTCGATCACGATCAGACCACCCAAGTCGCGCAAACGCATCTGGCGTGCCACTTCGTCAGCGGCTTCCAGGTTGGTGCGTGTTGCGGTTTCTTCGATGTCGCCGCCCTTGATGGCGCGGGCCGAGTTCACGTCCACGGAGACCAGAGCCTCAGTGTGGTCAATCACAATGGCACCGCCAGAGGGCAATTGCACGGTACGGGCGTAGGCCGACTCGATCTGGTGCTCGATCTGGAAGCGACTGAACAGCGGCGCGTCATCGCGGTAGCGTTTCACGCGGGCTGCGTGCTCGGGCATGACGTGGGCCATGAACTGCTGGGCTTGCTCGTACACGTCATCGGTGTCGATCAGGATGTCGCCAATGTCGTTGTTGAAGTAGTCGCGAATGGCACGAATAACCAGTGACGATTCCTGGTAAATCAGGTAAGCACCCTTGCCACCTTTGGCGGCGCCATCAATGGCGGTCCAGAGTTTGAGCAGGTAGTTCAAGTCCCACTGCAACTCAGGCGCACTGCGGCCAATGCCAGCGGTGCGGGCAATGATGCTCATGCCGTTGGGGTATTCGAGTTGTTCCAGTGCTTCCTTGAGGTCAGCACGGTCTTCGCCTTCAATGCGACGAGACACACCACCGCCACGCGGGTTGTTGGGCATCAGAACGACATAGCGACCGGCCAGCGACACAAACGTGGTGAGCGCTGCGCCTTTGTTGCCGCGCTCTTCTTTTTCGACCTGAACCAGCAGCTCTTGGCCTTCACGAATCGCGTCTTGAATGCGGGCTTGTCCGACAGAGGTACCTTGTTGGAAATACTGGCGTGAGATTTCTTTAAAAGGCAGAAAGCCGTGGCGGTCTTCACCGTAGTCCACAAAGCAAGCTTCCAGCGAGGGCTCGACACGGGTCACAACGGCTTTGTAAATATTGCCTTTGCGCTGTTCGCGACCTTCAATTTCAATTTCGTAGTCGAGGAGTTTTTGTCCGTCGACGATGGCCAGGCGGCGTTCTTCAGCCTGCGTGGCGTTAATCAGCATCCGTTTCATGGGTAGCATCCTTCAATTCAAATAACAAACATGCTCTTTACGAGCAAGAGATACCAGAACTGACGCTATGAAATGAGGAGGAAAAGCCGGAGTACCGAGACTTACTTAAATGCAAAGTCCCGGTGAAGGCGCGTGGAGGGGGGCGAGGGAGTTGGGTTGTGGGGATGCTATAAAATCAATAGCTGAATGCGCCCGTGGGGTGGGCGCCAATGGCCAATCCATGCCAAAAAACGGCACGCTAACGCACCGTGGGCATATTTGAATCAGGCTCATGAACACAAACATCTCGCTTCTTTCCGTTCACAGACGGCTTGTCTGTGAATTTTGGGTATTCCGTATCATTATTTCATGGCGTCGTCTTGACCGTTCAGCTTGCAGGCCACCCCAAACAAGGGGTTGGGGGTTTGCGTGCGCCTTGATCCGGCGGTATCGACCTTCTAACGGGGCTGGAAAGGGTGGGTGGACTAAACTCCACCTGGACTAAGAAGTTACTTCTTATTAAATCAACCACTTACAGCACAACGTCAGTGAAACACATTATAGGCGGCATTCTGAGCTCTCCCCTTCCCCAAGTCACCACTGTTACGGTTGACGAAGATTCTGCCGGCCAACGTCTGGATAACTTTTTGATGCGCCATTTGAAGGGCGTTCCCAAGACCCATATTTACCGAATTATCCGCAGTGGCGAGGTGCGTGTTAACAAGGGCAGGGCGGCTGCGGACACGCGCGTTGCCATCGGCGATGCCGTGCGTTTGCCGCCGGTTCGTATCTCGGAGCGGGTGGCTGAAAAAGCCGATGCCATGGCGCAAACAGTGCGTGATGCGCCTGCGCGGGATTTCCCCATCCTTTTTGAGGATGATCACTTAATTGCGATTGACAAGCCTTCGGGCGTGGCGGTTCATGGGGGTTCGGGCGTGAGTTTTGGGGTGATTGAGCAAATGCGCATGGCCCGCCCTTTGTCCAAGTTTCTTGAATTGGTGCACCGCTTGGACCGTGAAACCAGCGGGATTTTGCTGATTGCCAAAAAAAGAAGTGCTTTGACGCATCTTCAAAACCAGTTTCGCGAACGTGAAACCGATAAAACCTACCTGGCGATGGTGGCGGGCCCTTGGCCGGCAAGCAAGAAAGTGCTTGACAAGCCCCTGCACAAATACCTGATTGAGGGCAAAGCGGGCACGCCGAGTCTGGGGGAGCGGCGCGTCAAAGTGGTGTCCAAAGACGATCCCAATGGCTTGCCCTCGGTCACCTTGGTCAAGATTAGGCCCAGCACGGCCAGCGCTTTCACCATGTTGGAGGTCACGATCAAGACTGGGCGCACCCACCAAATTCGGGTACACCTGTCCAGCGAAGGCTTCCCGATCGTCGGTGATGACAAATATGGCGACTTTGACTTAAACAAGGTGTTAACGCGCGAAGCCAAGCTCCCCGCCTTGAAGCGCATGTTTTTACATGCTTGGCGTCTTAAATTCAGTCACCCTGCCACCGGTGAACCCATTCAGCTCATGGCCGTGCTTCCGCCGGAGCTGGAAGATTTTGCGCAGCACGCCACACCCGGGACAATCTGATATGCCAACCTCCAGACAGTTTGATTTAATCGCCTTTGATTGGGATGGCACCCTGTTTGACTCCACTGCCCTCATCACTCGCAGTATTCAAAATGCAGTGGTGGATGTGGGCGGCGCCCGGCCCAGTCAGAAGGACGCCTCGTACGTGATCGGTTTGAGCTTGGTACAGGCCCTGGCGCACGCAGCGCCGGATGTGTCGCCTGATAAATACCCTGAATTGGGCGCGCGCTACCGGCACCACTACGCGCTGGCGCAGCATGACATCAGCCTTTTTGAAGGTGTTTTGGTGATGTTGGCGGCCTTAAAAACTCGACAGCACGTTTTGGCGGTGGCTACAGGCAAAAGTCGACACGGCCTCAACGACGCCTTTCAGGCGGTTGAACTCCAGGGGCTTTTCCACGGCTCGCGTACCGCCGACGAAACGCAGGGCAAACCGCATCCTCTGATGCTGAACGAGTTAATGCGCGAATTTGACGTGGCGCCTGAACGCACCCTCATGATTGGCGACACCACGCATGACCTGCAAATGGCCCTGAACGCGGGATGCGCCAGCGTGGGCGTGAGTTACGGTGCCCATGAACCTGATGCTTTTCACGCCTTGTCGCCCCGCTTCATTGCCCATTCGGTGCCGGACTTGCACGACTGGCTGCTGAACAACGCCTGAACTCTTGAGCCCAACCATGTCCCAGACCCAGTTGATTCCTCTGTGCAACTCAAAAGACCTGGTCAACAGTGGTGTTGCGGTGCCGTTTGACGTGCTGTACGGCGGCCAATCCTGCAGCGCCTTTGCGGTGCGTTTCCAGGGCACGGCGGTCGCCTACCTCAACCGATGCGCCCATGTGACGATGGAAATGGACTACCAGCCCAACCGATTTTTCGACACCACCGGCCAGTGGCTGATGTGTGCCACCCATGGCGCCACCTACGCCCCGTTGACTGGCAACTGCCAAATGGGGCCTTGTCGCGGTGGCTTGATAAAAATTGACATCTCCGAATCCGATGGCGTTGTCCACTGGCATACTGCTTACAACCTGAAACCTCTTGAGTTTTGAAATGACTGAACCCCTTAAGCCTGAAGAAAATACAACTGCCCCCGAGGCTGATTTAGCAGAAAAAATAGCTGAAACAAACGCTAGCCAAGCTCAGCCAGCTATTGAATCAGTAGCAAAAGAAGTGGCTTCTGAGCCCGCAGGCTGGGAGCGCGCCACGCTCGAGAAGCTGATGTTCGCCACACTGGACGAGCAACGCACGGCCCGCCGCTGGCGCAATGCGGTGCGCCTGACCTGGTTGGCTTTTTTGGTCGTCATGGCCTGGGTGTTCTTCAGCCATAACGGCCCCACCAAAGATGTCTCGGCGCCGCACACGGCGGTGGTGGAGATCAAGGGTGAAATTGCTTCGGGCGCAGAAGCGGGCTCCGAATCGGTGGTCGCCTCTTTGCGCGCGGCTTTTGAAGACGATGGCGCCCGGGCAGTGGTCTTGTTGATCAACTCCCCCGGCGGCAGCCCGGTGCAGGCGGGCATCATCAACGACGAAATCAAACGCCTCAAGCTGAAATCCAAAAAGCCGGTGTATGCGGTGGTTGAAGAGTCTTGCGCCTCAGCGGCCTATTACATTGCCGTGGCGGCGGACAAAATATTTGTGGATAAAGCCAGCATCGTGGGCAGTATTGGGGTGCTGATGGACGGTTTTGGCTTTACCGGCCTGATGGACAAACTGGGCGTCGAGCGCCGTTTGATGACCGCCGGCGTGAATAAAGGATTTTTAGACCCGTTCAGCCCCCAAACCGAAATCCAGCGCGCCTTTGCCCAATCCATGCTGGACCAAATTCACAAGCAGTTTATTGACGTCGTCAAAGCCGGTCGCGGCACACGACTGAAGGAAACGCCGGAGATTTTCAGTGGTTTGTTCTGGAGCGGTCAGCAAGCGATTGAGCTCGGATTGGCTGACCAATTGGGGAACCTCGACTTCGTGGCCCGTGAAGTGGTCAAGGCCGAAGACATTGTGGACTACACCCGCCGTGAAAACGTGGCCGAGCGCTTGGTCAAACGCTTTGGCGCCGCCATCGGCGAAGGCGCCATTCACGCCCTTAAAGCAATTCCGGCCATCCGCTAGCGATCAACGCCCCAGCGCAAACACGACCGGGGTCGAATTGCTGAGGGGCGAAGGTTTTTGACGCCAGTTTTTCACATAGTCGCTCAGGCAGACGCCCGTCGCCAGCGTGAGACCGCTGCTCACAGCGACTCGGGTGTTAGGTTGTAAAGCTTGCAGCAGTGCCTGAAACATGGCGGCGTTTCGGTAAGGGGTCTCAATGAATAACTGGGTCTGCCCCGTTTTCATGGCGTAAGACTCCAGCTCTTTGATGCGCTGCACCCGCTCGGCGCCATCTTGCGGCAAATAGCCGACAAACGCGAAATTTTGCCCGTTCAGTCCGCTGGCCGCCAAGGCGAGCAACAAAGACACGGGGCCGGTCAGCGGCACCACTTGGATGCCCAGATCATGCGCGGCACGCACCACCGAAGAACCGGGGTCGGCCACTGCGGGCATGCCCGCTTCACTCACCAAGCCCATGTCATGCCCTTCAAGGGCCGGCGCGAGCAGGGGGTGGGCATCAAAATTACCCGTGTGGTCGCCTTTTTTATGCACTTCGCGGGGAAGCTCTTTGATTTGCTGGGCCTGAACCGGTTGGCTTAAGGGCACGATGGCGTTGACGCGCTTTAAGTAAGCCCGGGTTGACTTGGCGTTTTCGCACACCCAGTGATTCAGTTGGGCAGCGATCGTCAAAGTTCCCATCGGCATGGAGTTTTGAAGGTCAGACTCGCTGTCGCAGCCAAAATCAAGTGGTGCAGGCACCAAGTAGAGGGTGCCGCGTGCGTTGGCAGGCTTTTGGGGGGTAGAGGGCGTTGTCATGTTCAGAGTACCTTGATGCCTGCCGCTTGAATCATGCGGCAAGTGCGTATCAGGGGGAGCCCCACCAGGGCGGTGGGGTCGTCGTTGTCAATGGATTCCAGTAAAGCGATGCCCAAACCTTCGCTCTTGGCACTGCCGGCGCAGTCGTACGGTGTTTCTGCCCGCAAATAGGTTTCAATTTCAAGGTCGGAGAGATCGCGAAACTTGACTTTGACCTGGGCCAGGTCCATTTGTGCGAAATTGGTCTCGAAACAAACCACGGCAACCGCCGTTTGAAAGATCACGGTTTTGCCGCGCATTTGCTGCAACTGCAGAACCGCGCGCTCATGGGTGCCGGGTTTGCCCAAAGGCAGGCTGTCAAGGTCGGCGACCTGGTCCGAGCCGATGACCACGGCGGCCGGAAATTGTGCCGCTACAGCGCGTGCCTTGGCCATTGCCAGTCGGCAGGCCAGCAGTTTGGGCGACTCAAAAGCCAGAGGTGTTTCATCCACATCAGGTGCGGCCACGTCAAATGGAATTCGCAGACGCGCCAGAAGTTCGCGCCGATAGGGCGAAGTGGAGCCCAGGATGAGTTTTCGTTGGGTAGATTCAGACATGCCGTGATTCTCTTACACTGCGTGCATGAAACACGAGTCACCCCCCACCCAATTGGATATTAAAGCGTTTGCCCATGCTGCCAGCCCCCTTGTGGGCCATGATGCGCTATCAAAATACGAGCGGCTTACGCACGAAGCACGTAATTTAGAGGCTGAAACACCATTAAACTGGTCGGCCAGCGGCGAGGTGCGTGCTGATGAGTCGGGTACCGAGCAAATCTGGCTTCATGTGCAGGTCGATCTTTGCATGCCCATGGTTTGCCAGCGTTGCATGGGGCCGGTCGACGTGGACTTGTCAATCGATCAGTCATTTCGGTTTGTCGCCAATGAAGCGGCCGCAGAGCTTGAGGACGAGGAAGCTGAAGAAGATATTTTGGTCATGAGCCAGGAATTTAATTTGCACGACCTTATTGAGGATGAAGTGTTGATGGCCTTGCCGGTGGTGCCTCGCCACGAGACCTGCCCAGTCGACGTCAAGCTCGAAGTCGTGGACGCTGGATTTGAGACGGCCTTGGCTGAAAAGCTCAATCCATTCGCGGCTCTGGCATCGCTGAAAAGTGGCAAGCCAAGTTAGTCGGCTGGCTTAAGCTATAATTTAAGGCTTCGCGTGAACTGTTAGGTTACGCGTTTCACAAACCCCAAGATGTTGCGGCCTTCGCAACGTAATGACGCAAGGAGCAGATCATGGCTGTCCAACAGAACAAAAAATCACCTTCAAAACGCGGTATGCACCGTTCACACAACGCGCTTGTTGTGCCCGGTATCGCCGTTGAAACAACGACTGGCGAAACGCATTTGCGTCACCACATCAGCCCTAATGGCTTTTACCGTGGTCGCCAAGTGATCAAGGCAAAGTCAGAAGCCTGATCGCCTAAGTAAGTCAAGGCCCGAAGCTACCCCATAAGTAGCGTCGGGCTTTTCTATTTATGCCTCCGAAATTCGGTTGCCACTTAGCTTTGCACTAATTCCCATGATCACAATTGCTGTCGACTGCATGGGAGGCGACCACGGTTCCATCGTCACGCTTCCTGCCTGCCAAAAATTCCTTGATCGACATCCCGATGTGGAGTTGCTGTTGGTGGGTTTGCCAGAAGCACTGCGTAATTTTTCGCACGCTCGCGCCAAAATCATCATCGCGACCGAGGTCGTGGGCATGGATGATCCGCTTGAAGTGGCCTTGCGCCGTAAAAAAGACTCGTCCATGCGGGTGGCCATTCAGCAAGTGAAAGATGGTGCCGCGCAAGCCGCCGTCTCTGCGGGTAACACCGCAGCCCTGATGGCGATTTCCCGGTACTTGCTCAAAACACTCGATGGCATTGACCGCCCTGCGATTGCGGGTCAAATTCCCAATGCCAAAGGCGGTGCGACCACCGTGCTGGACATGGGTGCCAATGTGGATTGCTCTGCTGAACACTTGCTTCAATTTGCCATGATGGGCTCGGCGCTGGTGTCGGTGTTGAGCGGCAATGACAACCCCACCGTGGGTTTGCTCAATATTGGTGAAGAAGCCATTAAAGGCAACGAAGTCATCAAAAAAGCAGGCGAACTGCTTCGTTCTGCGTCCAAAGCGGGCGAGATCAACTTTTATGGAAATGTCGAAGGCAATGATATTTTCAAGGGAACCGCTGACATTGTGGTGTGCGATGGCTTTGTGGGCAATGTGGCCCTGAAGGCCAGTGAAGGCTTGGCCACGATGATTGTGAATTTCCTGAAGATAGAGTTTTCACGCAATATCTTCACCAAAATGGCCGCCATTGCGGCCTACCCGATCATATCGGCGCTTAAAAAGCGCATGGACCATCGTCGCTACAACGGCGGCGCTCTGTTGGGCCTGCGTGGGCTGGTGTTCAAAAGCCACGGCTCTGCGGACGAGTTGGCCTTCCAGTTCGCCTTGACTCGGGCGTATGATGCAGCCCGAAACAACTTGCTTGACCGGGTTCAGGTGAGGATCGCCAAGGCGGCTAACTACGCTGTTGCCATGGCGCCGTCTTCCGCTACCCGCCTGACCGAATCTGACTGACCCATGACCATTTACTCACGCATTACGGGCACCGGCAGCTACCTGCCCCCCAGAAAACTAACCAATGCTGATTTGGTTGCAGAACTTGCAGCCCAAGGCGTTGAGACCTCTGATGACTGGATTGTGGAGCGAACCGGTATTCGGGCCCGTCACTTTGCCGATCCTGAAATGTGCAGCAGTGATTTGGGCCTGGAAGCGGCGCGCCATGCCTTGCAAGCGGCTAAGCTCAAGCCCGAGGACATTGACCTCATTATTGTGGCCACCTCGACCCCGGATATGGTTTTCCCCTCCACGGCCTGCATTTTGCAAAACAAACTGGGCGCCAATGGCTGCGCGGCTTTTGATGTGCAAGCCGTGTGCAGCGGATTTATTTATGCGTTGACCGTGGCCGATGCCATGATCAAGACCGGCGCTGCCAAAAAAGCCCTGGTCATTGGCGCTGAAGTTTTTTCCCGCATTCTTGATTTCAAGGACCGCACCACCTGTGTGCTTTTTGGCGATGGCGCAGGCGCTGTCGTGCTCGAGGCCTCAAGCACGCCGGGCATTTTGGCCAGCGATCTGCACGCTGACGGCAAGCACGTCGGTATTTTGTGCGTCCCTGGCCACGTTTCTGGCGGGCAAGTGCTGGGTGAGCCTCTGCTCAAGATGGACGGGCAAGCCGTATTCAAGTTGGCGGTGGGCTTGCTCGACCAAGCGGCGCGCAATACTTTGGCCAAGGCCGGTAAAGTGGCCGAGGATGTGGACTGGTTGGTGCCCCATCAGGCCAATATCCGCATCATGCAGAGCACCGCCAGGAAGCTCAAATTGTCAATGGACAAGGTCATCGTAACCGTCGATCAGCACGGCAACACGTCGGCTGCCTCCATTCCCTTGGCGCTGGATACTGCTGTTCGCAGTGGCAAGATAAAGCCTGGTGAACTGCTGATGCTTGAAGGCGTGGGCGGCGGATTTACCTGGGGCGCCGTGCTCTTGAATCTATAGCTTTGAGTGGTCGCTCATCATAAGTTTGGGCCTAATTTAAATACTAATTTTTACGGGAACCGCATGAAACCTTTTGCATTTGTTTTTCCGGGCCAAGGCTCTCAATCAGTCGGCATGTTGGATGCTTGGGGTGATCACCCTGTCGTCCTGGAAACGCTAAAAGAAGCGTCGGATGCCCTGGGAGAAGACCTGGGCCAACTCATCAAAGAAGGCCCCAAAGAGTTGCTGGGCTTGACCACCAACACCCAACCCGTGATGTTGGTCAGCGCGGTGGCCGCCTACCGGGTCTGGATGGCTGAGACCGGTGTCGCACCTTCGGTGGTTGCTGGGCACTCACTGGGTGAATATTCCGCTTTGGTTGCCGCAGGCGTGCTGACTCTGGCTCAGGCCACGCCCTTGGTGCGTTTTCGGGCGCAAGCCATGCAAGATGCCGTTCCCGTGGGTGTGGGGGCAATGGCCGCTATTTTGGGCATGGACGCCGCCAAAGTGATCGCTGGTTGCTTGGAAGTGACTGCTGCATTTGGCGCTGATTCCCTGGAGGTTGTCGAAGCCGTTAATTTCAATGACCCTGGTCAAACCGTGATTGCTGGCAGTAAAGCAGCCGTTGAGAAGGCCTGTGAGGTCTTGAAAGCCAACGGTGCCAAACGTGCTTTGTCGCTGCCCGTGTCTGCCCCGTTCCATTCAAGTTTGATGAAACCCGCCGCCGAAAAATTGCGAGCCAAGTTGGCAGAGACCTCGTTTTTGCCTCCCAAAATAACCGTTATCAATAACATCGATGTGGCGGTGGAAACAGAGGCGGACCGCATTCGTGACGCCCTGTACCGCCAAGCCTTTGGGCCGGTTCGTTGGGTGGAGTGCATGGGGGCGATCAAGGCGCAGGGTTTAAGCACCGTTGTGGAGTGCGGCCCAGGCAAGGTATTGGCGGGCATGGTGAAGCGCATTGACCCAGAATTGGTCGGCATGGCTTTGCTGGACCCCGAGTCGATGACGGCTGTCAAAAATAATTTGTTGGGTGAATCAAATGAGTGAAACTAATTTTGTGGGCCAAGTAGCCCTGGTGACCGGTGCTTCGCGTGGCATTGGCGCGGCGATTGCCCTTGAGTTGGCCAAGCGTGGCTTGAAGGTGGTGGGCACGGCCACGACGGATGCAGGCGCTGCAAATATTAGCCAGGCTCTGGCTCAATACCCCGCTTGCACAGGTAAAACGCTGGACGTGAACGATGCCACCACCGCGCAGACCCTGATCGACGAGATCGTGAAAGAGCACGGTGGCCTGCAAGTGTTGGTCAACAACGCTGGCATCACGCGCGACAACCTCGCCATGCGCATGAAAGACGATGAGTGGGATGCCGTGCTGGACACCAACCTCAAAGCCGTCTTTCGCATGAGTCGCGCAGTGATGCGCACCATGATGAAGCAGCGCTATGGCCGCATCATCAGCATCACCTCGGTGGTTGGCGCCTCAGGCAACCCCGGTCAAGCCAACTACGCGGCGGCCAAGGCTGGTGTGGCGGGTATGAGCCGTGCGCTGGCCCGTGAGCTGGGTTCGCGCAACATCACAGTCAACTGTGTGGCCCCCGGTTTTATTGAGACCGACATGACCGCCAGCCTGCATGAAGACCAGCACAAGGCCTTGCTGACACAAATTCCATTGGGGCACCTAGGGAAACCTTCTGATATTGCCCATGCCGTGGCGTATCTGGCCTCGCCAGAAGCGGCTTACGTGACGGGGCAAGAACTGCACGTCAACGGTGGCATGCTGATGTAAGCTTTGGTCTTTAGACTTAACGAATAAAGCCGATTTATCCGCTCGGCAGCCGATTCGGGGGAATGCCTCCAAGCCCGGCTAGAATTGCGGATTAATTTACTACCCTCTGAGTGAACCCCCATGAGCGATATCGAAGCACGCGTGAAAAAAATTATTGCCGAACAACTCGGTGTAGAAGAGTCACAAGTGACCAATGAAAAAGCCTTTGTTGGCGATCTGGGCGCAGACTCCCTGGACACCGTTGAATTGGTGATGGCTTTGGAAGATGAGTTCGGAATTGAAATTCCAGACGAAGATGCTGAAAAAATCACGACGGTGCAAAACGCCATCGACTACGCCAACACGCACAAAAAAGCGTAATTGAGACGGTTGCGGCGCATGGAGCGCCGCTGCGTCAACTGTGGCGAACGGCAGCAAACCCTTGGGGAGTTGCCCGTTCAAAGGCCTGGTTTCATGCCGCTCCAGGCGGCTTTCTTTAGATTAACTACTGATTGCAAAAATTTATGACCCGTCGTCGCGTTGTTGTAACAGGTTTAGGTTGTGTCAGCCCCGTCGGTAACACGGTGTCTGAGGCATGGGCTAACTTGCTGGCCGGAAAATCAGGCATTGACCTGATCACTAAATTTGATGCATCCTCCTTTTCCTGCAAAATTGCCGGTGAAGTCAAAGGATTCGACCTTGATTCCTACATCAGTGCCAAAGAAGCGCGCACGATGGACTCCTTTATTCACTTTGGTATCGCTGCAGCGGCTCAAGCTGTGGCTGACTCCGGTTTGCCCACCGGCGATGCCCTGGATGATGAGTTAGCCACCCGCATTGGCTGCGTGATTGGCTCAGGCATTGGCGGCTTGCCCATGATTGAGCACATGCACGGCGAGTACACCGCCAAGGGTGCCCGGCGCATTTCTCCATTTTTTGTGCCCTCCACCATCGTCAATATGATTGCCGGGCATGTCTCCATTCGTTTTGGCTTCAAAGGCCCCAACCTCGCCATCGTCACCGCCTGCACCACCGGTTTGCATTGCATTGGTGAAGCCGGCCGCATGATTGAATACGGCGACGCCGATGTCGTGGTGGCGGGTGGCTCTGAAGCCACCGTCTCACCGCTGGGTATTGGTGGCTTTGCCGCCATGCGCGCCATGAGCACGCGCAACGACGACCCCACCACCGCCTCACGCCCGTTCGACAAAGACCGCGACGGTTTTGTGTTGGGCGAGGGCGCAGGCGTCATGGTGCTCGAAGAATACGAACACGCCAAAGCACGCGGCGCCAAAATTTACGCCGAGTTGGCAGGCTTTGGCATGAGTGCCGATGCCGGCCACATGACCGCCCCCAATATGGACGGCCCACGTCGCGCCATGCTGGGCGCGCTGCGCAACGCCGGCGTCAATGCCGACCAAGTGGATTATTTGAATGCCCACGGCACCTCAACGCCTCTGGGCGACTTGAACGAGACCAACGCCATCAAAGCGGCACTGGGTGACCATGCCAAAAAAATCGTGGTCAATTCCACCAAGTCCATGACCGGCCACTTGCTGGGCGGCGCGGGCGGCATCGAGTCTGTGTTTACCGTGCTGGCGCTGCACCACCAAGTCAGCCCCCCCACCATCAACATCTTCAACCAGGACCCCGAGTGCGACTTGGACTACTGCGCCAACACCGCACGCGACATGAAGATTGAT
>CANBUY010000015.1 GCA_947372745.1 Comamonadaceae bacterium | reverse complement strand
TGTCGGTGTCGATGTTGATCTTGCGCACGCCGTATTGAATGGCTTTTTGAATTTCTTCTACCGGCACGCCGTAGGTTTCTTTCATGTCGCCGCCAAATTCACGGATGATGGCGAGCAAGTCTTGTGGCACGCTGCTTGAGCCGTGCATCACCAGATGGGTATTGGGAATCCGCTTATGGATGGCCATCACGCGGTCAATAGCCAAAATGTCGCCTGTGGGCTTACGGGTAAATTTGTAAGCGCCGTGGCTGGTGCCAATGGCAATCGCCAAGGCATCAAGTTGGGTGCGTTGGACAAAGTCAGCGGCCTGCTCGGGGTCGGTCAGCAGCTGCTCGCGGGTCATGATGTCGTCGGTGCCGTGGCCGTCTTCCTTGTCGCCCTGCATGGTTTCCAGCGAGCCCAGGCAGCCGAGCTCGCCTTCTACGGTCACGCCAGTGGCGTGCGCCATGTCGACCACTTTGCGGGTCACTTCGACGTTGTACTCATAGCTGGCAATGGTTTTGCCGTCGCCCATCAAGGAGCCGTCCATCATCACCGAGCTAAAGCCCAGGTTGATAGCGCCTTGGCAGACGTCGGGGTTTTGGCCGTGGTCCTGGTGCATGACCAAAGGAATATGCGGGAAGGCCTCAATCGCGGCCTGAATCAGGTGCTTGATGAAGGCCTCACCCGCGTACTTGCGGGCGCCCGCGCTAGCTTGCAGAATGACGGGCGCGCCGACTTCGTCAGCAGCAGTCATCACCGCCTGGACTTGCTCCAGATTATTGACGTTGAACGCTGGAATGCCGTAGCCGTTGATTGCTGCGTGGTCCAGCAGTTCGCGCATTGAAACGAGAGCCATTTATATCCCCTGAGAAGTTGGTAACCAAGTGGTAACTATTTACCTATGCCTCGGATTTTACCCTCGGGTGTCACACACCAGACTTACTGGACCTGGCAAAGCTTGAGCATATTGGTGCCGCCGGGCGTGCCCATGGGCTCGCCACAGGTGATGGCGTAGACGTCACCCTTTTGCACAATACCTTTGTTTTTCAGGTGGCTTTCAGCTTGGTTCAAGGCCGTGTCGCGGTCGGTGCTGGTGTCCACAAAGAGGGGGCGCACGTTGCGGAACAAGGCCATTTTGCGTTGCGTGGCCACTTTGGAGGTGATGGCGTAAATAGGCACCTGAATCAGGTGGCGGCTCATCCACAGCGCGGTGGAGCCGCTGTCGGTCATCGCCACAATGGCTTTGGCGCCCAAGTGGTGCGCGGTAAACAGCGCCCCCATCGCAATCGACTGGTCGATGCGGCTGAAGGTTTTGCCTGAAAAATCGGATTCCAGTTTGAAGTTTTCGTTCTCTTCGGCCACCCGGCAAATATTGGCCATCTCGATCACGGTTTCAAGCGGGAACTTGCCCGAGGCGGTTTCGGCCGACAACATCACGGCGTCGGTGCCGTCCAGCACGGCATTGGCCACATCGCTCACCTCAGCGCGGGTAGGCACCGGGTTGGTGATCATGGATTCCATCATCTGCGTGGCGGTGATCACAACTTTGTCGTGCTCGCGGGCCAGTTTGATCATGCGTTTTTGCAGCGCAGGCACCGCCGCGTTGCCGACTTCCACCGCCAAGTCACCCCGGGCGACCATGATGCCGTCACTGGCCAACAAGATTTCAAGCAGGCGAGGAATAGCTTCGGCGCGCTCGATTTTGGCGATCATGCCGGGCTTGTGGCCGTAATCAGCGGCCGCCACGTTGCAGAGTTGGCGCGCCATTTCCATGTCGGTGGCATTTTTGGGAAAGCTCACAGCCACGTAGTCGGCCTGAAAACTCATGGCCGTGCGAATGTCGTCCATGTCTTTGGCGGTCAAGGCCGGGGCGGTGAGGCCCCCCCCTTGTTTGTTGATGCCCTTGTTGTTGGACAACTCACCGCCGAGTTTGACGGTGGTGTGCACCTGCTCACCTTTGACGAAATCGACCGTGATCACGATCAGGCCGTCATTGAGCAAAAGCACATCGCCCGATTTCACTTCACTGGGCAGGGCTTTGTAGTCCAGGCCCACGGCGTCGATGTCACCCAACTCAACGCGTGCGGCATCGAGAATAAATTTTTGACCAGGCTCCAGCATCACTTTACTGTCGGCAAATTTGCCGACCCGAATCTTGGGGCCTTGCAAGTCAGCCATGATGGCGACTTCGCGGCCGACGCGACGGGCCACTTCACGCACCATGTGGGCGCGGTCGATGTGGTCTTGGGCCTTGCCGTGGCTGAAGTTCAGACGCACCACATTGACGCCAGCCCGGATCATCTGCTCCAACAAGGCGGGATCGCTGGAGGCGGGGCCTAAAGTGGCCACAATTTTGGTCGCGCGACTGCTCATGAAAAGGTCTCCTTGTAATTAAGTTCCAATTTTCACACGGAACTGGTTACATGGGAGCGTCATGTTATTGACTCAGCGCACCCTTGAGTGCGCGGGCTTCGTTTCTTGGTTTGCGCTTACTTGACCAGTTGATTCATTTGAATAATGGGCAGCAGCACCGCCAGCACGATCAGCATCACCACCACGCCCATCGCCACAATCAGCAGCGGCTCTAGCAGGGTGGCCAGGGCCATGGCGCGGCGTGACACGTCGTTGCTCAGTTGCTTGGCGGCGCGTGACAGCATGAGCGGCAGTTGGCCGGTTTGCTCGCCCAGTCGGGCAAACATCGACAACAAGCCCGGAAAACGCTTCTTTTGCGCCAAGGCGGAGGCCAGCGGCGCGCCCTCGCGCACCAGCACCAACGCGTCCAGCGCATCAGTGCGCATGGCTTGGTTGGACAGCGTTTCGGCCGCGGCTTGCAAGGCTTTCAAAATCGGCACGCCTGCGGCGACCAGCATCGCCAGCGTGCTGGCAAAGCGCGCGGTGTTGAAACTGCGCGAGAGCTTGCCCAGAATGGGCAGGTTGAGCCAAGCGGCGTCAAACTTTTCACGAAATAGGGTTTTTGATAAGGCCCAGCGTGTTAGGCCAGCTATTACTACCATAGCAATCAGCATCAGCCAAATGTAGCTTCGCACGAAGTCGCTCAGGCCAATCATGAGCACTGTCAGGATGGGCAAGGCCCTTTTGCTGCCGGCAAAAACATGCGCCACTTGCGGCACCACGTAGGTCACCAAAAACATCACGATGGCAATCGCCACCAGTGTCACGATGGCCGGGTACAGCGCCGCGCCGATCAGTTTGGACTTCAAGGCTTGTTGTTCTTCAAGGTCGTCGGCCAGACGCTCGAGCACCAAGCCCAGATTGCCACTTTGCTCCCCAGCCCCAATGACCGCCACAAAAATAGCTGAAAACTCAGCCGGGTGTTGCCCCAGCGCCCGGGCAAAGGTCGAGCCGCCGTTGACTTCAGCCCTTAGGGTCGCCACCAAATGGCGTTCTGGCTCGGTCTGGGCTTCTTCCGACAAGCTGCTCAGCGCCCGCTCCAGCGGCAAGCCCGAAGACACCAGCCCTGCCAATTGGCGCGTCCACACACCCAGCCCGGTGGCGTTGAACACGCGACGCTTGAAAATTCTCAGTCCTTGCCCCGAGCTTGCGCTGTCGCCTGCACTGTCAGGGATCGCCATTGAGCCCGAAGGCGCACCCAGTGCCTCCACCTTGAGCGGCACCAAAGCTTGCCCCCGCAACAACCCCCGCGCGCCCTTGGCTGAGTCCGCCTCAATCACCCCTTTGCGGAGTTTCCCCTCCGAGGTGAGGGCTTCAAATGAATAAACAGGCATGGGTGGGTTAGTCGCGGGTGACGCGGATGAGTTCTTCTCGGGAGGTCAGGCCCATCTGAACCAGTCGCTCGCCGTCTTCACGCATCAGGGCCATGCCACCGATTAATGCGGCTTGGCGGATGTCGGCCTCAGACGCGCGGTTGTGGATTTGGGCGCGAATGGCGTCGTCGGTGACGAGCAACTCGAACACGCCGCTGCGCCCCGAATAGCCGGTTTGGCCGCAGGCCGAGCAGCCTGCGCCGTCACAGGTTTTACAGAGCTTGCGCAACAAGCGCTGCGCCAGCACACCCAAGAGCGAGGAGCTGAGCAAAAACGGCTCCACGCCCATGTCGGTCAGGCGCGTCACGGCGCTGGTGGCGTCGTTGGTGTGCAGGGTAGCCAGCACCAGGTGGCCGGTGAGCGAGGCCTGAATGGCAATTTGTGCGGTCTCAAAGTCGCGGATTTCACCGATCATGATCACATCCGGGTCCTGGCGCAGGATGGCGCGCAAGGCTTTGGCAAAGCTCAGGTCGATCTTGGTGTTGACCTGCGTTTGCCCCACGCCCGAGAGCTCGTACTCAATCGGGTCCTCCACCGTCATGATGTTGCTGCGGGCTGCATCGAGGCGGCTCAAGGCGGCGTAGAGCGTGGTGGTTTTGCCCGAGCCGGTGGGGCCGGTCACCAAAATAATGCCGTGCGGCTGCTCAATGAGTTTTTGAAAACGGGCCAGAATTTCGCCCTGCATGCCCAGGCCTTCCAGGCTCAGTTTGCCTTCTGATTTGTCCAGCAAGCGCAGCACGGCGCGCTCCCCGTGGGCGCTGGGCAGCGTGCTCACACGCACGTCCACGGCGCGGGTGCCAATACGCAGCGAGATACGGCCGTCTTGCGGCAGGCGGCGCTCGGCAATGTCGAGGTCGGCCATGATTTTGAGGCGCGAAATCAGCGCTGCGTGCAGGGCGCGGTTGGGCTGCACCACTTCGCGCAGCGTGCCGTCCACCCGAAAGCGCACCACCGAATGGCGCTCGTAGGGCTCGATGTGGATGTCGCTGGCGCCGTCGCGGGCGGCCTGCGTCAAAAGCGCGTTGAGCATGCGGATGATGGGCGCGTCGTCTGAGGTTTCCAGCAAGTCTTCAATGGCGGGCAGGTCTTGCATCATGCGGCTCAGGTCAGCGTCGCTCTCCACCTCGCTGACCACCATGGCCGCGCTCGATTCGCCTTGCGCGTAGGCCGCGCTGATGCGCTGAATGAGCGCCTCTGGTGCCAGCGCCTGCAGGGCGCAGCTTGGGTATTTGCGCAGCACTTCAGCCACGGCGCTCTGGGCAGATTGGGGGTGCAGGCACAGGGTGAGTTGGTCGGCGTCATCCTCCAGCAAGACCTGGTGGGTGCGGGCAAAAGCGTAGGGCAGGGGGTAGCGCATGGCGATCTGCAGGAGCTTAAGGTTTGGCGGGAATGGCCAAAGGCGCGGCCAGCGGGGCCTTCAAGGCAGGCAAGAGCGGCGACTCATTGATAGGCAACACGCTGTTGTTTAGCGGCTGCGCATTATTCAAACCGGAGCGCATTGACTCGTAGCGATCGGTGGACAAGCGGTCGGCGGCGGCGGCGTCACGCACCACCAGGGGACGCAAAAACACCATCAGGTTGGTTTTATTGCGGGAGCGGGCTTCGCTCTTGAACAGGCTGCCAAAAAACGGCAGATCGCTCATACCGGGCACCTTGTCCTGGTTGCCCGAGTATTTATCTTCAAGCAAACCCCCCAGCACCACAATGGCGCCATCATCCACCAACACGGTGGACTCAATGGAGCGTTTGTTGGTGGTGGGACCGTTGGCGGCCAACTCGGTGCCCACCTTGACGGCGGAGGTTTCCTGGTAAATCACCAGCTTGACGGTGCCGTTCTCGTTGATTTGTGGGCGTACCTTGAGCGTCAGGCCCACGTCTTTGCGCTCGATGGTTTGGAACGGGTTGACGGTGCCACTGGCGCCCCCGGTGCTGGTGAATTGGCCGGTCACGAACGGCACGTTTTCGCCAATCACAATCTTGGCTTCCTCGTTGTCCAGCGTCAGCAAGTTTGGCGTGGACAGCACATTGCCGCTGCCGTTGGATTCCATGAAGTTGGCCAAAAAGCCAAGCACATACACGCCGTTGGTGCGCTGCGCGGCGCCCAAATTCAGACCTTTGCCCGGCGCCACTGCACCACCGCCGGTGGCCAGGTTGATGATGTTTTTACCGGCGGCGCCGAAGTTGGTGCCCATCAAACCAATCACGCCGTCACCCGCATTGCCCAAAGCGCCCTGCCACTGAATGCCGAACTCGGCGGCCTTGTCGGTGTTGACTTCGACAATCAAACTTTCCACCAGCACCTGCGCACGCCGGGCATCAAGCTTGTCGATCACTGCGCGGAGTTGGCGGTATTGCGGCTCGGGCGCAGTGATGATGAGGGAGTTGGTGGCGGCGTCGGCCTGCACCTGGCCGCCCGAGGTCGCGGCAGGGCCGGCAGCGGCTCCGGCGGTAGCGGGCGCCCCGCTTGGTGCGGCGGCGGTGCGAACCTCGCCACTGATGGCGGCACGCAAGGTGGCGGCCAGTTTGGTGGCATCGGCGTTTTTCAGGTACACCACATAAATATTGCCCGCAGCGCCATTGCTGCCTTGGTTGGAGGGTTGGTCCAGCTTCTCAATGAGCGACTTCACCAGCGCCACGCGGGCCGGGTTGGCGGCGCGCAAAATCAGGGTGTTGGCGCGGGGTTCCGCCATGAGTGTGGTCTTGAACGAGGTGTCGGCCTGTCCGGCAGGCGCGCCTGCGGCGCTTGAATCGATCAGGCGCAATACCAGCGGGGCTAAGTCGACCGCAATGGCGTGCTTGAGCGTGATGACTTCGACCTCAGTCGCGTTTGACACGTCCAGGCTGGCGATGATTTTGGCGATCCGGCGCAGGTTGTCCGAGTAATCGGTGATCACCAGCGAGTTGTTGCCGGGGTTGGCGTTGATGGTGTTGTTGGGGCTGATCAAGGGCCGCAGGATGGGCACCAGGTTGTTGGCCGACTCGAAGTTGAGCTTGAAGATTTGGGTGGCGATCTGGTTGCCTGCCGCACCACCACTGCTCGGGCCGCCTTCACTGACCGTGACGCCGCCGCTTTGCAATTTGGCATCGGCCTCAGGCACTACTTTGTAAAGCCCGGCAGACTCCACCATGGTGTAGCCCTGCAAGCGCAGCGCGGCCAAAAATTGGTTCATGGCCACCGTCTGGCTCACAGGTTTTTCGGTCACCAAATTGAGCGTGCCTTTAACGCGCGGATCAACCACCACATTGACGCCGGTGATGCTGGCCATGGTGCGCGCCACCGCTTCGATTTCAGCGTTGCTGAAGTTCAGGGTGACGGGCTCGCCCGGCTTTTGAATGGCCGGAGTCTGCGCCCATGAGTTTATAGAAAATAAGCCTGTAGAGCCCGCCAGGAGGGCGTAAGCAGCTGCTAAATAAATAGCGCGCAAGGGCAGGTTGGGGGTGCAAATTTTCATGCTGAATTAGCCTATTTTGATGAGGGCGCGCGCGCCGTCGCGCCGTCCGATGATATTTAAAAGATTGGCCAGCGCCTCCGTGCGCTCGGGTGCGGCGCTGGCCACCCCCTCAAAACGAAGTTTGCCGCCGACCCATTGGCCGTTGCCCGTGAGCTGCAAACTGCCCTCCAGCGTCTCCAGTTTCAAGACAGGCGTGGGCCCGCCGCTGAGGGTGAGCCGGTAACTGCCCATGGGTTTCAGGGTGGACAAGCGGGACGCCAGATGTTGGGCATCAAGCTGCGCCTGCCCACTGAGCCGTAGCCCGCCAGAGGACCATTGCGCTGACAAGCCTTGGGTTGATAAGCTGAGTTGGCCCTCGGCTTGCACCGTGTTCCACGGCGTGCCCAAGCCCGCCAGCACGGTCGCCGGCCATTGGGACAAGCTGTCTGAGAGCGACAGTTTGGCGCCACCCCAGGCGGGCTGAACATGGAGCTGCCAGGCTTGCTGCATGCAGCAGTCCGCGAGCAGTTGCACTGTAAAGCCCGACAGGGACGGTCGAATTTGCCAGCTGAGCCGTCCGGGCAGCGCGGCGGCATCCGTGCTGCCCACGCCACCGGTCAGCACCAGTTGGGCCGAGCCCTGCCAGACCGTGCCGCGTGGCGCTTTTAAAAGTAGTTGACCCGCGCTGGCTTGCTGCACGCTTTGGGTCAACCAATGTGCCGGGGCATGAAGCAACAGGGCCAAAACCATGCCGACCAAAGCACCCGCGCAGGCCCAAGCCCAGGGAGGTTGACTTTGGGTTTTTGGCGCCCTCATTTCAGGTTCAGCACCAGTGTGCCGTCCCAGGTGCCGGCGGCGTTGCGTGTGAGGTGGGCTTCGCTGGGCAGGGTGCGGGCATTCAGGCGGGCTTGCACCAAGCATTGCGTCAAGGCATCGGCCGAGATGCCCTTGAGGGTGAGGGTGGCGCGCTCGCCCATGACCACCAGTTGAGCGGTGGCGCCCAAGGCTTTGACGGTCGCCTCCAGCAGGCGACGAGATTCACCGGGGGGCAGCGGCGGTTGCGCCTGAATCAGCTGGGCTTGGGCTTGCAGGCTCAGCATGGTCTGTAACTGGGCATCTTGCAGGCGGGCCTGGCTTTCAGCCGAACGCAGCGTGGCCAGTGCCGGGGCAAGAGCCAGCCACCACAAGGCCGCGCACACGATGAGGGTCAGCGCAGCCAACAAGAGTCGCTGCTCACGCGTAGCGAGGGTCTTCCAGTGGGATTGAAGGGATGTAAAAAGTTTCATGGCGCAGACACCTGTTTGATCAGCAGGCTCTCACCTTCAGTGCTGAGCCCATAACCCCGGGGTTTGAGCTTGAAAGCCATGGCTGCGACCTCGTCGGGTTTAAGGGCGACCCCTTTGAGGCGTAGCTCACCTGCTACAAAGTCAATAGCTGTAGGCGCTAAGCCAGCGGGGGCTACAGAAGAAAAATGTACCAATAAAGACTCCAGGTCGCGCCCCGAAGCCGCGCCGTTGGCTTGTTGCAGCGCCAGCAACTCGCGGTTCATCTGAATGGGGGCATCCACCACCACCCGCACGCTGGGGAAGGTGCGGGTCAAGACCTCCCGAATGGCCGTTTTTTTGGCGTTGATCGCCGCTTGTTCTTTCCAGGCCCAGGTGTTCAAACCCACCAGATGAATGAGCAGCAGGGCCAGCAAGCTCAGGCGTGCTGCACGCCAGGCGGGTGCTTTCATGAAGCGACCCAAGCCCAAGCCCAGCTGTTTCCAGGTTCGGGCGCGGCTGGAGTTGACCAGGTCAAACTGCGCCAGATCCCAGGGCGACTGGGCCGCGAGCAGGCTTTGTTGGGCAATTGACGCCAGCTCTACAGGGCGATGAAACAACTGTTCTGCCAGCGCGGCCACGCCGGGTTCGGCCACGATGCGCTGATCTTCAGGCCAGCTCAACAAGGCGACCGTGGCTTTGGAGAGCGGCCACACCGAAACGCCCCCGCGCGCCGTGCAGACGATCTGCGCATGGCCGGGCTCACCGATCACTTGCAAAGACTCGCCCAAAGACGATGGGGCAAAGGCCGGCACGATGCGGCTCACGGGCAGGCCCGCCTGTTCCAGCACCTGCAATGCCGCTTGCAGCCAGGCCCGGTCACAGGCGGCCACCCACACGGGGGCATCGGCCTGAGGCTGGGGTTCGAGGGCAAAGTGCAGCAGGGCGGGTTCGTCCAGCAGATGGTCTTCCAGCAGGCCATCGAGCACCGCGCGCAGGCGCTGGGGGCTGGTGGTTTGAAAAAGCCGTCGCGCCAAAATGCCTTTGGGTAGTTGCACCTGATGCCACGACAACAACTGCACAGGCACCAGCGCCAAGACCTCTTGGGCGCTGCCCTTTTTGGGCAACAAGGCGGCAGGTGCACTGGACTGTTCACCGATGTGTTGACCATCCGGGCTCAACACGTAGTCGAACAAAGTGGCCGGGTTGGCCTGCACTTTGGGGAGGGTGACGATCAGGGTTGACATGAATTGGGTTTGATAATTTTTGTCATTGTAGGGGGCTGGTATTAAAAACTCCCCGTGTCCGCAGCAAGGTTTTGACGTCCAGACCGTCGCGTTGCACCATGGATTTTTCTTGTACCGTGGTGAGCTCGATCTGCAGGTTTCCGTGAATCTCAAAGTAGCGCGAGTTGATACTTTGCAGCGCATCGCTGAGTGGCGCGCCGGGCTGGCCTGATGCTTTGGCTGCATCGGCCAAAGAGACAAAATGTGCCTCGCTGCGTCGGGTCACCAAGCGGTGCGCATCGGCCAATTCAAATGTGGGCACGCAGGCATAAACCACCTCAACCGGCGCCGTATTGAGGTTGACCGGCGTGCGCACAGGCAAAAGCGTGATGAAGGGGCGCAACACGGCCAGTGATCGTGATGACAATCCGACCCAGGTCAGCTGGTCAATAGTTTGCGGCACCAGCGGCGCGTTGCTAAGGGGCGTTGGGTCTGAGGGCTTGCCCAGGGCCAGCACGAGTTGCTCGGCCAGTTGGGTGAGCTCGCGCTCGGGCAGGTTGAGGATTTTGAAAAGACGTTGAAACGCGAGCGCTGTGGGTTCGTGAATCTTGCCCTCCAGCACCAGGTTGGTGACGTTCAGGCGGGATTGCAAATCGTGGATCTCGCCAGACAAAAATGCCTCTTGCGATGCGTCAGCCGCCAAGGCGTCGCTGCGGTCGGCGGCCAAAAAAGTGGAGAGGCGGGCTTGCGCCAGCGGCACGGCCCAGGGCTCGGCCAGGTGGTCGGCACCGCCTTTGCGGGCGTCTTCGCGCAAGATCAGGCGCGCCCAGTCCAGGGCGCCGGTCAGAATCCAGCTAGATTGGGTGCGGCTGCGTTCGGCGGACTCAATTTCAATGCCGCGCCACTGTTGCCATAGCGCACTGGCGGCCAGCGAGGCCACCAGCACCACCGTCAGCATGGCGGTCAGGATGGCCGCACCGCCTTGTTTACGTGGCAAGGTCGTCATTTGGCACCGCCCAAGGTCGGCGACATCCAGTCGCGGGTCAGCACCCCGCTCAAGGCCTGGCCCGGTGGCAGCGTGAGGACCAGGCGCACGCCGTCGGGCACGACTGGCGCGGTGGTGGGCTCGGCTTTGGCATCGGCCGATACGCCTTCGCTCGAAAGTGGGTTGCTCCAGGCGTTGCTGCGGAAATAAAAAATTTGCCATTCAGTCAGAGGGACGATGCTCACTTCGCGTTTGCGGTCCTCGTCGCTGGGGTTTTGCGCCCACAGGGCTGCCTTTTGCCAAGCCACCTGCAACTCGCCGCGCGTGCGCAGCGGCGGAGATTGCCAACGCAGCCATTGGCCCCCGCCCGCCACCTGTCGGCGCGTCCACGCCACCACGCGCAAACCCTCTTGCGGGCTGGCGCTGCTGGCGCGCAGCAGGCGCAGGGCGCGACCGTCCCAGTCCAAATTGGGGGTGTTGGGTTGCTGGGCGAGGGCGTCGAGGTCGGCCCCCCACTGGGCCAGGCCGGCTTGCAGGGTTAGCACCTCGTCGGCGTGTTGACGCATTTGGGTTTGGGCGCGGGTCATGCCGTCGAGCCCGCGCCAGCTCATAGCGGCCATCAAGGCCATGAGGGCAATGGCCACCAGCAGCTCAATCAGCGTAAAGCCGCGCTGCATATTGAGAGAGCGAACCCTGCGACCCATCAGAAGCGCCCCACAATGGTGGACAAGCGCAGCACGGGCACCTCAAGCTTGAACACCTGCGCATCCACCCGCAAAAAGTTGGGGTTGGGCGTGGCCCGCACCGCCAAAGCCACCGTCAGGGATTCGCCCGCCTGCTCACAGCTGGCCCGGGTATCGCCCACGCCGGGCATTTGCTTGGCCAAGCGGATTTTGATGAGTTCGTTTTCAGCGCACAGTTGGGCCAGTAGCACGTCGGACTGGCGTTGCGCATTGCGGGTCAGCGCCGCTGTCGCCTGCAAGCCCGCTGTGAGGGCAATGGCCACAATGCCGAGCGCCACCAGCACTTCGACCAGCGTAAAACCACCTTGGCGGGCGCGCAGCGTCACGGCAGGGCCTTAACGGCAAAGGGGCGCACGCCATCGGTGGCCAGGCGCACGGTTTTACCCGGCTGGGCGAGGGAGGTGAGCACCAGTTCCTGGGGTTCAATCAGGGGGTCAGGCCCCAGCAGCAAGGTGACCTTGGTTCCGTCCGGTCTGGGGGCTGCTCGGGTGTTGGCGTCCAGCCAGTTTTCAGGCAAGTCGGTGGCTTGCAGTCCTTCAAATTTGAAGCCCTCGGGGGTGGCGCGCCAGCGCACGGGCACGCCCATCACCCGGGAGCGGGCGCGCGCTGAATCGAGCAGCGAGGCCAGGCGCTCGGCATCGCGTTCAAGCTGCACCTGGCTGGCATCGCGCATCGACAAGCCCACCCCGGCTGACACCATCGCCACGATGGCCACGACCACCAGCAACTCAAGGAGCGTGAAGCCAGCCTGGGTTTTACGGCTGCCAGCTGCCAATATCTGCATTTTTACCCTCGCCCCCGGCTTGTCCGTCGGCGCCAAAGGACATCACATCGACCTCGCCCTTGATGCCGGGGTTAAGGAAAATATAAGCCTTGCCCCAAGGGTCATTGGGCAACTGGTCAAGGTAAGACTTCCAGTTGGGTGGCACCGGGGCAGCGGTGGGTTTGGTCAGCAGGGCTTGCAGGCCTTGCTCTCCAGTGGGGTAACGCTGGTTGTCCAGCTTGTAGAGTTTGAGTGCTTGCATCAGGTTGTTGACGTCGGTTTTGGCGGCAGTCACGCGCGCATCGTCCGCCCGGTCCAGCACATTGGGCACGATCAGCGCGGCCAGCACGCCAATGATCAGCAGTACCACCATGAGTTCGATCAAGGTGAAGCCGTTCTGGACGCGGCGGCGTAAGGAGGGCGAGCGTGTAGTCATGGGTTTGGATGAATTTCAAATAATGGGCTGATCTATGATAGTGCACCCATGCAAAAGCAATTTAACCAAACGCAGTCAAGTCTCTGGTGGCAACGAGGGGCGACCTTCATCGTGGCCGCCCTGACTGCTGCCAGCGCCACTTTTTGGGGGCTGAAGTTGTCGGCACCCGTACCTCCGGTTCAGACGGTTGCGGTGCCGGCTCCGGGTTTGGAAGCCTCAGACGCTCAGGCTTGGGTGCGCTTGCTGGGCGGTCAAAAGGCCGACGCCTCACCGACGCCAGAAGCCGTTGATGTTTCAAGCAGCCGCTTCAAACTCATGGGCGTGGTCGCCGGGCTCAGTCGCCACGGCTATGCCTTGATTGCCACCGACGGCAAAGCCGCCAAACCCTACCGGGTGGGGGCATCAGTCGAAGACGGCTTGGTCCTGAAGTCGGTGTCACCGCGCAGTGCTGAGTTGGCCCGCACGCTAGAGGCGCCAGCGGGCCTCACGCTTGAGTTGCCTAAGCTGACGCCCTGAGCGACCAACGCCCCAAGCCCGTCATCGCGAGCGAAGCGCCGCGATCCATGAAGGAGACGGAGTTTAGGCTTTAAGCGCCATCCGCATCGCATCCACCACGGCTTTGTAGTCGGGCTGGCCAAAAATGGCGCTGCCGGCGACAAAGGTGTCGGCACCGGCGTCGGCCACGCGGCGGATGTTGTCGGTTTTGACGCCGCCGTCCACTTCCAGTCGAATGTCTTTGCCGCAGGCGTCGATGCGTTTGCGCACGTCTTCAATCTTGCGCAGGGCGGAGTCGATAAAGCTCTGGCCACCAAAGCCGGGGTTGACGCTCATGATGAGCACCATGTCGATGTCGTCAATCACCCAGTCCAACACATCCAATGGTTCAGCCGGGTTAAAGGCCAGGCCCACCTGGCAGCCTTTGGCCTTGATGACCTGAATGCTGCGGTGAACGTGGTGTGAGGCATCAGGGTGAAAGCTGATGAGGTCGGCACCGGCGTCGGCAAAGGCGCTGGCCAGGGCGTCTACGGGTTGCACCATCAGGTGCACATCAATCGGCACCGCCACACCGGCGGCGGTGACGGCGTGCGGCTTGAGGGCGCTGCAAATCATGGGGCCGAAGGTGAGGTTGGGCACGTAATGGTTGTCCATCACGTCAAAGTGAATCCAGTCACTGCCAGCGGCAATGACGTTTTTCAACTCTTCACCCAAGCGGGCAAAGTCGGCGGCAAGTAAGGAGGGGGCAATTCTGTAAGTCATCCCTTAAGTTTAATCATTTCAACCGGGCGCCTCCACGGGAACTCGGGCCCTGTCACTGATCTGGCAAGGTTTCAGGATAGGATTGGCGCATGTCCAAGTACCAATTCCGCGTTGTCGTTTTGCCCAACTACCTGGCTGAACAATCATCCCCACAGCAGGGGCTGTATGTTTTCTCGTACACCATCACCATCAGCAATGTGGGTGAGGTGCCGGCGCAGTTGATCTCGCGCACCTGGAATGTGAACGACGCCAACGGCCACACCGAACGGGTCAAGGGTCTGGGGGTCATCGGTCAGCAGCCGCTGCTTAAACCGGGGCAGTCGTTTGAATACACCAGCGGCACCCGTTTGCGCACGCCTACCGGCACCATGCACGGCAGCTTCTTTTGCGTGGCGGAAGATGGTGAAAAATTTGATGTGGACGTCCCCATGTTTGTGCTGGACGCTCTGAGCGCCAGCGGCGGCACCCGAACCCTGCATTGAGTGCGTTGACCGCATGACGGCCTTGCACGACTTATCCGAACTTCTGGCCGACCTCGATCCCGACGCTGAGGCGGTGCAGCGGCACTTGTGGCTGGTGGCGCTGTTTGATTGGATTCGGGGTGATTGCAGCTCGGTGCCCGCTTCAATTGCACGGGTGCAGCTTTTAATGGACGCCTTTCAAGTTCGTCTGGCGGAGCGGGCGCGCATGCAGGCTTGGTGGCAAAAATTACTGGCTACGCTGGACGGCACCACCCTGTTGGCCGATTACGGGTTTTCGTCCAACAGTGCGTTCATGAGCGAACTGGTTGACCGGGTGTTGCAAAAAATCTTGCCCGGCACGCCCGAGACCGCTGATGCTTCGGCGCTGTTCTCTCTGGTCTTGTGCCACCGTTTTGATGCGCAATGGCTGAGCGCGCTGGAGGAACCCTTGTTGGCGCGCATTGCCGAGTTGCTTCAGCCGGCCCAAGCCCCCAACCCTTGGCAGACCACGCTACTGGAAGCCATCACGTTTTGCACCAGTCAGATTCGCGCCACGGGGTTCTCGCCCGAGTTGCGCTTGCGCATGAGTGCGCCGGCCCGCGAAGCCAGTCCTTTTCATGACTTGGCGCGTGATTTTGACTTGCTGCGTGATGCCTATCTGGCCTCACCCGCGCAAGATGATTTGCTTCGGCAGGCGGCATTGCATCAGTTTCGGGAGCGTCTGGATGCTTGCCGTCAGGCGGCGGCCACGGTTTACACGCACCTGGAGGCGCACGGCATTTCGGTTAATTTGGTCTTTCAGTTGCGCCAACTCCGAGAGCGCGTGCTGCGCATCCGGGCTTTGCTCGATTGCCTGCTGTCGGCCCCGGCGGCGCCCAGTACCGCCCGTTTGCTGGCGCATTTGGTCACCGTGGGGCAAGAGCGCCGTAGCGTGCGGGTGCTGATCGCCTCCAACACCTCGCTCTTGGCGGCCAAAGTGGCCGAGCGCAGCTCAGAGACTGGCGAGCATTACATCACCCGCACCCTGGGTGAATACCGCAACATGGTGCGCCAGGCGGCCGGTGGCGGCGCGCTGACGGCACTGACCACCTGGATGAAGTTTGGCGTCATGACCTTGGGGTTTTCGGTGTTTTGGAGTGGCTTCTGGGCCGGTGCCGGCTACGCGGCCAGTTTTATTTTGATTCAGCTGCTGCACTTCACGCTGGCCACCAAGCAGCCCGCCATGACCGCCCCGGCCATGGCCGCCAAGCTCAAGGATTTGAGCGAGCCTTCAGCCTTGGATGCTTTTGCCGACGAGGTCACCCACCTGGTGCGCTCCCAGGTGGCGGCCGTGCTGGGTAATGTGTTGCTGGTGTTTCCGGTGGTGGTGCTGATCTCGGTCCTGTTGCAGTTGACCACCGGCCACGCCATGATTGACGCCGCGCAGGCCGCGCATGTGTTCAAGTCGCTCACTCTGTGGGGGCCCACGGCGCTGTTTGCAGCTTTCACGGGTGTCTTGCTGTTTGCGTCGAGCATCATGGCTGGGTGGACCGAGAACTGGTTTGTGCTGCATCGCCTGGACTCGGCCATGCGCTACAACCCGAAAATTACCGCATTGCTGGGCGTGGCGCGGGCCGACCGCTGGGCGGTGTTCATGCGCACGCACATTTCAGGTTTTGCGGCCAATATCTCGCTGGGCTTTATGTTGGGGCTGATTCCCGCTTTTGCCGACTTTTTTGGCCTGGGGCTGGAAGTGCGCCACGTCACCTTGTCGGCCGGGCAGTTGGGGGCGGCTTGCGCATCGCTCGGCTGGGGTGTGTTGCGCGAGTCAGCCTTGTGGTGGTGTGTGCTGGCGCTGCCGGTCATGGGGGCGCTGAACCTGGGCGTGAGTTTTTATTTGGCCTTCAGGCTGGCGCTGCGGGCGCACAACGTGACCGGGTTTGGCCGGGCGCGTATCAGTGAGGTCATTGGGCGGCGCTGGATGGAGGCGCCTTTGAGTTTCTTCTGGCCGGTCACGTCGACCGTGGCCTTGCCCGATAAAAAGGATGAACAGTGATGGGTGAGTTTGACCTGATTGAGCGCTACTTCAAGCGCCCCGCACGCCGGGCCGCGCTGGGGCTTGGCGACGACTGCGCCCTGCTGCAGCCTGCAGCAGGCACACAGTGGGCTATTTCCAGCGACATGCTGGTCGAAGGTCGCCACTTCTTGTCCACCGTTGATCCCTTCAAACTGGGCCACAAAGCGCTGGCGGTTAACTTGAGCGACTTGGCCGCCTGTGGCGCCAAACCCGTGGCCTTCACCTTGGCGCTGGCCTTGCCGCGCGCTGACGAAGCCTGGCTGGCGCCGTTTTCAAAAGGCTTGCTGGCGCTGGCGGATCATCACCGCTGCGAACTGGTGGGTGGCGACACCACGCAGGGGCCGCTCAATATCTGCATCACTGTTTTTGGCGAAGTGCCGGTGGTGGGCGGGCGCTCGCAAGCCTTGTTGCGCTCAGGCGCTCAAGCGGGTGATGACTTGTATGTGAGCGGCACGGTGGGCGATGCGCGGCTGGCCCTGGAGGTGTTTCGCGGCACGGTCTCGGTGCCTGCGCCGGTGTTCGATGCCGCACGCCTGCGCATGGAGCAACCGACCCCCCGGGTGGCCCTCGGCATGGCCCTGCGCGGTGTGGCGACGTCCGCCATTGATGTGAGTGACGGTTTGCTGGGTGACCTCGGGCATATCTTGAAGCAGTCAGGCGTGGGGGCGTCAGTCAATGTCCCTGTCGCTGTAAATTTGATAGCTTCTTTAGCAATTTGCACGGGCCTTAGCGCGTCATTTGACTTCAAGATAACCCCCCACGACTGGCAGCGCTGGGCGCTTTCAGGCGGCGACGATTACGAGCTGATTTTCACCGCGCCTGCGGCGCACCGAGAGGCCGTCGCCCTGGCGGCTGAGCAAAGTCAAACCCCGGTGACCCGCATCGGCCAGATTGACGCCCACCGGGGGCTGCGGCTGGTGGACGCGCAAGGCCAGGCGTTGCCCAATGACTTCACCTCCTTTGACCACTTTGCCTGATGGACTCACCAAGCCTTGCCCCCGTGCGCCCCAGCGCCCGCTTCATGCTGTCGCACCCAGCCCATTTCATTGCGCTGGGCTTTGGCTCGGGCTTGAGCCCGTTAGCCCCCGGGACGGCAGGTACGCTGTGGGCTTGGGCGGCTTTTGTGGCGCTGCAGCCTTGGATGAACGACCTGCGCTGGGCCGTGCTCATCGCGCTCTCGCTCCCGGTGGGCTGGTGGGTGAGCACCATCACCGCCAAAAATATGCGGGTGTTGGACCCGAGTTGCGTGGTTTGGGACGAAATAGCCGCCTTTTGGCTGGTGCTCTGGCTGGTGATGCCCGCCGGGTTTTGGGCGCAGTTGGTCGCGTTTGCCTTGTTCCGGTTTTTTGATGCGGTCAAGCCCGGCCCGGTCGGCTGGGCCGATCAGTTATTTCACGATGTTCAACCTCAGACCGATCCCGCAGCCTGGCGCAAGGCCGGGTTTGGCATCATGTTTGATGATGTGGTGGCGGCGGCCTGTGCGCTGCTGGTGATGGCCCTTTGGAGATTTTTTTAATGAATCAAGCGCTACTTAATAAAGAGCTGGTTAAGCATGACCTGTGTGGCTTGGTGGCCGATTTACTCATAAAAAAACAACTCAGGCTGGTGACTGCCGAGAGTTGCACCGGCGGCATGATTTCGGCCGCCTGTACAGACCTTGCCGGCTCCAGCGTCTGGTTTGACCGGGGCTTTGTGACTTACTCGAACGAGGCCAAGATGGAGCTGCTGGACGTCGAGGCACGCTTGTTGCGCCGTGCCGGCGCCGTCTGCGAAGGCGTGGCTCGCGCCATGGTGCAAGGCGCACTGGCCCACTCGCACGCGCAAGTGGCGGTCGCCGTCACGGGCGTGGCGGGACCCACGGGGGGCAGCCCGGCCAAGCCAGTGGGCACGGTCTGGTTTGGCTTTGCCGTGCCGGGCCAGGTGCTGACCGAGAAATGTCATTTTGAAGGCGACCGCGCCGCCGTGCGGGCCGCCACAGTGCAGCACGCTTTTCATCGTTTGGCCGAATTACTTCAGGAGACCGCCGCATGAACTGGTTCGAGCATTTCGAGACGCGCTACTTTGACGTTAGCGGCGCCCACATTCATGCCCGCGTGTCACGCGGACTTCCCGGCAATCGTCCGACCTTGCTGCTCTTGCACGGGTTTCCGCAAAGCCATGTGATGTGGCACCGGGTGGCGCAGTTGCTGGACAAAGACTTCTTTCTGGTCATGCCTGATCTGCGCGGCTATGGCGACTCCAGCAAAGCGCCCGGTCTGGTCGATCACAGCAACTACAGCAAACGTGCGATGGCCCAGGACATGGTGGAGGTGATGGACGCCCTTGGGGTGGCCCAGTTTTCGCTCTGCGGGCACGACCGAGGCGGACGCGTGGCGCACCGGTTGGCGGTGGATCATCCGACACGCGTGCAAGGTCTGTGCGTGATTGACATCGCACCCACGCTGGACATGTACGAAGCCACTGACATGGAATTTGCCCGTGCCTACTACCACTGGTTCCACCTGATTCAGCCACAGCCCCTGCCAGAGAACATGCTGGGCGGCAACCCGCTGGCCTACCTGCATGCCAAGCTTGGCGGTTGGGGTTCTGGCGGGCTTGCCCATATCGAGCCCTCCGCTTTGGCCGAGTACGAGCGTTGCTTCTGCCAGCCCGAGACCATCCATGCCATGTGTGAAGACTACCGGGCCAGCGCCGGTATCGACCTGGCCCATGACCGCGCAAGCCGGGCCACCCAGCCTCAAGGCGGCGGGAAAATTGCCTGCGATACCTTGGTGTTGTGGGGGGCGAGGGGGGTGGTGCAGCGCCTTTTTAAGCCACTTGAACTTTGGCAGGCCCAATGTGCAGGCCGGGTGACCGGGCTGGCGATGCCTGCCGGGCATTTCATTCCTGAAGAGATGTTTGTGGAAACGGCTGCAGCCTTGGCTACTTTCTTTAAACCTCGATTCTGAGCGCGCCCATGCTGACCTCATTCCCCCCAGGCGGCCTGGCGGTGGTCATTGGCGCGACCGGCAGCATTGGGGCGGCGCTGATGGCGGCCCTGCGGTTGGACGGCACGTTTGCTCAGGTCATCGGCCTCTCACGCGGCAGCACCCCGCCGCTGGACTTGTTGGACGAGGCCAGCATCGCGGCAGCGGCCCTTGATGTGGCATCAATGGGCCTAGACCTTCGTTTGGTGATTGACGCCACTGGCGAGCTGCATGGCCAGGGCTTTATGCCTGAGAAAAGCTGGCAAAAAATTGATCCGGAGCACATGGCGCGCTCGTTTGCCATTAACGCGATCGGCCCGGCGCTACTGATGAAACATTTTTTACCCAGACTGCCGCGCCAAGGCAAGGCCGCCTTTGTCTCTTTGTCGGCCAAAGTGGGCAGCATCGGCGACAACCGCTTGGGCGGCTGGTACAGCTACCGCGCCAGCAAGGCGGCTTTGAATCAATTGGTTCACACGGCCGCGATTGAATTACGCCGGAGTCATCCCCACGCCCTCTGTGTGGTCTTGCATCCTGGGACTATTGAAAGCCACTTATCATCACCTTTTGTTAAATTTGGTATTATTGTTAAAACGCCGCAAGAGGGAACAGCCCGTTTGCTAACAACTATCAATCAACTGAGTGAAAATGATTCGGGTGAATTTTTTAACCAATTTGGCGATATATTGCCTTGGTAAAATGATTTCACTGGATTTTTTGCTTTAAATTGGCTATCATTATTCTTATGACAACATCAGCACAACATTCCTCAACCTATATCCGTTTCCTCAACTTGGTTCAATCTGTTCGTCAGCTGCCCAGCTTTCCAGAGATTGACGCCGTTGAGGAGCGAATGCTCAATCTATTTGCGGCGACTTGGCATTCCAAGCAGCCCATCACCGTGCTGCAAGCCATGGGGATGATGACCGAGATCTCCAGCACCACGGCGCATCGACGCATCAAGTCCCTGCGCAAGAAGGGACTGATAGCGCTCAATATTGACGATGTGGACAACCGCATCAAGTACGTGGTGCCCACAGAGCATTCGAATAAATACTTTGCCCAACTCGGCCAGTGTCTGGATAAAGCGCAAAACGCTTGAATTTAATTCCCCCATCTGGGGGATGGACAGGCTGAAGCGGGTGCGGGATGATCAAAATCTATCATCCCGACACTCACAATGCTTTCAAAAAAATACGCTTTGCCCACCTTGCTGGCCACTGCGCTGGCCTATTTTTTACTTGACGCCTTCAACCGACTCCTGTTCTCAAGCTCCGTTTTGACGACCGGGGGAAACTGGATTTACCTCCCGAGCGGCCTTCGCTTGGCCTTCATCCTGATTTTTCTCAACACGGGCGCCTTGGGCATCGTTTTAGCCTCCTGCGCGATAGGCTTGGTTCATTATTCGGGCATGGACACCCTGACCGTCTTGGGTGCCGGCCTCATTTCAGGCTTTTCTCCTTGGCTTGCCCGCCTCATTTGCCTGGATAAATTTAAGCTTGACACCCAGTTAGACCAACTGAACGCCCGTGCCTTGGTCAAAATGGCCGTGATCTTTGCGGCGCTCAATGCGGTGATGCAGCAGCTGTGGCTGACTTGGCGCGAGCCGTCGACTCAGTTTGTCGACGCCACGGTCGTCATGTTTATTGGAGATCTGTTGGGCACCTTCGTGCTGCTCTACATCGCCAAATATGTCATCAGCCTGCTGCCCGGCCCCAAGCCGACATAAATAAGACCGGCCGCCGCTTAAGCGCACCGGCTTGTTTGGGCTTAGGCCCCGCAGCACTTCTTGTATTTTTTCCCGCTACCGCACGAGCAAGGGTCGTTTCGGCCGGGTGTGGCCACCTTGTGCACGGTTTCCACGCGGGGGCCAAAGTTGCGCCACACTTCCCGCAGGTCATAAACCGCCCAGACCCCATCGGCAAAAGCATTTAGACGCGCCACACTCAGGCTGGGTGGGCCGTCTTCATCGAAAACAGAAAGCGTAGGGGTGCCGAGGTCATCTTCGGTCAAAGCCACAATCGCATCCAGCGCCTTGTTGAGCCATTTGACAGCTTCTTTGTCACGCGGTGCCGCCCATTCTTCAGGCCAGGCTTCCACCACAAACATAAAGCCCAAGGCCCACACTTGCGCAAAAGAGGGAATGGCTTCATCGCCCATGTCGGCGCGCTCTTCGTCAGACAAGGCGGCAATCGCCCCACGAACATCCATGACTTCTGGCTGGTAGGCACGATCGTCGTCCAGGCCTTCAATCTCAGCATTCAGCGCGGTGGCGACTTCATTCCAGCGGCGAAACCAGAGTGACATAAAGCGTTCTTGTTGGGCCACGTCGGCATAGGAGCCTTCGTCTTCACCAGTTTCGTCGCCAATGGCGAGTAGTACGGGCAGGTACTCGGAGGGTGCAATGGGGCGGCGGCAGCATATCAGCGCCGCCATAAAGCCTTCACAGAACTCCCACTGTGGTGTTTCGTCGTACCGGGTGCGGAGTTCGTCCAGGATGGCGTCTATTTCATCGTATTCATCGGGGGTTAAGGGCTCGGGGGTGACCGTTTGTGAGGGGTCGATGAGGCCTGCAACGGTCAGGTCGGTGTCTTGGTTCATGGTGCGCTTCGCTTGATTTGGCAAACCCCCATTTTGCCCTGCTTGGTGCGCGCCCCATTTCTTCAAGTCCAGAGAAGTCGTTAATCCCTGTGAATGTCAAATAAAAGCGGGAAATCACCGCTTCATTCAGGCTTAAGAAAAAGGCTTGAACTTGATGATTCGCTCATGAAAAACATCCTGAACACCACGTATATTTGCCATGCTTTCCCTCTCAAAACAGGGTTGGACACAGAGACCGTTATTAGTGTTGGTAATCGTCAAAAATCGCTGAAAAACACGGCCTACTCCCTGTCTGTATGGGGTTTAACCCTGTTGTTGACGGCATGTGGCGGCGGCGGTGGCGGTTCAGGCGACGCCAACCCAGCGTCAATGACCGCAGTCCCTAAAGCGCAGGCGGCTATGCCGCGTGTCCCTGTTGTTTTGATGGCATCCAGTTATGCGGCTGACTCTGCCGAACTGGCGGCCTGGAATTATTTACAACAGTCCCGGGTGCAGTGTGGGTTTGGTTCGCTGGTTCAAAACCCTCAGTTAGATGCCGCCGCACTTGCCCACGCCCGGTACTTGACTTCAAGTTCGGTGGCTGGTTCGGTGTCGGTCACCGGCCACGAGGAAATTAAGGGTGTAGCCGGAACATTCACAGGTGCCATGCCCTGGGATCGTGCTCAAACCCAAGGCTATGGGGCCGAGGTCGCTGAAATTCTGGATGCTGAGACCTGGTCCTACAGCGCAGCTTCACCGATGGTTTTGCCCACATTGGCCCAGCGGGGGGTCAAGTCCATGCAGCACCTGATCAACACCGTTTACCACCTGTCTGCAGCCATGTACCAGGGCGGTGAGGTTGGTTTTGCTGCCTCCCTCCAGAGCATTGACAGCGCTGGCATTAGGCGCGATGAGTATCGTTTCGGGTCCTTGAACGGCTTTCACAAACCGGATGCGACTGTTCAACTGGGTACCGGGTCTCTCGCCACCTTTCCTTGCGAGGGCAGCACCGGCGTTGCGACCACCTTTATCCCGGCAGAAGAGCGACCCAATCCTCTGCCTGATATGAACCTGGTGAGTCAAAAAGTGGGGTCGCCGATCTACTTGAAAGTGGATGCCGGGCAGGCACTGGTCTTGCAGACGGGTACTGTGAGCAAGGCGGGTGTAGCGGTGGGCACGCGGGTGCTGACAAAGGCCAATGACCCCGCCCAAAAAATTGGGGCGCATGAAGTATTCGTGATTCCAACTGTTGCGTTGGATGCCAATTCGGTTTATCAAATCAATTTGGCCGGAACTGTAGACGGCAAACCTTTCAGCCGAACGTTCAACATGACCACCGGCGGTTAATGTAGTTGGGCGATCTGGATAGAAAAAAGGGGGATTTTCAAAGTACCATTTGGTGTATCAAATTGTTGCAAATAATTTCGAACCTGAATCGCTATGCTGAACTACCTCAACACCCTGTTTCCTGTTCGTTACACCGTATTTTTTCTCAGTGCCCTCGGCCTGTTGCTGAGTATTTTTTCAGTCGTGGTGTTTGGCGCCGGAGCTTTGGGGATGCTGGGCTTTGGCCTGCTGGCCGGGCTGGGCATCTTTGATGTTCAGCAGAGCAAAAGCTCCATCCTGCGCAATTACCCGGTGATTGGGCATTTGCGCTTCATGCTGGAGTATGTGCGCCCGGAAATCAGGCAGTACTTTATCGAGGGCGACAGCGAAGCCAGTCCCTTCTCTCGGGCGCAGCGCTCGCTGGTCTATCAACGTGCCAAAGGCGAGTCCGACAAGCATCCGTTTGGCACGCAACTCTCCGTTTACGCCGAAGGCTATGAGTGGATGAACCATTCGGTGGCGCCTTCAACGGTCGATTCGCACGATTTTCGCGTGACGATTGGGGCCGCCACTGCCCAGCCTTACAGTGCCAGCGTGTTCAACATCTCCGCCATGAGCTTTGGCGCCTTGAGTGCCAACGCGATTTTGGCGCTGAATGCCGGGGCGCGGCGAGGCGGGTTTGCCCACGACACGGGCGAGGGCTCCATCTCGGCCCACCACCGCGTGAATGGCGGCGACCTGATCTGGGAGATTGGCTCGGGTTACTTTGGCTGCCGAAATGATGATGGCACTTTTTCTGAAGAAAAATTCATTGCCAACGCGGGTGACCCGCAAGTCAAAATGATTGAGCTCAAACTCAGTCAGGGCGCCAAACCGGGCCACGGTGGTGTGCTGCCGGGGCCTAAAGTGACGCAGGAGATTGCCGATGCGCGCGGCGTGCCTATGGGCGTCGATTGCGTGTCGCCAGCGGCCCACAGTGCCTTCAGCACGCCGGTGGAGATGATGCATTTCATTGCCCATTTACGCACCCTCTCCGGCGGTAAGCCGACCGGTTTCAAGCTCTGCATCGGCCACCCTTGGGAGTGGTTTGCCATGGTCAAGGCCATGCGCGCTACTGGCATTACGCCCGACTTTATTGTGGTGGATGGGGCAGAGGGCGGCACCGGCGCGGCCCCCCTGGAATTTACCGACCATGTGGGCACGCCCCTGCAAGAGGGTCTAATGCTGGTGCACAACACGCTGCGCGGCGTGGGCTTGCGCCACAAAATAAAAATTGGCTGTGCTGGCAAAGTGGTCAGCGCTTTTGACATGGCGCGCCTCATGGCGTTGGGGGCGGATTGGTGCAACAGTGCCCGCGGCTTCATGTTTGCGCTGGGCTGCATTCAGGCACAACATTGCCACACCGGCCAGTGCCCGACCGGGGTGACCACCCAGGACCCGCTGCGTCAAATGTCTTTGGTGGTGCCTGACAAAGCCACCCGCGTGTACCACTTTCACCAGCAAACCCTGCATGCGCTTAAGGAAATGGTGCAAGCCGTGGGCGTTGGCCATCCCCGGGAGATCACTGCGCACCACATCGTCAGGCGCACGGGCGATGGCAAGGTTCAATCATTGGCCCGGATGGTGCTCAACAGTCTCCCCGAGGGGGCTTTGCTGACCGAAGAGCTTGCCAGCTTGCCAGAGATATATCGGCATCACTGGCCTTTGGCTCAGGCTGACCGATTTTCGCTATGATTTAAAGAGCTGCTCTAACCTGTACAGTATGGGTTAGGAGTCTTTTTGCCATGCAAAGAACGGCCTGGTCTTTGCTGAGCAACAGTGTTTGGTGTACGACCGCCAGATCGATAAATTTTTGATCATCGGGGTCAGCGCAAGTCAGCACCGCCTTGGCGGCAACCTCCTTCAACTCAGCGTGCGCATCAAAGTGCGTCAGCACGTCCAGCGCGCTGAGCGCATGCCGTGCCAGACGGGCCACAATTTTTGGGTAGGCCAGCACCCGCTCCAGTTCATCGCGCATGGCCTGCGTGGCGACCCACTGGTATTTTTTGGCCGCAAGCGCGTCTTTCAACGCGAGCGTGGCCGGGTCGTTGAATACAAACACATCCAACACGATGTTGGTGTCGATGACCAAGCCCGGGCGCCCTTCGTGCGCTGGCGCTACGTGCCCGATGATTCGCTCCCATTTTTGCGGGCCGAGCCTTTGACCATGTCAAAGCGGAACATGCGGCATTCAATGGGGCCGTTCCACATCGGCACCCGGCGTGACTCTTTGAGGCGCATTTTGCTGGGCAATTTCAGATCCGGCGTGAGCACCCAGGCGGTCCAGTCGGGGTAATTTTTCTTCCAGTGAGCCGCCAACTGGCTGAAAAACTCGACGCCTTCTTCGGTCTGGGCCAACTCGCGGGCGCCAAAGCGGCCTTCTTGGGCGGCAGAGCCTGCCACACCGGCCACTTCAATCCGCTCGCCATAAGGGGGATTCATGACGATCACGCCCGGGCCGGCCACCGGGGGCAGACGCTGCAAGGCGTCACCGCCGCGAAACTCGATCACATCGGCCACGCCCGCGCGTTCGGCGTTGCGTTGGGCAAAGTCAACCATGCGGTGCGAGACATCACTGCCGAAAATAATAGGCTTTTGGCCGGGCGTGCGCACCACCTCTGCCGCTGCCGCTTCTTGTTTCATGGCGTCCCATTCGGCACGGCGAAACGGCAAATACTTCTCAAAAGCGAAGCGGCGGCGGCTGCCGGCGGCCACGTTGCACGCCATTTGCGCGGCTTCAATAGCGATGGTGCCACTGCCGCAACAGGGGTCGTAAAAGGGCAGCAGGTCGTCGTCGCCGTCCATCCAGCCGCTGGCAGCAATCATGGCGGCTGCCAAAGTTTCCTTCAGGGGCGCATCTCCCTTGTCTTCGCGCCAACCGCGCTTAAAGAGCGGCTCACCCGAGGTGTCGAGGTACAAAGAGCAGTGGTCGGTGGTGAGGTGGGTGTAGATGCGGGCATCGGGCCACTGGGTGTTCACATCGGGGCGCACGCCATCGGCTGTGGCCCGAAAGCGGTCGCACACCGCGTCTTTGATCTTGAGAGCGGCAAAGTTGAGCGAGGTGAGCGGGCTGTGCTGAGCAGTCACTTCCACTTTGATGCTTTCTTTGGGCGTGAACCAACGCTCCCAGGCTACCTCGCTGGCCGCGCGGTACAGGTCTTGCTCACTGCGGTACTCGGTGAACGAGAGCAGCACCAGCACACGCTGGGCCAAGCGGCTGTACAAATTGAGCAGCATCGCGTGGTTGAGCGAGGTGCGCACCGCCACGCCGCCGCGCTGCTTGGTGGCGCAGCCAGGGGGTAGGCCCGTGATGCGCAGCACCTCGGGGAGCAGTAAGTCCTCAACGCCGGCAGCGCAAGGTAAAAATAGTTGAAGTTGGTTCACGGGAAGTTCCGATGGGTTGGCCGCGTCGTGCTTTGCTCGCAATGACGGCAGGTGTTCACGGCAAAGTTGCGGTGGTTAAAGTGCTTTTCTCAAGGACGCGGAGGCAATTCTCAGGCCTTCACGGTATTTGGCGACGGTGCGGCGCGCACAGTCGATGCCTTGTTCTTTGAGCATTTCAGAGAGCTGATTGTCGCTGAGTGGCTTTTTGGGACTTTCGGCGCTGATAAATTGCTTGATGATGGCGCGTACCGCCGTGCTCGACGCGCTGCCGCCAGAGTCGGTGCCCAGGCCCGAGCCAAAGAAATACTTGAGCTCGAAGGTGCCATAGGGCGTGGCCATGTATTTGGCGGTGGTCACACGGCTGATGGTGGACTCATGCAAGCCCAACTCGTCGGCAATTTCACGCAACACCAGCGGGCGCATGGCCAATTCGCCGTGCAGGAAGAAGTTTTTTTGCCGTTCCACAATCGCCGTGCTGACTCTCAGAATGGTGTCAAAGCGCTGCTGAATGTTTTTAATAAACCAGCGAGCTTCTTGCAGGCGCTGCTGCAGCGCGGCATGGTTGGCTGCATCGGTGCCTCCGCCTTTGTGCTGCTTGAGCGCGTTGGCGTAAATGTCGTGCACCCGCAGGCGCGGCATCACCTCACTGTTCAGGCGTACCTGAAACTTGGGGTTGGCCGCAGGGCCGACCTTGAGCACGAGCACATCCGGAATCACGATGTTGCGCTCGACATCCACAAAACGGCGACCGGGTTTGGGCTCCAACCGTCCAATCAGGGCAATGGCTTCGCGCACTTGGGCATCAGTGGCACCGCACAACGGAATCAGGCGCTTCACATCCCGGCGTGCCAGGAAGTCCATGGGTTGGGCGCAGATTTTCAAAGCCACTTGAACCAAGGTCTCGGCTGCCGGGTTTGACCCCTCAAGCACCAACATCCCCAACAAAGCCTTGAGCTGCAAACTCAGGCATTCCGCCAGATTTCTGGCGCCCACGCCCGCCGGCTCCAAGCTTTGGAGCAGAGACAAGGCCACGGTGAAGTGGTGCACCATCTGCTCCAGTTGCGTTGAATCTTCACCGGTCAGGCCTTCGGCCAAAGAGGTCAGTGAGTCTTCCAGGTAGCCATCGTCATTGAGGGATTCGATCAAGAAGCGCAGCGCGGCGCTGTCTTCCGGGCTCAAGCGCAGGGCCAGGGCCTGGCGGTGCAAATGGCTTTGCAAGGACTCCTGGGTGCGCGCCATCTCGGTGATGTCGGCGTCCTCGTTTCCGTTCAAGTTGTTGTTGTGGGCCTTGGCATCGCCCCCCCACTCGCTGTCATCGGGCGCCAAAGAAGCGCTGCCATCGCCTTCCCAGCTTTGCCCATCGTCCGCTGAAAGTGGGGTGACTTCAGCATCGTTATCGTTTGAAACCCTTATTTCACTGGTGTACTCAGCTATTGAATTAGTAGCGGCTTCTGCGTGCAGATCATCGCTGCGTATGGGTGTGTCGGCCTGCGCCAAGCCAAACTCTTCGCGGGGCGGCTCGTCGGTGTTTTGCTCCAGAAACGGGTTGTCGTCCAACATTTGCCCCACTTCCTGGCTCAGTTCCAGCGTGGACAACTGCAGCAGCCGGATGGACTGTTGCAGCTGCGGCGTGAGCGCCAAGTGCTGGGAAACCCGAAGCGAAAGGCCTTGCCTCATGTGCTTACATCTTGAAGTTTTCGCCAAGATAGACACGACGCACATTGGCATCGTTGACGATCTCGGTGGGTGTGCCTTGGGCCAGCACAGTGCCATCGCTGATGATGTAGGCGTGGTCACAAATGCCTAGCGTTTCGCGCACGTTGTGGTCGGTGATCAAAACGCCAATGCCCCGGTCTTTCAGGAAACCAATGATCCGTTGAATCTCGATCACGGCAATCGGGTCAATGCCGGCAAAGGGTTCGTCCAGCAGAATAAACCGGGGCTGGGTGGCCAAAGCGCGGGCAATTTCTACGCGACGGCGCTCACCACCCGACAAGGCCAGTGCAGGGCTTTGCCGCAGGTGGTCCACCCGCAGGTCTTGCAGCAACTGGGTCAGGCGCAACTCGATCTCTGCCTTTTTGAGCGGCTTGCCTGCGTCGTCTAATTGCAGTTCCAGCACCGCCCGCACGTTGTCTTCAACGTTGAGCTTGCGAAAAATCGACGCTTCTTGCGGCAAATAACTCAGTCCCAGCCGCGCCCTGCGGTGAATGGGCATGTGGGCGATCGACTGGCCGTCAATGGTGATGTCGCCTGCGCTGGCGTGCACCAAACCCACAATCATGTAAAAAGAGGTGGTTTTACCGGCGCCATTGGGGCCGAGCAAACCGACCACTTCGCCTTTGCGCACGACCAGCGACACATCTTTAACGGCCTTGCGGCTGCCATAGAATTTTTGCAAATGCGTGGCCTCCAGACGGCTTTCGCCAACGCTCCCTTCGGAGCGGGGTGTGGCCCGGCGATCGATTGCTAATTCAGTCACTTTTTCGCGCCTCCCAAAGTGGGGCTTTCACGCAGTGGGGTGCCGGGGTTCTGTGGGCTGGCAGCGTTCGCCTCGGGTTTGGGCGTCAGCATGGCCCGAACTCGGCCGGGGGGTGCGCCTGGACTGGCTTTCGCAGAGGCGCCGTCAATCGTGAAAACATCGGTCGTGTTGTTGTAAAGAATGACGGCCCCCGTCATCTCATCGTTCAACTTGGCGCCCTGAAAACGGCGTAACTGGGCGTTGTGAATAAATTTGACGGTATCGGCGCGGCTGTCGTACTCAATCGTTTCGCCTTCGCCTTCGATGAATTCGTCCACGCCTTCCCGTTTTTGCCGGAAGAAGGCCAGCTTTCCAGGCTCGGCGGTCACGAGGCCAAACTGGTAGCCCTCGGGGTCTTGGCGCACATCAATTTTGGCGCCGCGAATCAGAATCGTGCCCTTGGTGAGCACCACTTTGCCCGTGAAGATGCTGGTTTGCTTCAAGTCGTCATAGCGCAAGGTGTCCGATTCCACATTCATCGGTTTGTTGCGGTCGGCTTTCTCAGCACAGACAGCACTGGAAAAGACCAGTGCTGTGAGCAGGAGCAAAAGGGGATTTTGATTTTTCATGAGGCACGAATCTTGCATAAAATTCATACTTTCATTGTAGCCACCAGACACCCTGTTTTCACCTACCCCGTTGAAAACAGTTCTCTAAAGTGAAAGGTGTTGATGGGCGTCTACTTTTTCTTGCGAATGTCTGCCGCCAGAAACTCGGCAATGACCAGCGCACGGTCCATACTTTTGGCATAGGTGCCATCGGTGTAAAAACGACCGGCCACGCCGATCGCGGGCACGCCTTCAACCTTGTAGGCGTTTTGCAACTGCGTGCCCTTGGTAGCCTTGCTGGCGACCGCAAACGAGTTGAACTGAGCCAAGAACTTCACTTTATCAACGCCTTGCTTGGCGACCCAGTTAGAGATGGCCTCCGCCGTGTTCAAGCTCTGCTTTTCCCCATGGATGGCGGTAAACACTTTGCCGTGTAATTTGTCCACCAAGCCCATCGCCTCCAGCGCGAAGTACAGTCGCTGCTGAGGCACGAAATCGTCCCTGAAAGCCACTGGGACTCGGCGAACGGCGACATCCTTGGGCGCCCGCTTGATCCAGGCGGCCAGAGCTGGCTCGAACGCGTTGCAATGGGGGCAGCTATACCAAAAAAATTCGATGATCTCGATTTTTCCGGCGGGGGCATCGACGGGGGCTGGCTTGTCCAGCAAAAGGTAATCGTCGCCTGCAACAGGCGGCTTGGCTTGTGCCAAGGCTGGGGTTTGAACCCAAGAGGCTCCCGCAGCGGCACCCAGAGCCAGAGAGAAATCACGACGTTTCATTATTCAAAACTCCAATAGAAAAGGGTTGGACCCAGCACAGGCACTAAAAGTTCGGCCCAGGCTGAAATCTTAAAGGCTAACGTTGAACGCGCACCAGCGCGGTCTCAAGACCCGTTGCATCTAATTTGGCTTTGGCTTTGTCAGCGTCGTCTTTTTTGTTGAAAGGACCCACACGAACCCGGTACACGGCCCGGCCCGATTGTTCGCGTTCAGATATTTTGGTGTCCACACCGTTGAGCATGAGTTTGGCGCGCTGATTTTCGGCATCTTCAATCGTCCGGAAAGCGCCCACCTGAATAAAGTAAGCGAAGGGCTCAGCCTCGGTGCCTGCAGAACGGGCCTTGGCAAGATCGCCCAGCGGGTCGGCTGTGACGGCAGGCTTCAATTCAGCCTTGGGAGCCGAGGCCGCAGTGACAGGTGCGGCTGCCTTGGATTCTGCCGCAGGACGTGGCGCAGACGCAGGGGCTTGAGCCGCAGGGACGGCTGCAGAGGCAGAGAGCTCAGGCGCTTGAGGCGGCTTAACCGGATTTTTGCCGTAAAGCGGGGTGTTGGGGTCCCAGTCTTTGTTCTTTTTGGACTCGGCCGCGTCTTGCTCGGCGCTGCGGGTCTGCCCTTTGTTGACAAAAGGAATCGGCACTTTGGTGACATAAACCGCCACCGCCAAAGCAGCCCCCAGCCCGACGACGAGGCCGATGATGAAGCCCAAGAAGGTTCCGCCCAGTTGTTTTTTCATTTAAAGCCTTTTAACTCGATTTACATTTTTTGCGGAGCGCTCACGCCCAGCGCCGCCAGACCATTTTGCAGCACTTGCGCCGTGGCAGCCACCAGCGCCAGACGGGCTGTTTTGACGACCACATCGTCCACCAAAATGCGCTCGGCATCGTAGTAGCTGTGGTAGCAGGCGGCCAGTTCGCGCAGGTAAAACGTCACATCGTGTGGGGCAAAGCCAGAAGCGGCGGCGGTCAGCATGTCGGGGTATTTGGCCAGCAGCAGCATCAAGCCCTGCGCCTGCGGGCTGGTCAGGGGCGACAGGTCAGCGTTGGTCAGCGTGGCAGCGTCACCCTCGTCTTTTTCACGCCAGGCCGCCAACACCGAGCAAATGCGGGCGTGGGCGTATTGCACGTAATACACCGGGTTGTCGTTGTTTTTGGTAATAGCCAAGTCCACATCAAAGGTGTACTCGGTGTCAGGCTTACGGCTGAGCAAAAAGAAGCGCACGGCGTCCTTGCTGGTCCATTCGATCAGGTCGCGCAGGGTGACATAGCTGCCCGCACGCTTGGAAATTTTGACCTCTTCACCGCCCTTGACCACGCGCACCATCGTGTGCAGCACGTAGTCGGGGTAGCCCTGGGGAATGCCCACATTGGCGGCTTGCAGGCCAGCCCGCACGCGGGCAATGGTGCCGTGATGGTCGGTGCCCTGAATGTTGATGACCTTCTCGAAGCCCCGTTCCCACTTGGTGATGTGGTAGGCCACATCAGGCACAAAGTAGGTGAAGGAGCCATCGCCTTTGCGCATCACGCGGTCTTTGTCGTCGCCGTAGTCAGTGGATTTAAGCCACAGGGCGCCGTCTTGCTCGTAGGTTTTACCCGCAATCTGCAGCTTTTGCACGGTGTCTGCCACTTTGCCGCTGGTGTACAGGCTGGACTCTAAATAGTAATTGTCAAACTTGACCTCAAAGGCTTTCAGGTCCAGGTCTTGCTCATGGCGCAGGTAGGCCACGGCAAACTGACGGATATCGTCCAGTGCGGTGATGTCGCCGGACGCCGTGAATTCGCGGTCGTCAGCGCTCACCGTTTTTTTCGCCTTGAAGTCCTGGGCGATGTCTGCGATGTACTCGCCGTTGTAGGCGTTGGCATTCTCGCCGCTCGGCCACTCGGCATCGCCTGGCTTGAAGCCCTGGGCACGCAACTGCGTGCTGGTGGCCAGGGTGGCAATTTGCACCCCCGCATCGTTGTAATAAAACTCGCGGTACACCGACCAGCCCTGGGTTTGAAACAGGTTGCAAATCGCGTCACCCAAGGCGGCTTGGCGGCCGTGGCCCACATGCAGTGGGCCAGTCGGGTTGGCCGAGACAAACTCGACCAGCATTTTTTTATTCAGGGCGGGCTGGCTGCCAAATTGGGTGGTCTGGGTCAACACTTCCCGAATAATTTGCTGCTTGGCCTCGGGCTTGAGCTTGATGTTGATAAACCCGGGCCCGGCAATGTCCACCGCCTCCACCCAGGTTTGGTACGCCGGGGTAGCCAGCAGCGCATCGCGCAGGGTTTCGGCCAGTTGGCGGGGGTTGAGTTTGAGCGGTTTGGCCAGCTGCATGGCGGCCGTGGTGGCCAGGTCGCCGTGGGCGGCCACTTTGGGCGACTCAAAAGCCGCTTTGGTGCCCGCACCGGGGGATAAGTTTTCCAGCGCTTGGCGCAGGACTTCAAGGAGTTCAATTTTTACAGACAACATGTCTTTGATTTTAAGGGGGAGTGACGCCCGCCCTCTGGCGCCCCCGGTTTAAGGTTTGCGTTGGCGCAGGGCTGACAAAAAAACTGGCCTAAAAACAAGATAAGGACTTTTTTTTGGCATGATGCGGCCATGATGTTTCGTTCCAACCGCTCCCCCTCCCTTTCCTGCGTGATTCCGGCCTTTAATGAGGCGCGTAATTTGGGCACGTTTGTGCCCCAGATTCTGGCCACTTTGCGTCCGCTCAGCCCCCATGTCGAGCTGATCGTGGTGGACGACGGCAGTCGGGACGACACCACGGCGGTGATGCAGGCGCTGTGCGCCACCCACCCCGAGGTGGTGTACCTCAAGCTGTCGCGCAACTTTGGCAAAGAACCGGCGCTCACCTGCGGTATTGACGCCACCCGGGGCGAGGTGGTGGTGCTGATGGACGCGGATGGCCAACATCCGGTCACGCTGGTGCCCGAGATGCTGAAAAAATGGAAAGAGGGCTCCGATGTGGTCTACGCCGTGCGCAAGACCCGCGACGACCAGTCGGGCCTGCAGGTCAGCCTGACCGGCTTGTTTTACAAAATGGTGAATTTTGGCAACCGGGTGAAAATTCCCGCCAACGCAGGGGACTTCCGCTTGATGGACCGCAAGGTGGTGGACGCCTTGAAGAGCTTGCCCGAGCGCAACCGCTTCATGAAAGGGCTGTATGCCTGGGTTGGGTTCAACAGCACCGCCATCGATTACCAGCCGCTGCCCCGGGCCGATGGCAAGAGCAACTTTGGCCTGCGCGGCTCTTTGTCTTTGGCGCTGACCGGCATTTTGGCGTTTTCAATTGCCCCTTTGCGGGCCTTGACCCTGGTCGGCATGGTGCTCTCGGCGATTGCCTTGGGCTATGGCGCTTGGGTGGTGATTGAATATTTCTTCTCGGGCATTGCGGTGCCGGGTTACGCCACGATTGTGGTCGGCATGATGTTTTTCAGCGGCATCCAGCTGCTGTCCATTGGGGTGCTGGCCGAGTACGTGGGGCGCATTTATGAAGAGGTCAAGCAGCGTCCGCCTTACCTGATCAGCCAGCGCGAGGGCGCAGGACTGGCTGTGACCGGCCAAGTTTCCTCCCTGCTTTGAGCGCGTCCACCTTTTGGTTTTTGGCTGTCGGGGGCACGGCGGCGCTGACCCACATGGGGGTGTTTGCGTTGTTTGAGCCGCTGATGTGGCCTGAGTTGGCCAATGCCCTGGGCTTTGCGGTCGCTTTTTTGGTGAGTTTTGCGGGCCACCGGCGCCTGAGTTTTCAGGACGCCGGCACCTCCTTGATGACCAGCTTGCGCCGCTTTGCGGTCACGGCGCTGGCGGGATTTGCCTGCAACGAGCTGGTTTTTATGTTGTTGCTGCGGGTTTTTGCCTTGCCCGCTTTGTTGGCCTTATTCGTGGCGCTGCTTGTGGCAGCCGGGCAAACCTTTGTGTTGGGTCGCTTTTGGGCTTTCAGGCGCTAAACGGCTGCCTGAGCGGTACAGCACCCAGCCCGCCCCGTCGAAGACCCGCTGCCAATCGGGCAGTTCTTTGGCCATCGGGTTGTCCAGTCGCACCACCAACCAGTTGCCTGTTTGGGCGCCTGCTGCGGCCAGTTGATCGGGGTGCTGCAAAACTTGGGCAGCCTGGGCATCGAAATCGGCACCTTCAAACAGTTCGCGTTCCCAGCCATCGCCCGTGCTTTTGCGCAGCTGGGCCCAGTCTTCCAGCACCACCAGCGGGCGCGTGGTTTGGGCGTAAAAGGGGAGGTCATAGGGGAAAGCGCCTGAGGTGTAGATGGTGTCTGTGGGCTTTGCCAAGCAGGCCAGCTCACGCGCCACATCTTCGGTGCGGCCTGTGCGGGTGATGCCGCCCACTTGTGTCACCAAGCCCAGGGCCAGCGCGATATTGACCGCACAGACCGCGATAAATACGGCGTTGGCGCGCGCCCGGTGGGCCATGGCGCGCTCCCAGCCCAGAGCCGCCAGCAGCGCCAGCGGGGGCATGACGGGCAAGATGTAGCCGACCAGTTTGGAGTTGGGGAGGGAGAAAAAGGCCAGAATGGCACCGGCCCAAATCCAGCACAAAGACGTCCATTTTCGGGCCACCCGGGGGCTAGATGCCAGGCTTGGTAAGGACCTGCGAAGCTGGTTCAGGGCAAAAAACACCCACGGGAAAAACAAAATGGTGATGGCCAACAGGTAAAACCACCAAGGCGCCGGGTTGTTGTAGGTGGCGGCGGTGTAGCGGTTGAGTTGCTGCCCGATGAACATGTAGTTAAAGAAGCCGGGGTGCTTTTGCTGGGCCATGACAAACCACGGCAGGGCGATGAGGGCAAATATCGCCAGCCCGGAGAGCCAGGGCAGGTGCAGAATTTTTTTGAACTGGCGCGTCCAGATCAACCAGACAAAAATCACCAGCCCGGGCAGGGCAATGCCAATCAGCCCTTTGCTGAGCATGCCCAAAGCGCAGGCGGCAAAGCCGAGCCGGGCCAGCGTGGCGTGGGGCTTGTCACCGGCCTGGAATGCAAAGGCAAAGCACCAGATGGCCACGCCAATCCAGGTGGCCACCAGCATGTCGTGGTTGATGTACTGGCCACCGACCAAAAAGGTCAGAGAAGTGCCCAGCATCACGGCGGCTCGGCGGGCAATTTGCTCGGTGCTAATAGTGCGCGTGACCAAGTAGAGGGCGACGAGCATCAGGCCAGCGTGCAGGGCGGGCACCAGTCTGAGGGCAAAAGCGCTGACGCCAAAGGTGGCCAGGGAGATCGCCTCTAGCCAGTAGAGGTAGGCGGGTTTGTGAAAAAAGGGCAGGCCGTTGAGCCTGGGGGTGAGCCAGTCGCCGCTTTGCAGCATCCAACGGCCAATTTCGCCGTAGCGGCCCTCATCGGGCACGGCCAGGGGGCGCAGGGTGGCCATGACCAAGAGCAGGAGCCAAAGGGCGATGAGCGTGAGCCAGGATTTTTGTCGTTCAGTCATGGGGAGCGTCATTGAATTGTTTTTAAGAAGCACGCAAACAGGCCGCACCGCGCACCAGCAGCACGCCAGCTTCAGCGAGCGCGTCAGCAAATTGGGGGCTGCGCAGGTAGGCATATTCCTGCGCGCGAGCCTGGCCGATGGCGTCACCCGCCTCGGCTTGGCGCGCTGGGTGGCACATGATCAGGCTGCCCGTTGGCGGGCCTTGGAGCCAGCCCTTCATAAGCTGGGCGTAGCGGGCGGGTGGGCCTGAGAAGTCATATATGCCTAATAGGGATTTAGAGCACGCTAGGTGTGCTTGACCAGCTATTTTTTCAATAGCATTGGCGCCCATGGCGGCAATGATGCGGCTCTTCAAATCAGCCATGCCCGGGGCTGGGCGCGACACACGCAGGTAGGGTTTGGCGCTCAACGAGCCGTAGCGGCTGCTCAGGGCTTGCACCAACGCCTGGCGAATGCCGGCGAACTGTTGCACATGTTGGTGGCCGTCCACAAAGTCGGGGGGCGCTTGCCAGTGGGCTTCAAAGGCGTCCAGTTGGCGCTCGATCACGGTGCGGGCAGACACCGGGTCAAAGCCCCCGATAAGTGCTTTGAGCATGGCGGCTTTTAACGACAGGCCATGTCCTGCCGCCATCGCAAAGTCGCTGGTCCAGTCCAGGTGCAGGCCGACATCGACTTGGTCGCGCAGCGGACGCAGCAGGGCCACGTCTTGCGCCCAGCGCGGCGACAAGACCATGGCGCTGGTGGCGCTCAGGCGCCCTTGGGTGGCTAGGTCGGCAATGCCCTCTGAGGCGCTGGCGTGGATGGCAAAGTCATCGGCGCACAGGATCACGCCTTTGATGGTTGGGGGAACTGTCACCAAGCGCCTTTCCAGAAGCCGGCCTGGCTGTAATGAAACTTGAGGAAATCAATCCACAGGCGCACCCGCAGGGGCAGGTGTTTGCGCTGGGGAAACACGGCGTAAATGCCGTTGGCAGGTGCTGCAAACTCTTCCAGCACCGGCACCAGCGCGCCACTGGCAATCTCGGCCTCCACCTCCCAGATGCTGCGCCAGGCAATGCCGTAGCCCGCCAGACACCAGTCGTGCAGCACTTGGCCATCGGAGCAATTTAAAGGGCCGCCGGGTTTGAGGTGAATGAGCTCGAAACTGTCTCCTTTGGGCACCTTAAACGCCCAGCCCCGGGTTTGCGAGGCGTCCGCCGAGAGCGTCAGGCAGGCAAATTTGGATAAGTCCTGGGGGTGTATGGGCGTGCCGTGCTGGCGCAAGTAGGTGGGCGTGGCCACGCACAGGCGGCGGTTGTCGGCCAGGCGCACACTGACCAGCGACGAGTCGGGCATGTCGCCCACACGCACGGCGCAGTCAAAGCCCTCGGCGGCCAAATCCACCACGCGGTCGCTCAAATTGAGGGAGATGGTGACGTCGGCGTGCAGCTCCCGAAACAGCGGCACCAGCGGCGCCACGTGGCGGCGCCCAAACCCGGCCGGGGCCGTGATGCGCAAGTGGCCGCTGGCCTTGACGCCACCCGCCGACACACTGGCCTCGGCGTTGGCAAAGTCAATCAGCAGGCGCTGGCAGTCTTCCATGAAGGCGCTGCCCTCGTGGGTAAGCGAGATGCGCCGCGTGGTGCGCACCAGCAGCTTGACGCCCAGGTGTTCTTCAAGCGCATCGAGCCGGCGGCCCATGATGGCGGGCGCCACGCCCTCGGCATTGGCGGCTGCGGTCAGGCTGCCCCGGGTGGCCACAGAGATGAAGGATTCGACGGCTTTGAATTTGTCCATGGCGCTTGATTACCTTCAAAGGAGTGATGAGCCAAGCCAAAAGGGTCTTGATTGGCGTATTTTAAAGGCGACCTGCGACACCAAGGGCCACTTTAAATGCCCGCGTGCTCACCGCTTGGACGAAAAGGCTATTTTTGTGTGATTAGGGCAATTGGCCTCTAGCCAGGGCCTAGCGTGCACAAAGCGCTTCTATTTCAGTAGCGCTATAACCCAGCGCTGCCAGTATTTCTGTGTTGTGTTCGCCTAAGCGCGGCGGGTTCAGGCGCACACCGGGGCGTGCGCCGTCCAGGGTGATCGGCAGCAGCACGGTTTTGGTTTCCCGGCCATCGGGCAAGGTCAGTGGGGCCAGGCCACCGCTGGCGTTGAGGTGTGGGTCGTCCAGCAAATCCTGGGGGCGGGTAATGGGCGCAAAGGGCAGGGCGTTGGCCTCAAACAGGGCGCTTAATTCGGCCGCACTGTAGGGCGCCAAGTGCTCGCGCAGCAACGGCATCATCCATTCGCGGGCAAGCACGCGGTTGTTGTTGGTGTTCAGGCGCGCATCGTCTTTGAGATCTGCCAAGCCAAACAGCTCGCAAAACACGGCCCAGGCGGCATCGCTGACCACGGCTAAAAATATTTGCTCATCGTCTTTGACCTTGAACACGTCGTAAATGCCCCAGGCTGAGATGCGCGCAGGCATGGGAGCGGCGGGTTGACCAGTGATGGCAAATTGCATCATGTGCTGGGCAACCAACAACACATTGTTCTCGAACAGCGCACTTTGCACCTCTTGCCCCACGCCCGTGGTGTCGCGAGCGTGCAAGGCGGCCATGGCGCCCATCGCGCCAAACATCCCGCCCATGATGTCATTCACGCTGGTGCCTGCGCGCAGCGGGTCGTTGGGGCGCCCGGTCATGTAGGCCAGGCCGCCCATCATTTGCACCACCTCGTCCAGCGCGGTGCGGTGCTCATAGGGGCCGGGCAAAAAGCCTTTGTGGCTGACATAAATCAGGCGCGGGTTGAGGGCCTTGAGGCTTGCGTAATCCAGCCCGAGCTTTTTCATAGTGCCGGGTTTGAAGTTTTCACTCACGATGTCGGCGGTGGCAATCAGGCGCAGCACCGCCTCTCGGCCCTCGGGCGTTTGCAAATCCAGCGCCAGGCTTTTTTTGTTGCGGTTAAACAGGGCAAAAAAACCAGCCCCAGAGCCGAGCAAGTGGCGCGTGCTGTCGCCTTGGTGGCCGTGGCCGATGGGTTCCACTTTGATGACCTCGGCGCCCAAGTCGGCCAGCACCATGCCGCAGGTGGGCCCCATCACCATGTGGGTAAATTCGACCACGCGCAGGCCGGCGTAGGGCAGGGCTTTGGGTGAGTCTGCTTGAGGGATTTCTTGGGGTTTGGTGGAGTTCATTGGTCAATATTCATTTGCCGAGAGGATAAAACAATCTCCACATTGGCTCCACATTTGATGGGCAAACTTGGCCTCACGACTGTTTTAAAGGTAATAGCACCATGATCCCCCATTTTTCATCCCTGATTTCTTTGCGCAGCTTGCTGATGCTTCTGCCTTTCTTAATGGTGGCCTGTGGTGGCGGAACGCCCAACACGGCAGCCCCACTGGCTGAGCCGATGGCGCAGGCGACGCCGATAACCCAGGCTCAGCTGGGCCAAATGATCTTCACCGACAGCAACCTGTCTGAGCCGCGAGGCACCGCTTGTGCGGCGTGTCACCAGGCGACGATGGGGTTTGCCGGCAACCACGGCTCAACCCTAGGCGTTGCCCTGGGCAGCAAGCCTGGCTCGATAGGGCTGCGCAACGCCATGACCAACAGCTACATGGGCTTTGTGCCGGCTTTTGAATTTCTGACTGTCAATGGCGTGACCGAAGCCAGCGGGGGCCACTTTTGGGATGGCCGTGCGGATACCTTGGCGCTGCAAGCCTTGGGGCCTTTGCTCAACCCGCTGGAGATGAACAACCCGGACAAACAATCGGTGGTAAATAAGATTGCAGCTTCGCGCTATGCTGGGCAGTTCAAGGCCTTGTTTGGCGCCGATATTTTCAGCGACACGGAGACGGCCTTCACGCAAATTGGGGTGGCGATTGCCGCATTTGAACGCGCCGATTTGCAGCCCTTCACGGCCAAATATGACGCCATGGTGCGCGGTCAAAATAACTTCACGCCGAGCGAAACCCGTGGCATGGCCTTGTTTCAGGACCCGCTCAAAGCCAACTGCGCGGGTTGTCACCTGATGAATCCGGGCAGTGGCAAGCCACAAGACTCGCTGTTTTCGGAGTTTACTTACTACGCCACGGGCGTTCCCCGAAACACATCCATTCCCCGAAATGCGGACCCTGCCTTCTTTGATCTGGGCCTGTGTGGCCCCGAACGCACGCCCCCCACCTTGCCTGCCAGCGTGGCATCTGGCGTCACGATAGAGCATTTTTGCGGACAATTCCGCATGCCCACCCTTCGCAACGTAGCCGAGCGCCCGGCCTTTATGCACAACGGTTTCTTCAAAGACTTGCGCGAGGTGGTGCGTTTTTATGCGACGCGCAACACGGATCCCCAGCACTGGTATGGCGCATCCGTAGCCAATGATTTGCCGGTCAAGTATTTGGGCAATATCGAGACCATCAAGGCACCCTTCAACCGAAAATTGTCTGACGGAGCGGCCTTGACCGAGTCTGAAATCAATGATGTGGTGGCCTTCTTGCATACGCTGAGCGATGGTTATCGCGCGCCATAATTTGAGTCTTCCAAAAGTTAAGATCGTCTGATGCCGCTGCCCCGCTTTCGTATCGCCCACCAACTCGCGCTGCTGATGGCCGGTGCCGTCGTGCTGGCGGTGCTGGGCGTGGGGGCCTTGAGTCTTTGGAGCTTGCGCAGTGGTTTTAATGACTATTTGCAGCAACGTGATGAGGAGCAACTCAATCGTCTGGTCAAACTGGTAGAGCGCCGCGCGGCGGCCGACCCCAGCATGGCTTGGTTGCGCGACGACCGAGAGTCCATGCGTGAATTAATGGACGAGCTCACGGGGCGGGGTGCGCGCAGGCGTGGGCCTCCACCGCCCCCGCCCGGTTTTGGTTTCGGATTCGGTCCTCCACCTCCACCCCCACCCGGTGGTGGCCGACCCCCGCCCCCAGAAGTTCCCATGGCGGGCAATTTCCCTGAACGGGTGGTCATTCTGGACCTCCAGGGGGAGCGGCTAGGTGGCCATGAGCCCCCACCCGGCGTGCCCCGCATCGTGCGCGCGGTTCTGGTGAATGGGGTGACGGTCGCAAGCCTTGTGCTTTCACCCGAGTTAGCGCCTGAAGGGAGCGATGCTATTTTTTTGGAGCGCCAAACCAAGGGTTTGGTGGGCGCCGCCTTTTTCATGGCCCTGCTGTCGATATTGGCGGCCTGGTGGGTAGCAGGTCGCTGGAGTCGCCCCCTGCAAGCTTTGCAACTGGCCACGCACCGTATTGCGAGTGGCTACCGCGCCCAACTGCTGGTTCCCGAAGGGGCCCTGGAAATTGCGCAGCTGATGGAGGACGTCAACACCATGACACTGTCTTTAAGTCGGCTGGAAAATGCGCGGCGACTCTGGATTGCCCAAATTTCGCACGAGCTGCGCACGCCCTTGTCGGTGCTGCGTGGCGAAATCGAATCCATTGAAGATGGCGCACGGCAACCCACCCCGGCGGTCATGGCCGGCCTGCGCGACGAGGTGTTGCAACTGACCCGGCTCGTGAATGACCTGCACACCTTGTCCGTGGCTGATGTGGAAGGCTTGCACTGCGAATTCACTCCAGGGGATGCCCCGGGTCTCCTTTTGCGGGCGAGCCAGCGCTTTGAGCTTCAAGCCTCGCAGCGAGGTCTGAACTTGAGCCTGCCAGTGCCAGTCCTGGAACCTGTTCCTGCCTGCTGGGACTTGGGGCGCGTGGAGCAAATGCTGGGTAATTTGCTCTCCAATAGTCTGCGCTACACCGATGCACCGGGCGTGGTGCGAGTCCAGTGGCATTTCTGCAAAAACGCCCTGACCTTGACAGTGGAAGACAGCGCCCCCGGTGTCCCGCAGGCTGACTTGGACCAGTTATTTGAGCCCCTGTTTCGGGTAGATCGGGCGCGCCAGCGGGGGGGCGACCACGGCAGTGGTTTGGGTTTGTCGATCGTCCGCACGATTGTGCTGGCCCATGACGGCAAGGTGACAGCGAGTCATTCGTCCTTGGGAGGATTGCGTATTTGTGTGGAACTGCCGCTCAATGCACAAAGGAAGTCTTTGTGAGCGGTTCACGGGTTACCAGTGCAGAGCCGCCCCAGGTTCTGATCGTTGAAGACGATGCCAAGATTGCCGACATGCTGGCGAACTATTTGCAGATGCAAGGGTTCGCCACGTTTATTTGCGCCGATGGTCTGGAGGCGGTGAGTTGGGTGCGCACGCACGCCCCGGCGGTGCTGCTGCTGGACCTGATGTTGCCGGGCCTGGATGGCTTGGGCGTGTGCCGCGCGGTGAGGGCGTTTTCGGCGGTGCCGATCATCATGGTGACCGCGCGTGTCGATGAAATTGACCGATTGCTGGGACTGGATATTGGCGCAGATGACTACATCTGCAAACCCTTCAGTCCACGCGAGGTGGTGGCGCGCATCAAGTCGCTGTTGCGCCGTACACAAGGCGTACTTTCGGCCCACAACCCGGGCCTTGGTTTTGATGTGAGCGAGTTGAAGCAGCAAGTTGAATGGGGTGGCCAAGCGCTGCCCCTGACACCGATTGAGTTTCGCTTGCTGCGACTTTTTCTGTCTCGTCCCGGGCAGGTTTATTCAAGGGCGAATTTGCTGGACTGCCTGCACGAGGACTTTCGCGAGACCAGCGACCGGGCGATTGACAGCCATATCAAAAACTTGCGACGCAAACTGGAGCAGGCGGGCACGGGCAAGTACACGATCACCTCGGTGTACGGCGTCGGCTACCGATACGAGAAGCCGGGTTAATACTTGCTGGCTTCAATGGCGACAAACGCCCCATCGCCATTGACGTCCTGAATGCCAAAATAAACCCGCCGCCCGTAAAAGAACGGCAGCCCAAAGTCAAAGGCAGATAAGTCAGGGAGGTCGCCAGCCAGTTGGGGTAAGACCGCTTGCGTGGTGTCAAAGAGAGCAGCGGCATTGGCGACTGAGAAAGTGACTGGCAGCGTTTGGCCATTGGTGCCCGAAAGGGTGGCCGTTAAAGAAGTCGTTGTTGTCGGGCAATAAAACCCGTTGATGCTGGTGCCGCAGGTCGCCAAGACCCCCGCGCTGTCGAAAAAGTAGCCGTTTGAGCCCGTATCGATATAGGTCGTTTGAAAAGTATTTCCTGCAAAACTGGTGCTGATGCCGGTGCCACCGCTGGCTACGGTTAGCACCGGCGTGCTGGTGGCGAGCGTGTTGTTGGCTTGCGACCCGATGCCAAAAATCAGGCTGCCTTGCAAGGTGGCTGCACTGGGGTTGAGCATGGTCGGTAAATCAATGATGAGGCCGTTGTTGTCGGTGCTGAATTTGGGCACCGGGTGGGCCACTTGCTGCGCCAAGGGAGCTCGGGTGCCAACCGGGTTAGTGCAGGCACTGTCGGTGCAGGTGTAATAAACCCCGTTGCTGTTGGCAAGGGTGCAGGCCAAGCCGCAGTCTTCTCTTTGCGTGCCCAGACCCAGGATGCCGTTGGCACCCAGGCTTTTGGCCGTTTGCAAGGGGGAGCCAGGGGCACAAGTCGCCGCCAGATGACTAAAAGCAGGATCGCCAATGATCTGGATGGGGGTGTTGGCCGCCGTCTTGCCCCCAAGGGCGATGTCTGCTGTGACGATAGGTCCCCAGGCAAAAGACTGGTCAATAAATTGCATGCATCCCAGCAAAGGGAATCCGTGGTTACTGGTGATTCGGCTCAGGTTCAGGCCCGGCGCCAGCACAGACGCTAAAAGTCGCAAGCCGACTGAGCCTGTGTCGACCAGGACATGGTCGATGGTTTGGCAATGCGTGGTGCTGCCAGGAAAGCAAACGGTAACGGTGGTGTAAAGGCGGTTGACGTTGTAGCCCGTGTTGGCTGGACCGTTGTCCACCACAATGGCCAGCATATTTTGAATGGCTGGGGCTGGCGGCAAACTATTTAAAGTAGGTGGGTCCGTGGCCACCTGCGGCTCCATGCTGCCGCTGCCCCCCCCCCCACCGCAGGCGCTGAGCAAGGCCAATAGGAAGCCTGATAAGGTCCGTGCCAGTGCGTGAGTCGGGCGAGATTTACTGAACAACATCTTTGATGTTGATGCCGGAGGGCGTCAAGTGGGTGACATAGGCGTAGCCGAAAAAGTGAGGACGACGACCGCTGGCCTGCACGACCAGCCCGTCTTTGGCGACGCTGACAGGCGAGCCCCGCCGCCCCGTTGCCTGGGCTTCTTCGTTGGCCTGCATAAACACCGGGAAGTAAGTTCCCAGAAGAGAGGATAAATCCGGCAGCACTGGACCACGCCAGGACACGGCAAAAACCAATCCATCAGGCCGTGTAAATTCCTTGATCACTATGCCTGAATCTATTGTGACGGCTGTCATGGTGTAAAGATCGTTGGCAGCAAACATGGGCGCTGAGAAAACGCTTGCGGCGTTGCTTGGGTAAGTCGTAGTTGCTTGCCCTAATACGGCCCAAGCAAAAGGGGGGGAGAGCGCCCACACGATGCAGCCGAGCATGGCGCTTACTCCCTTTAAAGTGTCGGTTTTCATGGTTTGGGGGATCAGTGCAGACATTAGAGATTGTCCCTTGCGATTCAGAGACTGAGTTGTTAAAAAACAAATGCCCAGGGTCATTGTCCACTTGACTTGAGTTGCCTAATACGGTGAGAAGCGATGCCCGTGGCTGCTTTACTTTGCTTTACTCGTTATGTACGGCTGTGTCAGCCTCCAAATGGCATTGCTCGGCATAATTATTGAATAATTTCAAAAAATACAGGAGACCGATAAATGCAACAGATGTCTCGACAGGGCACTTGCCAAATCAGCGTGGTCGTGCCCGTTTTCAACGAAGACGCCGTACTCGCCCTTTTTCACGCCCGACTGGCTGCGGTTTTGGCGGTTTGCCCCGGCGATCATGAAATCGTCTATGTGGATGACGGCAGCACCGACAACTCCCCGCAGGTGCTGGAGGCTTTGAGGCTGAATTTTCCGCAGGTGGCTGTTGCCCGCTTGAGTCGTAATTTTGGCAAGGAGCGCGCCATGACGGCGGGGCTGGTCTTGGCCCATGGGGAGGTCGTTGTCATTGTGGATGCAGACCTGCAGGATCCACCTGAGTTGATTCCCGATATGTTGCAGGCTTGGCGTGATGGCGCTGATGTGGTGAATATGCGCCGCACGGAGCGCGATGGCGAAACCGTTGCCAAGAAAGCTTCAGCGCATTTCTTTTACCGGGTCATCAACCGTCTAAGTGATGTCGATATTCCCAATGATGTGGGTGATTTCAGGTTGTTCAGCCGCCGTGCCGTGGATGCACTGAACAGCCTCCCGGAATCCAACCGCTTCATGAAAGGCCTGTTTTCATGGATTGGTTTCAAGCAAGTGACGCTCGATTACCACCGCAAGGCCCGTGCGGCCGGTGAAAGCAAGTGGCCCTATTGGCGGCTCTGGAATTTTGCGTTGGAAGGCATCACTTCATTCTCGACCGTGCCCTTGAGAATTGCCACTTATGTGGGGTTTTTTAGTGCCTTGGGTGCATTTTTGTACGCCCTCACTTTTTTGATCAAAACCCTGATCTGGGGCGAGTCGGTCAAGGGCTTCCCGACCTTGATTGAGTTTGTATTGCTGCTGGGTGGTTTGCAGTTGATGGCCATTGGCATCGTGGGCGAGTACGTGGGTAGGATATATTTGGAGTCCAAGCGCCGCCCCCTTTACTTTCTTGATTTTTTCAAGCCTGCCCATCTGAAGCCTCCTGTTCTGCATGAAAATTTCCCTATTCCGCACCTACACCCCAGCTCAAACCCGGGTAGGGTGGGCGCTCTTGCTGCTGCTCACGGTGCGTCTGGTGAGTCTGGCTCTCTACCCTTTGATGGACAACACCGAGGCCCGCTATGCGGAGATCGCGCGGGTGATGCTGTCCCTGAGCGATTGGGTGACGCCTTGGTATGAGCGCGGGGTCCCTTTTTGGGGTAAGCCGCCCTTGTCGTTTTGGACCACGGCTTTAAGTTTTTCCATCGGGGGCGTTAATGAATTTTCGGCACGACTGCCGCACTTTCTAACCGCCTTGGGCGTGGGCTGGGTCATTTGGGATTGGGCGCATCAGCAGTCAAAGCAAGAGGCGCTGGCGGCTTTGGCCTTGCTGGCAGGTTGCAGTTTGACGCTGATTGCCGCCGGTGCCGTGATGACCGACATGACGCTGGTCTTGGGCACGACGCTGGTAATGCGCGGTTTTTGGCGGGCCCTGCATGGCCCACAGGCCCAGCGCAACAAAGAGATCGGTCTGTTCTTTTTGGGCCTGGTGATTGGTTTGCTGGCCAAAGGCCCGTTGGCGTTGGTGCTGGCCGGCCTGCCCTTGGGACTGTGGACCCTGCTTAACCGGCAATGGCGTCAGGTGTGGCTCAATCTGCCTTGGTGGCGCGGCAGTTTGCTGGTGTTGTTGCTGGTGGTGCCTTGGTATGTGCTGGCTGAGCTGCGCACGCCAGGGTTTTTGAATTATTTTCTGGTGGGTGAGCATTGGCACCGCTTCGTGACGCCCGGTTGGTCTGGTGACCGTTACGGCGGCGCCCATTCAGCGCCTTGGGGCAGTATTTGGGCCTATGCCTGGTTTGCCACTTTGCCTTGGTCGCTGCTTTTGCCGCTGGCTTGGTGGCGCTGGCGCAAGGCCAAAGCCCAATCCATTGCCTTGCAAGAAAGTGCCGCATTGGCCGCGCCAGACCATCAGCCGCTGCAAAACTACTTGTTGCTTTGGAGTTTGGCGCCTGCTTTGTTTTTTACCTTTGCTGGCAATATTCTCTGGACCTATGTTTTGCCCGCGATCCCCCCGCTGGCGCTGTTAGGCGCGGCATGGCTCAGTCGGAGTTATGACGATGACCGCGTCAACCGGTGGTTGGTACGCGGTTTGGTGGGCAGTACGGTGCTTTTGGCGGGGTTTGTGCTGACCCTGAACCTGAAGTCGTTTGAAGATTTTCAGACCACCAAGTTGCTGATCGCTGATTTCAACACCTTGAATACCCGAAGTAGCGCGTTGTTGTTTTACCCGGTGCGGCCCTATTCGGCTTCGTTTTACACAACGGGGCAGGCCAAGTCGGTGACGCAGATGTCTGAGATTTGGGAACGAATGGCTTGGCCGCAGTCATTTCTGGCCGTCAAGGTCAGCGAGGAAGCCACCTTGCCACCCGAAGTTCGGTCGCAGTTGCATTTCCTGCTCAAACGCGGTGATTACAAATTGTTTGAAATGGGCAACAATCTACTACCGAGCGCCACAGCGGCCCGTCTGCCCTTGGTTGCCCCTTAAAACTCGGCCTGCATTACCCTTTATTTAGTCATGAATAAACAGATGGTTTGGCTGTAAATCATCTGGCTAGTGTCGAATAAAGTAATAGGCTGGGTAAGAGTTCCCACTAAATGCTTTTTTTGAGCGCATGCGCGCCCCTTTCATCATTAACTAACGATCCAAACCATGACCGAACGCACCTCCAAGCACCGCCTGCAAGTGGCTACCAACTTGCTCCAGTTCATCGATGCCCAGGTTTTGCCGGGCACAGGTGTGACCCCGGCCAAGTTCTGGAAAGGGTTTGACGCCCTGGTGGCCGATCTCGCCCCTAAAAACATCGCCCTGCTGGCTGAGCGTGACCGCCTGCAAACCGAGATGGACCAATGGCACACCGCTCACCCCGGCCCTATTGCCGACATGCCCGCTTACCGTGCTTTTCTGGAGCAAATTGGCTACCTTGTGCCCAACCCGAAAAAGGTTCGCATCACCACGGCCAAGGTCGACGCCGAGTTGGCCATTCAAGCCGGCCCCCAGTTGGTAGTGCCGGTGCTCAACGCCCGCTACGCCCTGAACGCCGCCAATGCCCGCTGGGGCAGTTTGTATGACGCGCTGTACGGCACTGACGTGATAGATGAGGCCAAGGGCTGCGAAAAAGTCGGCAAAAAAGGCGGCTACAACCCCAAGCGTGGCGCCAAGGTCATTGCCTACGCCCGCCATGTGCTCGACCGAACCGTGCCCCTGCGCAAGGGCTCACACGTTGACTCAGTGAGTTACCGCATCAAAGACGGCAAGTTGGCGGTCAAGTTGGCTGATGGTTCCAACACCAGTCTGGCCACGCCTGCACAATTCATCGGTTATCAGGGTGAAGAAAAAGCCCCATCCAGCGTGCTGTTTGCGCACAACGGCTTGCACCTTGATTTGCAAATCAACCGAGCTACCACTATCGGCGCTGTTGATGCCGCTGGTGTCAGCGACTTGGTGCTGGAGTCGGCCCTCTCCACCATTCTTGACCTGGAAGACTCCGTCGCTGTGGTTGATGCAGACGACAAAGTGCTGGCCTACAGCAACTGGCTGGGCATTTTGCAAGGCACGTTGACCGAGAGCATTACCAAGGGCGACAAAACGTTTACCCGTGGCCTCAATGCTGACCGGGTGTACACCCCCGCGTCTGGCAAAGGCAAAAAGGTCACGCTGCACGGGCGCTCGCTCATGTTTGTGCGCAACGTGGGACACCTGATGACCAATCCGGCCATTTTGTACACCGACAAAGCGGGTGAAGTGCGTGAGATTCCTGAAGGTATTCTGGACGCCGTGGTCACCACCACCATCGCCATGCACGACCTGAAGCGCACCGCCAAAGACGCCATTCGCAACTCGCGCAAGGGCTCGGTTTACATCGTCAAACCCAAAATGCACGGCCCCGCAGAGGTGGCATTTGCCGCTGAGCTGTTTACCCGCGTTGAGAAGATGCTGGGGCTGGAGGACAGCACGGTCAAGCTTGGCATCATGGATGAAGAGCGCCGCACCAGCGTGAATTTGAAAGCCTGTATTGAAGCCGCCAGCAGCCGCGTGGCCTTCATCAACACCGGTTTCCTGGACCGCACCGGCGACGAAATGCACACTGCCATGCACGCGGGCCCCATGATCCGAAAGGGCGACATGAAGAGCAGCGCCTGGATTGCCGCTTACGAGCGCAGCAACGTGTTGGTCGGCCTCTCATGTGGCCTGCGCGGCAAAGCGCAAATCGGCAAAGGCATGTGGGCCATGCCTGATTTGATGAAAGCCATGCTGGAGCAAAAAATTGCCCACCCTAAAGCCGGTGCCAACACCGCCTGGGTGCCTAGCCCCACCGGCGCCACCCTGCACGCGCTGCATTACCACCAAGTGCTGGTGAGCGACATCCAGAAAGAACTGGAAAAGGTCAACTACAACAAAGAGCGCGACACCCTTTTGGGCGGCTTGCTGACCGTGCCTGTCACCACCACCCCCAACTGGACCGATGCTGAAAAGCAGCAAGAGCTTGACAACAACGCCCAAGGTATTTTGGGCTACGTGGTGCGCTGGGTGGACCAAGGCGTGGGTTGTTCCAAGGTGCCAGACATTCACAACATTGGTTTGATGGAAGACCGTGCCACCCTGCGTATTTCGAGCCAGCACATGGCGAACTGGTTGCTTCACGGGGTCGTGACGCCAGCGCAAGTCAAGGAAACCTTTGAGCGCATGGCGGCCGTGGTGGATGGCCAAAATGCGGGTGACGCTTTGTACCAACCCATGGCCGGTCACTTCGAGACTTCGATGGCCTACAAGGCGGCGTGTGATTTGGTGTTTAAAGGCTTGGTCCAGCCCAGCGGTTACACCGAGCCTTTGCTGCACGCTTGGCGCTTGAATGTGAAGGCGGCAGCAACTGCAGCGGTTTGATGCTTGCTATTTAATAAAGAGCTGCTTAAGCACGTTTTTAAAGGGCTAGAAGCCAATTTCCTCTATAAATCGGCTTAAAAATGATCACGGCACCCTCGGGTGCCGTTTTTTTTACCCTGCGTTGCTGATCTTCGGACCCTCGCGCACCGCTGCGCCAGAGCGCACCAGGTCGGTGATGAGTTGCTCCACCCAAACGGGGAACTCACGGTCGGCGAAGTGGGTGTTGAAGATCAGGCGGAAATAGGGCGTGGTGTCGGCCCAGCTCATGAAGTCGCTCAGGTCGAGGCTTTGTGCTTCAAGCAGTTTAAATTTGAGCAACACTTTGGCGGCGTAGGTGATGTGCTTTTCGGGCTGATGAATAAAGCCGTCCAGCCGCTTGCGGGCGGTAGCCAGAGAGGTCTTAAGGTCTGAAAATGCGGGGCCGTGGCCGGGAATGACTATTTTTGGGTCGAGCTGCTCAATCAAATCCAGCGTGTCGCCCACGGCGGTGAAGGCGTCAACGCCTTCAAGTTCGGGAAACACCACGCCAAAGCCGCGTTCCCACAAGGCGTCGGCTGAGACCAGGGTGCGCGAGGCGGGCTCAAACAAGATGACCGAGTGCGGGTCGTGCCCGGGGGCGGCATGCACTTGCCAGGTCATGTCGCCCAGCAGGAGTTCGGTGCCGGGCACCAGCGTGGCGTCCAGTTTGAAGGGTGGGCAGTTTTGGCCGGTGGGGGCAAAGGTGAGGGCGTGCGGGTCCCAGTCGCGCACATGCTCGGCGTGGCCGGGTGGAATCAAGGTTTGCAGCGCGGGGTAGTGGGCTTGCAGCAGGGCGTTGCCGCCGCAGTGGTCGCTGTGCAAATGGGTGTT
>CANBUY010000014.1 GCA_947372745.1 Comamonadaceae bacterium | reverse complement strand
AAGAGAAGTCGTCGGACTTCGAAAAATGGCAATGGAGAATCCGAGCCAATCATCGACCAGCAGTTTAATGCAGCAAGAGCTCAACAGAATAGTGGCGACCAGTGAGGTTCAAGTGGCAACATTAAGAACCAGAGTTGCAGAGTATTCGGCCAGGCTTAACCGCGCGCGTGAATTAATGAAAACAGCACCTCAGATAGAGTCAGAGCAGGCACAGTTAAATCGTGATTACGACATAAACAAGAAGAACTATAACGATTTAGTCACCAGAAGAGAGTCAGCCGCATTGACCGGAGATTTGGAAAGTGTTGCGGGTCTTGCCGATTTTCGGTTAATAGATCCCCCGCGAGCATCTCAAAAGCCGGTTGCACCCAATCGACTCTTGTTGATGCCGCTTGCTTTAGTTGTCGCTCTTGGGCTTGGACTTGCAAGTGCGTTTCTAGTTAGCCAACTACGTCCTGTTTTTTATGACAAACGTTCATTAAGCCAAGTGGTTGGACTGCCCATATTGGGTGCTGTAAATTTAGTGATGCGAGATTCTGAAATCAGTAGTGAGAAAAAAGAATTACAAAGGTTTTGGTTCGCCTCAACAGGGTTACTTGTTGTATTTTTAATCGGCATGGTTGTGTTGTCATTTGTAACCGATGGGGTTAAATAGTTATGAGTACTCTGATTGAGTTGGCCGCACAGCGTTTGGAAAAACTTCAGCAAGCTGGCGCAGTTGTGCCAGAAGTGGGTGGCAGAAAGAAGGAGGGAAAAACCAGCGAAGCGCCTCTAAACAGCACGGTGAGTACTTTAACTTCTCGGTACGTAGAAATAGATTTTGATGCTCTCGAAAAATCAGGAATTGTGAATCCTAGCGCGGCAAGATCAAATATTGCGGACCAGTATAGAGTTATCAAGCGGCCATTGATCAGTAATGCAACAGGTAAAGGGACCACAAAAATACAGAATGGCAACCTCATCATGATAACGAGTGCGCTTCCTGGTGAAGGGAAAAGTTTTACAGCATTGAATTTAGCGATGAGCATGGCCACAGAGTTAGATTACACCGTCATGCTTGTCGATGCAGATGTTGGGCGTCCTTCGATCATGAATCTACTCGGCCTGCCCGCCAGTGCCGGTCTCTTGGATTTGGTTATGGATGAATCCCAAGATGTGTCCAGTGTTCTATTGCGTACAAATATTGATAAGTTGACTATTTTGCCGAGTGGCACAGCACATCCAAGGGCAACGGAGTTGTTGGCAAGTGATGCTATGGTTCGTTTACTCAGTGGTATGGCCAAACGATACGCAGACCGAATCATAATTTTTGATTCGCCACCACTGTTGGCGGCCACAGAATCGCGAGTTCTTGCATCGTCTGTCGGGCAAATTGTCATGGTGGTTTGTGCACAAAGAACATTGCAATCCGACGTACTCAAAGCGCTTGACATGATTGAGGCATGTCCTGTGAAGCTAATGCTGCTCAATCAAGCTAGGTCACATTCAAAGTCGTCGTATGGCTACGGTTACGGTTACGGATACGACTATGAAAAGTTAAAAGCCTGATATGCATGACACAAGAACTCGAACAATAGTTCGAGAGAAATATGCTGTCAGCTATGCCAGTGCATGGGTCATAGCAAGTATTTCCAGTATTCTGAGTCTGGTGGCCGTCGATGCACAGGGACAAGCCTTAACTGCAGATGCAGCGCCTAAGAGAGCCATAGAAATTGTTCCCCGCTTGTCGGTGAGCGAAACATGGACAGATAACGCCAGAGCGGGAAGCGTCGATAAGCAGTTCGACCTAATTACAGCGATTTCGCCCGGTATCCTGGTTCGGGCGGAGAGTGCACGCCTTAAAGGCTATTTGGACTATTCGATTAATAAAATAAATTACTCGAAGAATTCCAGTTCTGATCAATCGCAAAATTCACTGAATGCATTCGGTACGCTGGAAGCAGTTGATAATTTATTTTTCATCGATGTGAGTGGCAATATATCTCAGCAATCCATCTCTGCTTTTGGCACTCAATCGGCAGTAGATACTTCGATAAATTTAAATCAAACAGAGGTTTCAAACTATCGTCTGTCACCCAGCTTTAGGGGTCGATTAACAGATGTTGCAAACTACGAGGCACGGTGGAGTCGTTCCATTGTGGGAAGCAAATCAGATGTACGCTCAGGCGTTGGTCAGACGGATTGGCTCCTGAATTTAAATGGCAATACGGCAGTTAAGGGTCTTGCTTGGTCAGTGGACACAAGCAGGCAGACAGTCGGATTCAGCGAAGGGCGCCCAACAGAAGCTGATCGAGCCATTGTTGGCATGGCTTACTCATTAACCCCTCAGCTAAACATTAATGCCAACAGGGGATTTGATTCAAATAATTATTCGAGTCTGGAGAAAGAAACCCAGGCCAGCAGCGGTGTTGGATTTAATTGGATTCCTTCTGGTAGTACGACAGTATCTGGATCGATGGATCAGCGATCATTTGGCCGTATGCATAGCTTAAATTTTGACCACAGGACAGGGCGAACAGCTTGGAAAATAACAGACTCAAGAAGTGTTGCCACATCGCCAACGCAGACGGCGCTAGGAAGCATCGGTTCAATCTACGATATTTTATATAGCCAATTTGCAACGATAGAGCCCAATCCAGGCGTACGAGCACAACTGGTGAACGCCTATTTGCAGACGAATAACATCAGTCCTAATTCAAAGGTTCTAACGCCATATTTAATTTCGGCACTAACGATAACTCGTAGACAAGATGTAATTTTCGCACTATTGGGTGCGAGAAGCACGGTTACTTTCATAGCTTCACAGACAAGAAGTCAGCGCTTGGATTCTTTGTCCAACTCAATTGACGATTATTCATCTGAATCATCGATTGAACAGAGAGGGCTTAGCATCAATTATTCGCACAGACTCACACCAGAAATGACTTTTAGTGGTCTGGCGTCTTGGCAAAAAGTTAATGGAGTCAGTGCCGGTGCTGGCGAGAGTACTGGTCTGGTTGGTTTTAACTTGACAAAAACACTAGCCAAAAGCTCTAGCGTATCTGCTGGATTTCGCAGAGTTAACTTCAGTGGTGTTTCAGATTTTTCGCATGAAGCCGCCATATCAATTAATTTAAATTTATTGTTCTAGCCATGTACGAGCAATTTTACGGTTTAACAAGTAAGCCATTTCAACTCAATCCTGACCCCAGCTTTTACTTTGGTAGCAAGGGACACAGCCGAGCAAAAGCATATCTGGACTATGGTGTTCAACGCAATGAAGGCTTCATTGTGATTACAGGTGAAGTTGGCGCGGGTAAAACAACACTTGTTCGAGGATTACTGGATAGTTTGGATTCAGAGAGAACAATTGCAGCAAACTTAGTGACAACGCAAGTCGATGAAAACGATATTTTAAGATTAGTAGGCGCAGCATTTGGTGTTGCTGTTGTCGGTGCAACAAAAGCTGAAATGTTGATGACACTTGAAGCCTATCTTGTGAATCAAGCCAGGAATGGAAGACGCTGCTTATTGCTTGTGGATGAAGCACAAAACCTTTCATTACGAGCTGTAGAGGAATTGAGAATGCTTTCAAATTTTCAATTTGAAACACAAGCACTGCTTCAAACGTTTTTGATTGGACAGCCTGAATTTAGAGCCATTTTGCAAAATCCAAATATGCATCAACTAAGGCAACGAGTAACAGCCTGCTGTCATATTGGGCCGATGGACTCAAGTGAAACACGTCATTACATTGAGCATCGACTGAAGTGTGCAGGATCAACTGGCAATCCAGAATTCAGTGACAGTGCCTTTGAGGAAATTTTCAAATCTAGCAAAGGAATACCACGCCGAATAAATTTTTTATGTGATCGCCTGATGCTGTATGGATTTCTAAATGAAAAAAACAAGATTGAAATTGATGACGTTAGTGAGGTTGTAAAAGAAATTCAGGATGAAAATCCCTCTAGCACTGTCTTTCCTCAGCGCAGGTCTGAGGCATTAGTCGACATGACCGTCGATGACTTTTCTAAATTGGCAGTAGACGATGGCGTATCTGGTCTGCTGAGCAGTCAGATAGATCGATTGGGTTTTGAACAATACGATGCTCGTATGCGACGGCTTGAGGGGAGTGTACTGAGGTTGGAGCGCATCAATCTTGAAATATTGTCCATGATGAAAAAAATAATATCAGTGACTGTAAATCAAAATACTGAGATTTCACCATGATTGAAATTGGAAAATATTTCAATCAAGAATCATCTTTAAATCCGGTGATATTTGTAGTGGGTGCTCGTCCAAATTTTATAAAGATGGCTCCCCTTCTTCGTGCCATGTCGAAGCAGAACCCCTCAGTCGTTTCACTTCTTGTACACACTGGTCAGCACTACGACAAGAACATGAATGATCAACTTTTTTTGGATCTTGATTTACCAACACCTGACATAAATCTCAATGTGGGCTCTGGTACGCATGCTGCACAAACGGCTGAAATAATGAAAAAATTTGAGCCAGTCATTGATGAGTTCAACCCATCATGTGTCGTCGTCGTGGGTGACGTCAATTCGACCTTGGCCTGTGCCCTTGTCGCTGTAAAAAAGGGAATTCCTGTTGCGCATGTCGAGGCGGGTCTCCGAAGTTTTGATCGCACCATGCCAGAGGAAATTAATCGAATATTGACAGACCAAATAGCAGATCGACTTTATACAACCGAGAGATCTGCACAATTTAATCTTTTGCGGGAGGCTATCCCAACTGAGAGAGTTATCTTTGCCGGAAACGTCATGATTGACTCTGTTCAATATAGCAAGACGTCGACGCGAAGTGCAGGAGATATATTCAGATCGTTGGGCGTTAATGCTGAGCTGTTGCTGAGCGATTCGGGTTATGGACTAGTGACATTGCACAGACCATCCAATGTAGATGATCCTTCAGCTCTTGAACATTTGTTGAAGATTTTGGTTGAAGTGTCACAACGCTTGCCATTGGTTCTGGTTCTTCATCCACGCACACGCAGCAACCTGTTGAGGTTTGAATTATTACACTTGCTTGATTCAAAATATATGGTTCTATTGCCTGCGCAAGGTTATCTCGATATGTTAGGTTTGGTCTCGAGTGCCAAAGTGGTATTGACAGACTCGGGGGGGCTTCAGGAAGAAACGACGGCCCTAGGTGTGCCCTGCTTGACCTTGCGTAATTCAACCGAGCGTCCGATCACGATAGATCAAGGCACTAATACGCTGGTAGGGGTTGACCGTGGATTGATTCTCGAAGGTATGCAGGCCATTCACAATGGTCAAGGGAAGCAGGGGCGAACGCCAGAGTTGTGGGATGGGCATGCGGCTGAGCGCATTGCTTCCGATTTAACCCAGTGGCTTTGTCAAGGTCCTTCGAAACAGCTATCGACAACCGTCTAAAAAATGGGAACGCCTGATAAAGCGGTAATAAATGCTTTGACTATTGATGTTGAAGACTATTTCCAGGTTTCAGCCTTCGCACCGTATATCGCACGTTCAGACTGGGATCGGTGTGAATGCCGTATCGAGCGAAACGTCGCAAAAATTCTTCAGTTGCTGGCCGATAAAAATATTAAAGCAACTTTTTTTACCCTGGGATGGATCGCTAAACGCTATCCGCAGATGGTTAGAAAAATCATAGAACAAGGACATGAGTTGGCCAGCCATGGTTACGGGCATCGTCGTATCACCGAGCAACCGCCTGCCGTTTTTTTTAATGATATTCGTCACGCCAAGTTGCTGCTTGAGGATTTATCAGGTCACCAAGTCATTGGATATCGCGCCCCTAGTTTTTCAATTGGATCTGAAACTTTATGGGCCTTTGAGGCGCTCCTCAAGGCAGGTTATCGGTACAGTTCTAGTGTCTATCCCATTAAGCATGATCATTATGGGATGGCCGATGCCCCCCGCTTCTCCTTTGACGCAGGCTCAGGGCTCATTGAATTCCCGCTCTCAACATGCCGTTTATTCAAAAAAAATATGCCATCAAGTGGCGGTGGCTATTTCAGATTATTACCTTATGCACTTTCTCGCTGGATGCTGAGCCAAATTAATGCGAAAAATCTCCAACCGGGTATTTTTTATTTTCATCCGTGGGAAATCGATGTTGATCAACCGCGAGTCCAGGGCCTTAATTCAAAAACAAGATTCAGGCATTACGTCAATATTCCCCTCATGGAAGAGCGGTTGAAGAAATTATTCACTGATTTCAGTTGGGGTCGTATGGATCAAGTTTTTTCTGACAGATTGGGTCCCTATGCCAAAGACTGAACTTGAACAATTACCTTTGGTCAAACGTCTGGTGGCAGGCGATATAAAAACTGAGCATCTATGGGATGAATTTGTGATGGTATGCCCAGAGGCTACATTTTTCCACCGATCAGGGTGGCAAAAAATAGTTTCGGATGTCTTTCAACACACGACATATTTTTTATACACAGAAGTCGATGGGGTGATCCAGGGTGTGCTTCCCTTGGCTCATGTCAAGAGTTTTCTTTTCGGTCATTCTCTGGTGAGCTTACCTTTTGCTGTTTATGGTGGTGTTGCCTCGCGGCATTCGGCGGCGACTGATGCGTTGGAGCAGGAAGCCCAGCGACTTGCAAAACGATTACGTGTCGCGCACCTTGAATTTCGGAACATCAAGAAAACCAATTTAGATTGGCCCGTGCAAGACCTTTATGTCACGTTTCGAAAAGCGATACTGCCCGAGGTCTCTGAAAATATGAATGCTATACCTCGCAAGCAGCGTGCGATGGTCAGAAAAGGGATCAAGAACGGTTTGTCCAGTCGATTAGACAACGGGGTTGATACATTTTTTAAGCTGTACTCTGAGAATGTTCACCGCCACGGTACACCGGCCATGTCAAAGTGCTATTTCAAGGCGTTGCGAACTGTGTTTGGTTCTGACTGCGAAATATTGACGGTAGTTGCGCCGGATGGTCAAGCCTTGAGTAGCGTACTGAGTTTTTATTTCAGGGACGAAATATTGCCTTATTACGCTGGTGATATTGAGGACTCTCGTCATCTCGCTGCCAATGATTTCAAATACTGGGAATTAATGCGTCACGCCTGTGAAAAAAAAGTAAAGGTGTTTGATTACGGAAGAAGTAAGGTTGGAACAGGCTCTTATTTCTTTAAAAAAAATTGGGGGTTCGAGCCCCAGCCTTTGTTTTATGAGTACTGTCTTTTCAAGCGGAAAGATATTCCAAGAAATAACCCAAGTAACGCCAAATTTAAATGGTTGATTGAGACTTGGCGAAAAATTCCAATTGGACTCGCCAATAGCTTAGGGCCTTTTATTGTCAGAAATTTAGGCTAATGATACTTATGAGCAATATTCTTTATTTGGTTCATAGACTTCCATTCCCACCGAATAAGGGCGACAAAGTCCGGTCTTATCATTTGTTGAAGCACCTGCTATCAAAACACCGTGTTTTTTTGGGAACCTTTATCGATACCCCTGAGGACGAAGTCTATGTTGATAAGGTTCGACTGCTATGCCCAGATAATTATATTGATCGACTTCATCCTATTGTTCAAAAAATATACAGTCTCAGCGGTTTCATCACACATGAACCACTCACCTTGCGTTATTACCAGAAGTCTGGATTTCAAGCATGGGTAAACAAGACCTTGGCTGAAAATAAGATTGATGCCATTGTCATTTTTTCAGCAGCGATGGCTCAGTATGTGAAGATAAGTCACAGGATCACCCCACCCGTGCTGGTTGATTTTGTAGATGTTGACTCTGAAAAATGGCTTCAATATTCAGCAGAGCATCATTGGCCACTTTCCTGGGTGTATCGGCGTGAAGGCCGATTGCTTCGAATCTTTGAAAAATTGGTGGCTACACGGTCAAAAAAATCTTTTTTTGTCACCGAAAGTGAAGCTGCTCTATTTAAAAGTGTGGCACCTGCATGCGCAATGAAGCTATTGCCCTTGAGCAACGGTGTGGATACCCATTTTTATTCGCCAGATCCGTTTCGACCCTCTCCTTACCTTGGGGATGATTCAAACGCTAAACCTCTGATCATTGTTTTTACTGGGGCGATGGACTACTGGCCCAATATTGATGCTGTTGTTTGGTTCGTTCATGAAATATGGCCCAAGTTGCAAGCCGCTTGGCCTGAACTTCGCTTTTATATTGTGGGTCGTAATCCTTCTTTAACAGTTACTGCCTTAGCTTGCGACTCTGTGGTGGTGACCGGTACAGTGGCTGATGTACGCCCCTATTTGCAATATTCAACTTTGGTTGTTGCGCCCTTACGAGTAGCCCGAGGTGTACAAAATAAAATTTTGGAGGCTATGGCAATGGCGCGTCCTGTTATTGCGACCCTTGCCTGTGCTAAAGCGATCAATGCGAATGTCGATGAATTAGTTAGAACCTCTGGTGTTATTGGGTTCCTGAAGGAAATTAACTCCTTATTAAAAGTTCCGAAACAGGCAGAACAATTGGGGCAACGGGCAAGAGCGCGTGTGATTGATAGCTATGGTTGGACTGCTCATTTAAGCGGGATTGATGATTATCTAATACCTGCAGATGCAGATGGTTTTGTTTTATGAGTCCAGCAGGTATAACAATCATGCCTCGAGTCACAGCACAAACTGTAAGTCCTTGGCGTCAGGGCTTACCTTGGCTCATAGGTCTCTTGTTCTGGACTGTATTAATGTACCGTCAGACCGGCTTTTCCATGGTTCAAATCTGGGCGCGGTCGGACACCTTTGCGCACGCATTTTTTGTGTTGCCTATTTCGCTGTGGTTGATCTGGCGACAACGGGAACTCCTGTTGTCTCGCACACCTGAAGCAGACCTTTCTGTATTGCCCTATATGGGCGGATTTGGATTTCTATGGTTCTTGGGGGCACTGGCTTCGGTTAACGCACTAACCCAGTTAGCACTTGTTGCCATGTTGGTCCTTACCGTACCTGCTGTGTTGGGTTGGCACGTCACGCGGGCTATCTTGTTTCCTCTTGGATTTCTATTTTTCTCCGTTCCTCTGGGTGAGTTTCTCATGCCTCAGTTAATGGAGTGGACTGCCAACGTCACTGTTTTTGCACTCCGCCTGACAGGTATTCCGGTTTACCGGGAAGGTCTTCAGTTCATCATTTCTTCTGGACAGTGGTCAGTTGTTGAAGCGTGTAGTGGTATTCGTTATTTGATTGCTTCCATGACGGTGGGTGCTCTTTTTTCCTATCTTAGTTTCAATTCGAAAAAGCGACAGTTATTATTTTTTTCCTTATCAATTTTGGTGCCTGTTGTCGCCAATTGGATGAGGGCTTATCTCATTGTGATGCTGGGTCATTTGTCTGGTAATAAGCTGGCTGCGGGCGTAGACCATTTGATCTATGGCTGGATCTTTTTTGGCGTTGTTATATTTTCCATGTTCATCATCGGTGCACGTTGGACAGAATCTGAACCAATGCCTGGTCATCTTGCGCCGCTCTCGTTCGCCCCAATGACCAAAATATCTGGTCTAAAGACCAAGCTAGTCACGCTTACCGCAGCAACCTTGGTTTCTCTACCTCATTTGGCGCTGGGTGCCTATGAATATTCAGAAAATAAGCCCACAGTAACGATGCCCTCGTCTAATTCATTGAGTGCCAACTGGGAAATAGATCGCGAACATTTTCCAGTGTTTAAGCCCGACTTTAAAAATCCTACAGCTGAAGTTAATAGTCTTTATAGAAATCATGACCTATCGGTGGGTCTCTATCTTGGCTTCTATCAGCACCAAACGCTTTCCAGGAAATTGGTTAGCTCTAGCAATGCATTGGTTCCAAGTCAGGATGTCCACTGGACCCAAGTTGCTGTCGGTACGCATTCAGTGGGCTTAGGCCTCAGAGATATCACCGTAAAAACGTCTGTTTTGAAGCAGTTTCTAGGGCAAGGAGGGTCTAACTCTGAGCGTCTTTTGGTTTGGCAGTTCTATTGGATAGGTGGGTTTGTTACTAGCAATGATTACTTAGCGAAGGGCTATGCAGCTTTTCGACGCTTGACGGGACGTGGTGATGACTCTGCGGTCATCATCATTTATGCAAACGACAAAAAAACTGAACAAACAACTCACACATTGCTGTCTTTTTTGGGGGATAACTATGCCGCCATCAACTCGCTTCTAGCAATGCATGCAAATAATTAACCAAATGTTTTTATATTGAAATAGAGGGTGATCTTTTGACTCATGTAATTGCTGTTATCGGTTTGGGCTATGTTGGTTTGCCACTTGTGGTTGAGTTCGGAAAACAATTCAGAACCATTGGCTTTGATATTTCAATCGCCAAGGTGGCTTCTTGTTTAGAAGGCTTGGACCCCTCCCGTGAGTTGACGCAGGAAGAAATGAAGGCGTCAATTTACGCTGAATACACCGCGGATGCCAGCCTTCTTGGGGAGGCTGATATTATTATTGTGGCGGTTCCGACACCCGTTGATAGTGCGCATATTCCTGATTTTCGTCCGCTCATCAACGCCAGTATCAGTGTCGGCCGACATATGAAGCGAGGGGTTGTGGTGGTGTATGAGTCGACCGTTTACCCTGGCGCCACAGAAGAGGTATGTATCCCTGCCTTGTCCCGCGAGTCTGGCTATGTCTGGAAGCAGGATTTTTTTGTTGGTTATTCACCTGAGCGCATTAATCCGGGTGATAAAGAGCATACGCTGACAAAAATTCTGAAAATTGTTTCAGGCGATACACCGGAGACCCTGGAGACTGTCGCCGGTCTTTATGAGGCTATTGTCGTCCCTGGTGTTCACCGCTCTTCCAGTATAAAAGCTGCTGAGGCAGCCAAAGTGATTGAAAACACTCAGCGCGATTTGAATATCTCACTCATGAACGAGTTGTCTATTATTTTCGACAGGCTTGGTATTGACACTACGGAGGTGCTAGAAGCTGCTTCGACCAAGTGGAATTTTCTAAAATTTAAACCAGGTCTTGTCGGTGGCCATTGTATTGGCGTGGATCCCTATTACCTGACCCACAAAGCGGAGATGCTTGGTTACAACCCGCAAGTTATTTTGGCAGGTCGACGCATTAACGATGGTATGGGCAAGTTCATCGCAGAGCAAACCATCAAGCAAATGATTGCCGCTGGCAGCTATATCAAAGGCGCCAAGGTAAATATATTGGGCCTGACGTTCAAGGAAAATTGCGGCGACTTGCGCAACTCCAAGGTGGTTGACATCATCAATGAACTCAAGTCATACGGTGTAGACGTTTATGTGTCTGACCCCCGAGCAGCGTCGGATGAAGCCATGAGTGAATATGGTGTGTCATTGTTTTCTTGGTCTGATTTGCCGCGAGCTGATGCGATTGTGGTCGCGGTCGCACACCACGAGTTTTCATCGTTGACCGTTGAAGACTTGGGCCGAAAGTTGGTGAAAGGTGGTGCGTTTATAGATGTAAAAGCTTCGTTTACCCGTAGCGAAATCGAAGGGGCTGGCTACAAACTCTGGCGCTTATGACAACTGATGTCCGCCCTCTTTTACTACATGTCGTCTATCGCTTTGATATTGGCGGACTGGAAAATGGCATCGTCAATCTCATTAATCATATGCCCTTAAATGCCTATAGGCACGCGGTGTTGGCCCTGACCGAAGTCACAAATTTCAGGCAACGCATACAGCGCAACGATGTTAAATTCATCTCACTGGGCAAGCCACCTGGCCACGGGGTTTGGCAATATCCCAAACTATTCAAATTGTTTCGTGAGTTGCGTCCCGCTATTGTGCATACCCGTAACCTTGCGGCGCTTGAGGTTCAGATTCCTGCATGGGCAGCTGGTGTGCCGGTTCGTATTCATGGCGAGCATGGTCGCGATGTCGGCGACCTGGATGGAAACAACGTGTTGTACCAGCGAGTGCGCCGTTTCTATAAACCTTTTGTTGATCACTACACTGCACTCTCAACTGACTTGGTTGATTATCTGGTCAACAAGGTTCATGTTGCGCCAGAAGCCATCACACATACCTATAACGGGGTTGATGTGGAGAGTTTTTGTTCGGCGGCAGATGGACCGCAGCCCATCGCTGGCTGCCCGTTCGACCCAAGTCAACACTGGTTGGTGGGTTCAGTTGGGCGCATGCAGGCCGTCAAAGACCCGGTCATGCTGGCCCATGCTTTTGTTCAAGCTATTAAGCTGGCTCCCGAGCTCATACACCACATGCGACTTGTCATGGTAGGGGATGGGCCATTGCGGGACCATGCGAAGGCGGTGCTGGCGGCTGCAGATATGTCCCATTTGGCCTGGTTCCCTGGTGAGAGAAATGATGTGGCGGATGTCATGCGTGGACTACACGCCTTTGCCATGCCATCCCTCAGTGAGGGCATTTGCAACACCATTCTGGAAGCCATGGCGAGTAGTTTGCCGGTCGTCGCGACTGCAGTGGGTGGTAATGCTGATCTTGTTGTTCATGGGCAGACAGGCAAGATTGTTCAGCCAGGTGATTCTCAAGCCATGGCCTATAAATTGGTGCAATTGGCCTTCAACCCGGAGCGGGCTCGTCTTATGGGGCAGGCCGGTCGTCAGCGCGTTGTTTCGAATTTTAGTATGCATGCGATGGTCTCAAAATACCAGTCGATGTACGACCAAAAGCTAAAACGTGGTCAAGCTTTTTTTGAATCCGTTTAATCACTATGTGCGGAATTACAGGCATTTTTGACACCCGTGGCTGTGGCGATATTAGCCGTAACGTATTGCAGCGCATGAATGACTCGCAGCGGCACCGTGGCCCGGATGATGGCCGACTGTACATCGAGCCGGGAGTCGGGTTAGGCCATCGGCGACTGTCCATCATTGACATTGCCACTGGGCAACAGCCGCTGTTCAATGAAGATGGTTCGGTGGTGGTGGTCTTTAATGGCGAAATCTACAACTATCTGCAGCTTATCCCCGAGCTGCAGGCCTTGGGCCATTTGTTTCACACCAAGAGCGACACAGAGGTCATCGTTCACGCCTGGGAGTCCTGGGGGGCAGACTGCGTCAAGCGCTTTCGCGGCATGTTTGCCTTTGCCCTGTGGGACCGTAAAAAGCAAACCTTCTTCATGGCGCGTGACCGGCTGGGGGTCAAGCCGCTGTATTACGCGCTGCTGGACGACGGCATGCTCTTGTTTGGATCGGAGCTTAAATCCGTGATGGCTCACGGTGGCTTGCCCCGCAATATCGATCCACTGGCGGTTGAAGAATACTTTGCCCTGGGCTATGTGGCCGAGCCGCGCAGCATCTTCAAGCAAGCCCGCAAACTGTCGCCCGCGCACACGCTGACCCTGTGCCGGGGGCAGCCGATGGGTGAGTCGCAGGCGTACTGGGATGTGCGCTTTAGTCTGGACAACCCGATCTCACTGGCTGATGCTCAGGCCGAACTGGTGGCGCGTTTGCAGGAATCTGTGCGCTTGCGCATGGTAGCTGAGGTGCCGCTGGGTGCGTTTTTGTCGGGTGGTGTGGACAGCAGTGCCGTTGTTGCACTCATGGCCGGTTTGTCTCAAGCGCCCGTCAATACCTGCGCCATCGGGTTTGATGACCCGGCCTTCAATGAGTCGGATTTTGCGCAAAAGGTGGCTGACCGTTACCACACTACGCACCATCTTGAAGTCGTTAAGAGTGATGACTTTGACCTCATCGACACTCTGGCGCGTCTATACGATGAACCCTATGCTGACAGCTCTGCCATTCCTACCTACCGGGTCTGTCAGTTGGCGCGCAAGCACGTGACCGTGGCACTGTCGGGCGATGGCGGAGATGAGTCTTTCGGCGGTTACAGGCGTTATGCGTTGCACCTGATGGAAGAGCGCATGCGTGCAGCGCTGCCGCAGTCCGTTCGACATTCCGTGTTTGGAACCTTGGGAAAGCTCTACCCCAAGGCCGACTGGGCACCGCGCATGTTTCGGGCCAAAACGACTTTCGAGGGCATAGCGCGCAGTTCGGTCGAGGCGTACTTTCACAGCATGTCGTTCATTCGTGAGCCGTTGCGCAGTCAGCTGTACAGCCCCTCATTCAAGGCGGCGCTGGGTGGCTATAACGCGCTTGATGTTTTCGAGCGGCATGCCCGGCGCGCTGGCACTGACGACCCGCTTGGCTTGATTCAATATATTGACATGCATACCTACCTGGTGGGAGACATCAACACCAAAGTGGATCGCGCCAGCATGGCTCATTCGCTCGAGGTGCGCGAGCCGCTGATGGACCATGAATTGGTGGCGTGGCTTGCCACGCTGCCCTCTAGTTTCAAAATGAAGAGTTCTGAAGGCAAGCACATTTTCAAGAAGTCGATGGAGCCTCACCTACCCCAAGACGTCCTGTACCGGCAGAAGATGGGTTTTTCTGTGCCTTTGGTGCGCTGGTTGCGTGGCCCCTTACGCTGCAAGGTGCGGGAGGCGCTTCTGGGTAGTCATATGGCTGAGTCCGGCATGTTCAATATCGCCACAATCCGCCTGCTTGTGGATCAGCATGAGTCGGGCGCGCGTGATCACAGTACGCCGATTTGGACCCTGCTGATGTTTGATGCCTTTTTACGCAACGTATTGAACCCGTCCACATGAAAATCCTCTACCACCACCGAACGGCATCTCGTGACGGGCAGTCGACACATATCGAAGAAATGATTGGCGGTCTCCGGGCCAATGGCCACATCGTCCTGGAATGCGCCCCCAGTACGAACGGGCACCAGCTGTCGGGTGCCAGTGCCGGATGGGTCGGTCGACTCAAGGCTTTCTTGCCCAAGCTGGTGTATGAGCCCGCTGAACTGGCTTACTCGCTGTTTGCTTACCGGCGGCTTTGTCGGAACATCCATGAATTTCATCCGGACGGTATCTATGAGCGGTACAACCTGTTCTTGTTGGCTGGGGTGTGGGCGAAGAAGCGGTACGGTTTGCCACTCATACTTGAGGTGAATGCGCCTATGGCGATTGAGCGTCGTCAGTATGGTGGTCTTGCATGGCCGAGTCTTGCTGACCGGGTAGAACGCTATGTTTGGAAAAATGCGGATGTGATTCTGCCCGTGACACAGGTTCTGGCTGACTTAATGGTTTCAAAGGGCGTGGACCCCGCTCGAATTCGGGTTATTCCCAACGCGATCAACGAAAAGCATTACGCCACACTTCCTTCCTGCTCCGAGGCCAAGGCCGCACTCGGGCTGACTGGACGTGTCGTCGTGGGTTTTACTGGTTTTGTTCGCGAGTGGGATCGACTCGACAGAATCGTGAAATGGATTGCGCACCGGGCGGTTGATCGGAATGTTCACCTGCTTGTCATCGGCGATGGACCTGCCCGCAGTGGCATCGAGGCGTTTGCGGCAAGTTTGGGTGTTTCTGACCGGCTCACTTTCACGGGCGTCGTCAATCGCGAGCAAGTACCAGCTTTGTCCATGGCTTTTGATATTGCCTTGCAGACAGCCCTCGTTCCTTATGCGTCGCCTCTTTGCTTGTTCGAGTATCTGGCGCTTTCCAAAGCCATTGTTGCGCCGGACCAGCCCAACCATCATGAAGTTCTTACTCATGCGGTCAATGCCATGTTGTACGACCCACAGGACCCGGCAGGGATCGAGCAGACACTCGATGCCCTGTCCCTGGATGTCGACTTGCGTGAACGCATCGCTGCCTCAGCCAGGGCGGTCATCACTTGCAAGCAGCTCACATGGCCGCAGCATGCAGAAAAGGTGGCAGCGCTGTTTTCAGACATCAACAAAGCAAGCTGTGCCAACATCGGTCAATATGACTCCGTTGGGGCATGAGTGAGGGTCATGCATTGCACCGAGAACCTATCCGTCTGCTGACTTTTTCGACACTCTATCCAAGCGCCGCCCGGCCTGGCCATGGTATTTTTGTGGAAACGCGCCTGCGAGAGTTGGTGGCCAGTGGCGTGGTGGCGTCTCGTGTGGTTGCCCCCGTACCCTGGTTTTTTTCTACTGATCAGCGTTTTGGTGAATACGCCCGCATGGCCCGGACGCGTTTGCGTGAATCCCGCAACGGCCTGGATGTGCAGCACCCCCGTTACTTTCTGCCGCCCAGAGTGGGCATGAACATGGCGCCTTTTACTCTGGCTATGGGGGCCAAGCCTGCGATCCAGCGCCTGCTGGACGAAGGCTTTGACTTTGACGTGATTGACGCCCATTACTATTACCCCGACGGCGTGGCAGCAGCCCTGTTGGCGCGGTACTTCAACAAGCCGTTCACGGTCACCGCGCGTGGCTCTGATATCAATTTGATTGCCAGGCATTCGATCCCCGACAAACTCATGCGCTGGGCAGCAGGGCGGGCTGCTGCGTCGATTGGGGTGTCCCAAGCACTGACTGATGCCATGGGGAAAATGGGCATGCCGGCGTCCAGGCTCTTGATGATGCCAAACGGTGTGGACTTGAAGCGGTTCCATATTCAGCCCCAAGCGGCGGCTCGTGCCGTCATGGGTTGGCCTGCAGGCCCCATGTTGCTCAGCGTGGGAAATCTGGTGGAAAACAAGGGTCATCACGTTGCGATAGAGGCGCTCGCCCGCTTGCCTGGGTTTCGCTTGGTTATCGCAGGCGAAGGCCCCGAGCGGGAGGCGCTAGTAGCTTTGGCAAGTCGGATCCATGTTGCTTCACGCCTCCAGTTTCTGGGTCAGGTGGATCAGGACCGCCTCGCCAGTTGCTATAGCGCGGCGGACATGCTGGTGCTGGCCTCCAGTCGCGAGGGCTGGCCGAACGTACTGCTGGAGTCCATGGCCTGCGGTACGCCGGTAGTGGCCACCCGCGTGGGTGGTATTCCGGAAATTGTGACTTCCTTCACTGCGGGTCGATTAATGCCAGAGCGAACAGCGGATGACATGGTGATGGGGGTTGAGGATTTATGGCGACATTTGCCAGACCGCGCAGCGGTGCGCGCATGCGCACAAGCGCGTAGCTGGCAAAGCACGACGGATGCCCAGCTCGGACTTTTCAGGCGCATTGCGACGCAGGATGTGGAGCGAGCCCATGCGTGATGCTGTCCTTGCACTCATTCTCGCCGTGTCGTCATGCTGATCAAGCCATTGCTCCAATGGATGGCGCCTGCAGGTGCCCGGGCTCAACTATCGGTACTGATCTTTCACCGCGTATTGGCCGTGCCCGATTCCCTGTTTCCGGACGAAATGCACGCCCGCCGTTTCGATGCGTTGTGCCGCTGGCTGGCGTCGTGGTTCAACGTGCTGCCACTGGATGAGGCCGTGGCGCGCCTGAAGACCGGCCATCTGCCAGCACGGGCTGCGTGCATCACGTTTGACGACGGTTATGCCGACAACCACCATGTGGCCCTTCCCATTCTGCAAAAGCATGGCCTGACGGCGACGTTCTTTATCGCCACCGGTTTTCTGGACGGTGGCCGTATGTGGAACGACACCCTCATTGAATCCATTCGTGGCTGCTCGTTGCCAGTGCTGGATTTGTCATCGCTGGGGTGGGGCGCCCACACACTTGGCGCCCTCGACGACAGGCGCACTGCCATTTCATTTCTTATTCATCAAATCAAGTATCTATCGGTGGCGCAGCGGATCACCGCTACTGAACAGGTGGCGCAACTTGCTCGGGCACAATTCCCGTGCGAACTGATGATGACGACCCACCAAGTCAAAGCGATGCGCCATGCTGGGATGCAGATTGGGGCACACACCGAGTCTCACCCTATCCTGGCCCAGCTCAGCGATGTGCAGGCCCAGCAGGAAATCCAGGGCAGCAAGCGTTTTCTGGAGCAGCTGTTGGGCGAGCGCGTGAGCCTGTTTGCCTACCCCAATGGCAAGTTTGGCGAGGATTACTCCCAGCAAAGTGTGGACGTGGTGCGCAGTCTGGGCTTTGATGCCGCCGTCAGCACGCAATGGGGCACCTCAGGCGCGGGGGATGATCTGTTTCAGATACGGCGCTTCACCCCTTGGGACCATGCCAAGCTGCGCTTTGGCATCCGCATGTTGGCTAATTTGAAAAATAATAATTAAATAGGATCCTAGAGTATTGACTGCATGCGTAAGCAGCTATGTAATTAATAGCAATAATCAGCGAATTAAACTGAACCGGGGTGCCTTGGCGGCCAGCCACTGTTCCAGCATCATCAATACCCACACCATCTCACCGTAGTAGCCCGGATGCTCGGGCAGGCGCTGCGTCAGCAAGTCTTGCACAAAGTCTGGCCTGACCACGCCACGCAGGGACAGGCTGTATAGCGAGTCTGTGGCCAAGGTCTTGAGAGCAGGGTGGCGGTTAGCCCAAGTGCCAAATGGCAGGCCAAAGCCTTGTTTTTTCTTGTTGATGATCTCGTCTGGCAAAAAGCCGCGTAGTGCCTCCTTAAAGAACCAGCGCAACTGAAAACCTTTGAGCTTGTACGCAGCCGGAAGTTTGAGAGAAAAAGACAGCAAGCGGTCATCCAGCATCGGAAAGCCAACCTTCACGCCAGCCAGCGCCGTGGTGCCCACCACCTTGGGTAAATCGCAGTCTGCCAGCGTGTAGCGCCAGTCAAAGGCCAGCATGCGATTGACAAGGCTGTCAGTGTGTGATCCGGTGGCCCATACCCCACGCTGCTGGTGGGTCGGGCTTTGCTGGTCCACCTGCACCAGAAGTTCGGGTGTTAGCATATTTTCCACCCCCAGGCGATGCAGCAGGTTGTAGGTCATGAGGCGATCGGGCATAGGCACCTTGGCCTGATTCACATAGCTCGCGGCTTTGCGCACCAGCGGTATCTTGCTCACGAGCGGGAGCTTGGAGAGTGGTTCCAGCAGGCTGTCACGTAACGCCGCCGGAATGCCTCCGTACCAGCCAAATACCATTTGTTTGGCATAGCGTGTGTTGCCGCCAAATAGTTCATCCCCGCCATCGCCTGCGAGCAGCTTGCTTACGCCGTCCTTACGCGCCATCTTGGCGCAGTAGTAGGCGGGCAAGGCGGATGAGTTGCCAAAGGGCTGGTCATAGTGCGCCGCCACGCTTGGGATGCTACGCACCAGGTCGTCGGGCGTGACGTAATACTCATGGTGTTCGGTCTTAAAATGTTTGGAGGCTAGGCGGGCATATGCCATCTCGTCATAGCCCTGTGCGTCAAAACCGATGGAGTAGGTCGCCACTTTCTCAACACTGGCCAGTGCGGCCATCCCTGCGACAGTGGAACTATCGGTGCCGCCACTCAGAAAGCAGGCCGGTTTACTGCCGCCAATCTGCGTTGCCACGGCGCTTTGCAAAAGTTGCCTGAACTCATCTTTTAATTCATCGAACGATGCCCCTGATTGCTCATTGAAACTGGGCACCCAGTAGGGCGCCACAGTGAGCTGACCCTGCTGGAACAAGGCATAGTGGGCGGGTGGCAAGCGGTAAATGTCTTTGTAAATGGTGCGTGGCGATGGGATGACGTGAAAGTACAGGTAGTCGTAAATCGCCTGCGGGTCAATTTCAGTCGTTGTGTCCGCTAGTTCGTCAGCCCGAGCGGCAAAGTGCAGTTGCCCGTCACGCAGGCGGTAGCACAGCGAGCAGATGGCAAAACGGTCAACTGCCAAAAAGGTGCTGCCATCGGTTGCCATCAGCCCCACCGCAAAGTCGCCGCTGACGTCATTGGCCGCATTGGTAGCCAAGCTTAAGAAGGCAGCGCCCCAAGCGGCCAGCACATTATGTTCAGACGCCAGGCGCGCCAAGCTGGGGTCTGCAAAACGCGGCGACCCCAGTGCCAGTGATGAATTTTGTTCAAGCATGAAGCTGCACTCTTTAACGTCTAAAGTCTTCACCGGCCGCTTTGAAGCGCTCCGGGGTGCCGTGACGCAGCCACCAGTTGCTGCGTTCTTCGAGGGTGAATATATTCACGCTCCTGCATCAAGGCTTGGCCATTGACAAACCCAGCATCCACCACTTTGCCAGACAGCCCGGCACCGCGTTTGAGGCGATAGTCTTCGCGAGAGGCTTGCTCAAACGCATCCCAGTCCACAGTGAAATTGTTTCTGTAATCACCCGGCCCGCCCGCCTCCAGCTTCCCACGTCCTACCAGCAGGTTATTGACGGCTTTGACGGTGACATTGCCTGGTTTGATGCGCAGAAAAATACCGCCTTGGGGCCGGTTGTCAACCAGGGTGTTGTTGATCAGGTAAAGCTCGTTTTTGGGCCACTTGTAGCCCTCGGCCCCGTATGAAATCAGGTGGGGGTTTTCGGTCTGCGAGCCTTGTCCGATGATATTGCCAATGACGTAGGCGATGCCGCCGCTGGCCAGTTCAAGTTCATAGCTGGCACGACCGCCAATCTCGTCGGTCAGGCGGTTGTAAAGGATGTGATTGAGGGCTGCCCGACTTTTAAGCAGGTGGCCGACATAGGCGTGGTGAAAGTAGCTGCCGGTTACTGTCAAGTGGGCTATCTCGCCCACATACAGGTTATGACTTTGCCCGTCGCCATAGCCATTATGGCCAAACTCGCTGTCGGAAATGTCCAGTTCGACCATTGGGTTATTGCTGGTGAGAATTCCATTTTGGTTGTCGGTGAAGCTGCAATCGCGCACAGTGAGTCTGCCGCTTTCCAGACGAATGCCTGCGCCATTTTTATCCGGCACACGGGCCCCGGTAAAGTCGATGCCCTGCACGGTCATGGCCCCCCCCCGAAGCACCCAAATGCCCTTGCCTTCAGCAGCCATGCCGCTGGCGATTAGGCGTACCCTGCCACCGATGGCGCGAACGGTGATATTTTTTTTGTCCCACACCGCCACATCGCCCCGGTATTCGCCTGCCTCGACTTCAAAGGTATCGCCGTCAACAGCCCGAGCCGCAGCAGAAGCCAATGTTTTGGTTGCATGATCAGGGCCCACGCGAATAATGTTCTGCGCATGGAGCATCCCGGCCATAACGCACATGATGACCATCGGAGCACTATGCGCCAGTAGGCGACGGAGGCGCTGTGTGCAGAACTTAGGTTGTCGAGTTTGCAGAAATAGTGAGGGCATCTTGCGAATTCTGTTGTTTCATAGGCATTGAATGCTTGTCTAGATAAATCTGTCTATGCATACTCTTAGGCAGAGTTTTCTCCTTGTCGTCGGTGATAGGTGTGCGAAAACGCAATAAGCTGGAGCCTTGGTGAAAAAAATTCTGATGATTGCCTACCACTTTCCCCCGCTGGCCGGTAGCAGTGGCATACAACGTACCTTGAGGTTTGTGCAGCATTTGCCCTTGTTGGGCTGGCAACCGCTGGTGTTGAGCGCGCACCCCTTGGCCTATGAAAAAACCGGTGAAGATCTGCTCCAGGACGTGCCAGCAGGAACGGTGGTACGTAGGGCCTTGGCGCTGGATACGGCGCGTCATCTACAGCTTGGTGGACGTTACTTCGAATGGATGGCCAGGCCAGACCGCTGGATCAGCTGGAAGTTTGCTGCCATCCGTACGGGGCTCCAACTCATTGAGGCATACAAGCCGGACGTGATCTGGTCAACCTACCCCATCGCTACCGCGCATGTGATCGCCTCCCGACTGCACCGCAAGACGGGCATACCTTGGGTGGCGGATTTTCGGGATCCGATGGCGCATGACGGTTTTCCGTCCGATCCGCGAACTTGGCAAAGCTACCTTGCCATTGAAGCCGATGCAATAGCGCAGGCGCACACCAGCATCTTCACCACACCAGGCGCGGCACGCATGTACCAGCAGCGTTACCCAGGGGCTGCCAGTCGCATGGTTGTACTGGAGAACGGCTATGACGAAGAAAGCTTTTTGACTGCTGAGTCGACAAGGAGCCCTGTCGCCAAGACGCCCACAGACAAGGCGCAACCGCTGGTGCTGCTTCACAGCGGCATCATCTATCCCCTTGAGCGGGATCCGACCCAGTTGTTTGTAGCGCTGGGTCGCTTGAAGCATGCAGGTTTACTAGTGGCGGGTGAGCTGTGTATTCGTTTCCGTGCCGCAGTGCATGAAGACTTGCTGAAAGCGTTGGCCCAAACCTGCGATGTACAGGACATGATTGAGTTGCTCCCCGCCATCACTTACCTTGACGCGCTCGCAGAAATGATGGCGGTTGATGCTTTGTTGGTCATGCAGGCCAGCAACTGCAATGCCCAGATTCCAGCCAAAATTTACGAATACCTGCGTGCTGGGAAACCCATTCTTGGGCTGACCGATCCCGAGGGTGATACGGCAGTCGTGCTACAACAGGCGGGTATCCATTCAGTGGCCCATCTTGATAGCGCTGACGAGATTACCACTGAATTACTGGCATTTATGGCCGCGCTAAAGGAAGCGCGCGCTGAACTACCGAACCCCGTTGCCGTACATAGCGCTTCGCGCAAGGGTCGTGCTGAGTCCTTTGTACAACTTCTTAACCAGGTGACCCACTAGGGCGTGATTCCACCTGGATTGTTCGACAGGAATCTCGAGGCTAAATGACGTCTGTCAATATTGACAGGGTCTTTCACACAAAAAATAGTATCCTACTCACGCCGGGTAGAAAAGCAAAGGGAGTGGTTTGGATGGAAGCACTGATGTTCTTGATCGACATTGTGGCGATGGTTTATCTGGTTTACTGGAGTGTGCGTCGAGAGGGGTGGTTGTCAAATAATGCGTGACCTGGCTCTGCTTTTGGGTTTCGTGGCGATACTCGCACCAGTTTTTCGATATCCCCATATCGGCGCTCTGGTTTGGTGTTGGACTGCTCTCATCGTTCCAAATAATTTTGTTTACGGCGCTATGTTGAATATTCCATTCAATAAAATTGCCGCAGTGCTTACCTTGCTGGTATGGCTCTTGTCTCGAGAGCCCAAGAAGCTTCCGAAGTCTCTGACGTTGGTACTTCTTGCTGCCTTCGGGGTGTTGGGGACAGTCTCTGAATTCTCGGGTATCGCTGATGGCCCCGTGGGTATGGCTGAATGGGAAAAGTTCATCAAGATACTTGTTTTCTCGCTAGTGATTGCAGGCCTGATCACCACGAAGGCGCGGATCGATGCCCTGCTTTATGCCATTTTTCTCTCACTGGGTTTTCACGGCATTCTGGAGGGGGCGAAGTTTATCGTTTCGGGCGGACAACATCATGTTTGGGGCCCGGCGGGTTCAATTCTGGGGGACAACAATCACTTTGCGCTGGGTATGGTCGCCTTGCTCCCAATTGTTTTGTACCTTTACAAACAATCCAGCAGTCGATGGGTTAAGTTGATTTTTATCGGATCGAGTCTGTTGGTCATGGCCTCTATCATGGGAACCTTCTCTCGCGGGGGCTTGATTGGCATTGCCGGTGTAGGTGTCTATGCCTTGTTCAAGAGCGGAAAAAGAGTGCGCTACGTGCTGGCCATTATTCCGCTGTTGGCCTCTGCCGCATTGTTTGCCCCGGACCGATGGTCCAACCGGATGGATACTATCGCCACAGCCAATCAGGATGGCTCTTTCATGGGACGTGTGATCGCATGGAAACAAAGCACCTTGATCGCCATGGATCACCCGGTTTTTGGCGGAGGATTTCACGCCGTGCAGAATTTTGAAGTGTGGACGCACTACGCGCGCAGCTTTGATAAATTGAATGTCATTCCGACGTCTCCACCGGATCCGTTCGGGCCCCATGCTGCCCACAGCATCTACTTTCAGGTACTCGGTGACTTGGGGTTTTTGGGCCTCATGCTGTTCCTGGCTATTTTGGTCAGCAGTTGGCGCAACACATCAGCTGTGATCAGGCTGGCACATAAACGACCGCAGTGGCGTTGGGCTGGTGAACTGGCGAGCAGCCTTCAATACAGTTTAATCGCCTACATCGTTTCGGGCGCAGCACTGAGCATGGCTTACTTTGACTACATGTACATGATTTTTGCCTTGCTTGTTGTTATGCGTCACATGGTCAGCAAGCCTGAACCGCCGCACCTCGTGGGCCCTATTGCGCGCTCTCCATGAGCGGGCAGGAGAGTCCTAACCTGGCTGCACAATTGAGTCAAGTCTCTGATCGGGTCAAGGGCATTCTGATTGTGCTCGTAGCGGTAGACCACAACGATTGGTTCAGGCAACTGGCCCCCCGGATGTTTGATCCGCTGACTTTTCATGTGCTGGGGTTTTTCTTGCTGGCCTTCTCGTTTGGTACAAAACCGTGGTGTGGTCGATTCGTCGCTGATCGTTTGGTTCGCTATCTGGTGCCGTTCTGGTGGGCGCTGGCGGCGGCTTCTCTCGCGTTTGGTCTTTTTTTTCGGGGCGGCAGTAGCCTGGTCGATGGCGTTATTCATTTTTTATTGGCCGCACTCATTGGCGGTGCGGACTTGGTGAAGGCGTCATCCGGGCTGCTGATGCTGTGGTTTCTGCCCTGTCTTTTTGGGCTGACCTGTCTGTTGGCGTTTTATGATTCACTCGTCACCCGCCGTGCGCGCCAGGTGGGCTTGGGTTTGGCGCTTGGCGCACATGTTCTGCTGCCCGTGCTGGTTCAGCCGTGGATGCAGTGGTTGCCATTTGGTTTGGCGGTGGCCGCTGACGTGTTCGTGCTTGGGCTCATCTGGCGGCAACTGTTACAGAGGCGTTTGCCCGGCTATGTTGGCCCGTTGGCACTCATCGTGTGCATCGCCTGTTATGGCACGCTCGTCCTGGCAAAGACACATATTGAGATTGGCACACTGGAGATCCGCGCGATGACTAATCCGTTGATTCTGTTGCTTCACGATGTGACGGCCATTAGCGCAATGGTCACTATGATCTGGGTTGCAGAAAATGTTGCCGTGACGCACTGGCTGGATGGCATTGGTAAGCACTCACTACTCGTGTATTTGATGCACCCCATTTTTTACGTCATGCTGTCAATGCTATGGGTCTCGCCCGCGCAGGCTGACGGGAGCAAGCTTATGCTTGGGCTTCACGCTTGTGTCACGACAGCTATCGCAGTGAGTCTGGCCTATGGCATAGCGCGCTTGGTGTCGGGTTCACCCACGTTATCGACCTGGATAGCACCGAGGTCGTGGCGTCAGTGGCCCATAGTTATCTACATGAGCGGGGGCTCAAGAGCTCAACTATCGTGATGAATGCGTCCGTAGACGCTTGAGCTTGGGTTAGGGCCTGCGATGGTTCAGGCGTTTCAAATCGAGGACGGATAACTGCGGCAGTTGTAAGGCGTGATTCTGCCGAACTTAAGGTTGTGCCACGGAAGTCTGATCATGGTTTTCAGATCGCGTTCCTGGCAGTTGGTATCTGCCGTTGGCAATTCCAAAGTAGTGGTAGTACGCCAGCGCCGACTTCAGTGCATAACCATAGTTGCGCAGTCTGAGTCTCCAGGCCAGCCGCATTAATTTCAAATACCTTTTTCGCAGTACACGGTGAGGAAAATTTGTATCAGACAACATAACTGAACTTTGCGCAAGAAGGTCACGGTCCAGCGCCGCTTGATGCGCTCCTGATGCGAGCGCGCTCCACTGATCCGGGAGGTCTTCAGGAATGGGAATGGGGCTCGGAACATGGCCGGGATAAGCTTGCCAAGGAACCTCGCTAACCGCCGAGTCGAAAAGCGTCAGCCACTTGACATAGAACTGGTGATACAAGCAAGGGTCTACTGCGATCGCCGTCAGGTACTCGAGCAATTCACTGTCGTAGAACGGCACCTGAAACTCAAGGCGATGCTGATCAATGGAGTCAAAGTGGTTGACCAAGTGCCGGCGTGGACCGTTCAGGTTCAGGAAAATGTAAAACGCACGTACCGGATCCGGATGACGAATCGTTTCAAGCTCACTGCGCAACCGCGCATGCAGGTGACCATAGAATTGTTTCGCAAGATCAGGATCCAAAATTCTGGTCAGAATTATCTTGTTCTGTTGGCGTAAGTAAACATCGATGGCACCGCCCAAATCACCCGAACGCAGCAGACTCACGATCTCCGGACTGACATACACATAACCAAGTCCAACGCTTCCGCCCTCACCAGTCCAGACCACGTTAGGGTGCTCGGGCATTTGTTCATTTCGGCTGGGTGAGGCGCGCCAGGCATCAGCCATGACCGCCGACCAGTTTGGCCCAGGTTCAGTGGGCAACTCATGATGAATGGCACCGCTCTTGTTTGCATACGCCAGCGCGAAGGCTTGGTCCTGTGTATTAACCAGTGAAAAATTGAAAGTGTATACCCGGGCATTTTCGGCACGAAGCGCCGCAACCGTGCAGCGGGAATCGAGACCGCCGCTGAGATAGGCAAAGGTCGTCCTGTCGCCGCGCAGTCGTCGGCATACGGCGGACTGAAACAGCCGGTGGGTTTCTTTCAGTGCATCTTCTTCGGTGGCCTGCACCGGTGCAATCGAATCCCACTGAAAATAGCGCTGTGATTTGATTTCACCTTGATGAACAGTAACGACCTCGCAAGGCAATAGCATCTTGATGCAAGCATAGGGTGTGCCACCACCGAAGGGATAGCCAAAGCCAGTGATCTCCGCGACGGCAAGCACATCCAGCTTCTTGGGGATTTCCGAAAGCGCCTCCAAAATACGCAGTGCGCTTGCAAAGTAAATAAAGTCATTGACCACAGTGTAGTAAATTGGCCGCAACCCCAGTTTGTCAGCAACGAGGTGTGCAATGCCCATGCAAGGGTCATAGTAGGCGGCACAAAATGTCCCGCTGGCGCTGCGCAGGCTCTTGAAATCACCTTTATCCCATTGGGTTTGGAGAAATTCAAGGTGAGCATATCGGTCCGGTCCAACCGGTCCTTCACAGGTGAGAAGTGGCTCCCCTGCGAGGATTGCGATTGAACCCGTCGGTGTCACGCGATGCGCAGGGCGGTCGAATGCACCTATGTCGACCTTCACGAGAAATGCCTGGGCATAACGGAACTCGATTGGATGATCCGTGGGATCTCGTGAAATGTTTTTTTTAAGGGAGTCGCAAACCGAATCCGGAATGCGTACCGAAGGATTGAGACTGATAACGCCTGCCAAGATTGTCATTTCTGCTAATGCTCCGAGAGTTCGTTAATTTTCGTCACCATATTGGTGTCAAACCAAGTCGCCTTTAATCACTGTCGGAACTCTGATATTAAGCCGGAAGAATGACACGCGCCAAGAAAACATTTGGAATCCTGCAACAAAGGCTTCTGACACTTACTACGATCATCGGTCGTGTATTGTGATCTTCTGACAATGCTGGATCACCTCCATTAAATGGTTTTAAGTATTTTTCTATAAATAAGAATTGGAATATTTGAAACATCTCTCAATCGCTGTCTAAATCGCGCATATTTAATTGAAGGAAGTCTGATGCCCAATGACTTTGCGAGATTTATGTTGTCTGCTGCAAAAGGATCATAATCAACTTTTAGCATCTGAGAAATAATATAAAACTCCCTTTTTTCTTCATATATTTTAAAATCAAAAATCTTATCGAATTTATTTAGATTGCCGGTGATATCCAGCGTCAATAAAGTCCTAAGGCATTTATCACACCCAGAACAATTTTTCCATCTATCAACATGATCAATGCAGACATTTAGATATCTACCTGCTGGTTCATAATTTAAAATATGCAACAACTTTTCCGATCTTGTGTAGGCGCAACCATCGGAAATAAAATCTAATGACTCAGTTGATAACAGCGGCAACAAAATAGGGTCGCAATAAGCACCAATGTCTTTATTTTTGTAAAATTTAGAATAACTTAAAGTTCCATAATAATTCAGACCAGCAGACGAATAGTAATATTTTGAATAGTGTTGTTGTAGCAAGAGAACGACTGAAGCAGCTTTCAATGAATGCGAATATGAGTGCCACCAGTGATGGAAAAAATGCAAATTTGAATCGATATCTATTAAATCTAAATTAATTTCATCAGCGAACTTTTTCAGCTCTATGTGCCGTGTTTCAAATTTACAACGAGTGAATTCTGAAGAACCATGCTGAAGCCAGTCTCCATGGGAGCCTACATTAAAAAATAACAGCGAGTTAACCTTGAAAGACGGGGAATCTTCCAGAATATATCTATCATACAAAGTGCAAAATGAGTCAACTCCAGCGGAAAAACCCGTTCCAATACCTTCTCCTTTGCTATTATTCTCTATAGTGGTCTTTGAGGATATTTTTATATTATTCAGTGATTTTGAGAAGCTCAATAATAATGGGATGGCGTAGTTGTTTAGATTAAATAGTAGTTTTTCCGATACGCATCCATCAACATATATATCTTCGCCAAAACGCATGGCGGGATAAAGCATTCCGACGAGAAATCCATCTAATTTTGTTTTGCAAATATAGTTAGCATATTTTTTGCTCATCGTGAACCAAAGCTCCTCCTCGTCGTAATTATTGCTTTTAATCGTGACGGAGGTTTTAATGCGATCGTTGATCTCGATTGTTTTAAAATTCTTTATTATCATTTTCATTAGATAAATTAATAATGATCTTGTCGGTCGATCTACTAGTGCCAATACGCCCTATGAGCCCGCACACGAGGGTCATCGGCATTCAGGCTAGCAATAGCCTCTGGGGGGCGACCGAACCTTTGCCGCAAAGTTGGCCATTCTTATGGTAAGTCGCATCATTTATTACCCCGTTGATATTTGTCGCGTGGTGGTCGTGATGCTCCGCAGCATCTCAAGCACTTCTTGCGCATTTTTGCGGTTGAGCCCAAGCGACACGGCGGAATATGCCAGTGCTCCGACAGCGATCAGTACACACAGGCGAAGTACACCACCCTGCTCGGCCAACCAAAAATACCGTGCCGCCGCAACGGCGCCATACATGATGAGACCCGCCCCTGCCGCCGTAATCATGGATGTGGTGAATGCACCCAGACGAAGACCCAGTACAGGCAAGCTACGCACCAAGCCCAGAACAAACACAAGGGGCGACACGACGAGCCAAGCGAGACTCAGCCCAAGCAGTCCTCCCCAGTACGCGCCAATAAAAAAGGCGGTTGGAGCAATCAGCGATGCCAAGATGGCGTTACGCATCACGATATCAGTGCGCCCAACGCCCTGAACGGCGACTTGCACAAAGTTTGCAACTAGACCCAGCGGGATGATTAGCGTAAGTACCTGCAAGGGCACGACGGAAGGACTCCAGTGGCCACCGAGGATCACTTCAACCATTTCAGGGGCAATGCTGGACATCCCCCACAACACAGGAAAGGCAAAGAAACTCAAGATTCGGACGCCCAGCACCACGTTCACACTAACGCTGTGCAAATCGTTTTGCATGCGGGAAAAGGTCGGAAACACCACTTGATTGACGAGACCAGAGATGCGCTGACTCGGTAGCGAAGCGAGGTGCATCGCAACTGAGTAGAAGCCGAGAACTTCTTTACCAAGCAACTTGGCGCAAATCAGAAGATCTACCTGAGAGTAGAGCATCCAGAACACCTGAGCCGCGCTAATGTGTCCACCGAAACGGAGACGCGATCGTAAACCTTGCAACGAAAATTCTGGCCAGTGCCTGAAAGGTGAGAGCCAGTTGATTCCAGCCGTTTTCCATATCTGACTGAGAATAGACCCTGCAACAAGCGCCCAGACACCCGCACCGGAGAACGCCATTGCCAGTGTTATGCAACTGGCGATGATCGCACCGGAAAGATCCAGCAGGGAGCGGTTGCGAAACTCCATCCTTCGCTGTATCAGGGCGTCCGGGATGACGGCGAAGCCGACAAGAATAAATTGAATCGCCAGAACACGGATGACCGGAGTCACCCGTGGCTCGTCATAAAAGGCGGCAATTAATGGCGCCATAAGCATCAGCAGAGCCGCCAGCGAAAAATGAATGGCAAGGACCACGAAAAATACGCGTCGCAGAAGGCGCTCGTCCAAATCGATCATCTGCACCACTGCGGCCCCAAGACCCAATTCGGAAAACATCGCCAGGAATGAAACAAAGACGGTGGCCATCGCGAGTAGCCCATAGTCCTCTGGAGACAGAAGACGAATCACGATGATGGTGATTGCCCAGGTGACAATTTGACTCACGATCTTCATGCTCGCGGTCCAGCGAAAGCCCGAGATGGCTTGTGATCTGAGGCTCATTTTTCGCTCAACTGTTCATGCCGATGCTGCAGTAGCAAAGCATCGATAAAGTATTTTGTTGCCCAGTTCGGATAACCCGCGCGCATGTATGAAGCCAATAGCGGGAACGAGCCGGAGATAGCGCCAATCAGGGCTGCATCATCCGACTTAAGCAACTGGAGCCCCTTCAGATAATTCACCAGCTTGTCTGCCTGCGTGCGGTACTTGGCCTCACCGGTCTGTTCAAACAAGCGATAACCCACAATGGCAATCTGTGCCGATCCGGTCAGGCATGAAGAAAATCCTGCAGGCTCCCAGTCCGCATAAAAACGCCCCGGCAGAAAACCGGTGCTCGATATTCGGGGCAGGAGCGCATCTACCGTTTGGCGAACAGCCGCTATAAAGTCTTGGCGTCCGGCAAGAATGCCCACCTCCAGAATGCCCTGCAGTGTGTAGCCGATCGTGTGTGTGAGCGGGGATTCGGAATGGGTCAGGCAATTATGGGCAAACCAGCCATTGGGCTGCTGCTGCCGTAGCGCCGCTTCAATGACCTGGATCGCTGCGTTGCGGTACCGACTCTCCTGGACAAGGTCGCCAAATTGGTAGATGGCCCAGGCGCAGAGGCAGGTGTAAGTTTTGATTTCCCCCGCGCTGACGAAAGCCCCATTGGTCTTGAAATAGCCCCGTTCATCCACGTCGTTGACCAGAAAATCAGCCGCGCGCCGCGCCGCCTCAAGCAGTTTGGGGTCGTTGCAATGGCGGTACGCCGCGCACCATCCATCCAGCACCATGCCCGTGTTGAACGCCGCCGCAGTCTGATGCTCGGGGGCGCAGACCGGCCCTCCCTGCACAGCCCCGGACGGCATTTGAACCGCCATCTCCCAGTGCACCATCTGCATGGCCGCCGCTGCCGTGGCGCGGTCGTCAAATTGTTCAGCGAATGCCAGGAGTGAACTAATGATGTAGCCGGTCGTCTCGGGATAGGACGGACGCCACCCGTTATCTCCTGTGCTGCATGGAAAATAGCCCAAGGAAACGCCATCGTCATGCGTCATCGATTGGGCGCGCAGAAGCCAGCGCACGGCCGCCCGCGCCCGGTCACCGGTTTCGCCAGTGATGGGGGTGACCCCTGAAAAAACAAAGCGCCTCTGGTTGCGCCAGACTTCATGGCGAAAAGCGCGGTTGTTGGGCCGAAAGAGCGCCCTGATCTCGCCTGCCAGTGCGGCGGCGCCCCAATACGTGCCGCGCAGACTGCCCTTGAAGTAGTTGTTCCGAATGATTCGGGCGAAGGTGCCTGGTTTCAATGCGTGTCTCCCTAAAGCATGACTTGACCACCGGTGACAAAAAGGTTGACGCCCGTCAGGAACGAGGCATCTTCCCCTGCGAGATAGGCCACCGCATTGGCAACATCCAAGGGTGTTGCAATCCGGTTCAGTGGCGTTTGGGCGGCCTCCATCTTGAAGACGCGCTCAGGGTAGTGCTCGGTCATTTCCGTTCGGGTCAACCCTGGAGACACCATGTTTACCCGCACCATGTCCTGCGCCCATTCTGCCGCCATGGCTTTTGACAGACCCATCAACGCACTCTTGGCGCTCACATAGTCGGCCATGCCGGTGGCAGGTACCCCCGCTGTGACTTGCGACAGAATGTTGACGATGGCGCCACCGCCAGCGGCTTTCATGTGCGGATACACCCCCTGGCAAAGCTGTAGAACGGCCTTGACCTGATAGTCCAGGTGCGCCGAAAAATCAGCCCAGCCAAGGTCGTTGATCGGGCGATTGATGAATTCCCCGACGGCCGCATTGACCAACACACGCGGTGGCCCGAGTGTCTTGACCACCTGTGCGATCAACGCTGAAACCGATTCGGCGTCCCGCACATCGGCCTGAACGGCAAAGGCAGTCCCGCCGTCGAGTTCAATGTCCCGCACCACCGCCAGCGCGCGCTCCTGGTTGCGAAAATAATTGACGGCAAGCGCAAAGCCCTTGTTGGCCAGTGTCCTGGCAATTTGCGCCCCCATGCCCCTGGAGGCGCCCGTCACGATGGCAACGCGCCGACCTGGGTTAACCGCCATGCTGGAGGGCACACTGATGCGTAGTGCGGTCGGTGAATCGTCCCGTACTTTGACTTTCGCCGTGCCCATGACAATGACTTTGCCATCCGCGCTGCGAATTTCTGTGCTGAGCACCACGGTACGGGTGGCATCGCTTTTGCCGATAACTTTGGCGATCGCCCGGACGGTCTCGTCAATCCGCACGGGACGGCGAAAGGTAAGGTCTTGCCCCAGGTAGAGGGCCTGTTTGCCGGGCACCTGCATACCGACCAGCTGGGAAAACAGCGATGCCAGCAAGACCCCGTGAACGACTTGCGCACCGAACTCCGTGCCGGTGGCGTAGGCGGGATCCACATGCAGGGGGCTGTAGTCGCCACTCAAGGCGGCGAACGTGAGCACATCCTGCGCCGAAAACGAGCGCAAGAGTTCAAATGTCTGTCCGATGGAAATATCGTCAAACCGCAGTTCTGCTGCCTTCGGATACGCGGTATTCATGCTAAAGCTTCGCCTCAACGACCTGGACGAGATCGAAAAAAGACACCATCAATTCAAATTCAGAGACCTCGAATGAAATCGAGAACTCGTCCTCCAGGGCCAGGATGAGGTTGATATGGTTGGCAGAATCCCACCCCGGCGTGTTGTCCATGGACGTTCCATCATCAATGCTGGCGGCTTCGATGTTGAGGATGATCGACATCAGCTCTCGTATGGTCTGGTCAACATTTTTTGGCATCAAATAACTCCAAAGGGGGACGAAGATTCGACCGATTTCGGTGGCGGGTGTCAGGCTGCCATCCTGAACCAGGCGGGACGCCGAACCGGCTCGCTAGAAAGATCAAACTCCCAACTGGTGGTGCCGCCCGGGTCTTCATGCAGCTTGCTAAAACCATGTTTCTCGAACAAGTCACGGGCTGGCATATTTTTATCGCTGGGCACCACCCGCCCGCGCAACGCCTTCAGCCCGAGTGCTTGTGCTGCTTCGAACAGGAAGGCCAGCATTGCCGTCTCGACGGTACGCCCAATGACTCGGCAACTGAGCAGAAAAGTGTCTATATGCAGACGTTCCTCTCCCACCTTGGCCATCATGACGCCCACAATTCCGTTGTCTCCGAACCGGTCACGCACGCCGACCGTTACCAGCAACCAGTCGGGATTGGCCATTCTTTGTGAAAGTTCAGCCTCGCCATAGCGAATGGTGGTGAGGTTGAACTGGTTCGTCTTTTGTGTCAGTTGGGCAGTCCGTGCGCGCGATGCCGAATCGACGGGTGCAAGGCTGAGCTGCATGTCCAGGTTACGGTAGTAGTCTTCAAGGTTGTCGCTTGCAAAGCGCACCGTTTCCGCCTGAGCCCGTTGCTGGTAGAGCTGGCCTCGGTGCAAGTCTTCAGCCGACAGACCCAGGGTATCGAACAGACCCTCGGTACAAAGCGCCTCCGCGAAGTGCTCGGGCTGGCGGGGAAGCTGAATCACCGTGACCATTGGCAACGCGCGGCGTACTTGATCACATTCAGCTGGATTATCGTCAGCAAAAACCATGTGCTCAAGACCCAAGTTGAGTTGTGTTGCGATTCGTTTCAGTGAGTCGCTTTTGGGATTCCAGTGAATTTCCAGCGCCGAGAAATGCGCTTTGCGCAGCAACATGAACGGGTGACTGAGAAAGACGGCATCGACATCGGCTGGGTTGTTCTTGCTGGCCACGGCCAACAGGACACCGCGCCTGTAAAGATCCATAATTACCCGCTGGAACTCGACGAAGGCATTGCCGGGGTAGTTGGGTCCGAGTTGAATGCCTTTGATGCCGTCTTCGCCAACGATGCCTCCCCACAGCGTGTTGTCAAGATCGACGACCAAGCACTTTTTGTTCAGCCCACCGAGTGCCCTGAAATAGCGCATATATTCCTGTGATAGGTGGCCCAGCATGCTGCTGGCGATGGGGGCCTTGGCATACAGCCGCATGCGTGAGTCGTACCAATGCCGCACGCCAAAATAGTTGACTAGTGCTGCATAGTCCACCAAGTGGACATCGATCACTTCGGCGGCAACTTGGCACAATGAGCGATTGAGATCGGCGACGAATCGGGACTGCCCATCGGATAAGCTCAAATCGGCAACACCCGCCCGTTTCAGTCGGGGCTGTGCCATGTTGTGTACCAGCAATGGTGCGGTTGACGTATTGCGAAAAGTGCGTACCAGTGAGCCGATTTCTTGCTGGAATCGGGTTGTGATGTCGCCAAGCCCCTGGCCCGGCGGATCTGTATCCATGAATGTTGTGTAAATCTCTGGCAGCCAATCCTCTCCTTCGATGGCCAGGATCGTCACATTCGGCATGAATTGGTAAAGAGCACTTGTCGGGTTTAGCAGTTCCTGTCGTATCAAGCCGAAGCCGGGCTGGTAAATCTCGATTCGCAGGCCATTGGTGAACCCATAGGCTATCAATGAATCGTGAATAAACTCAATCGTGAAAGACGACAGCAATGCGACTCGCCAAGGTTTGAGGACAGTTTCTTCTGGGGGCAGGCTTGTAACGAGTTGGCGTATAAATCTGAAATTCAGGAAGCTCGGCTGTTCTTGAAGTAAGCACCGTGCGTCCTGAATGACTGCTGGCACCCCGCCTACATCAAGGCTGGCGCTGATCAAGGCACGTTGTTCGGCTTGTGCTGCCATATCGCCCTGTGACGCAGTCTTGAGGTTGAATTCAGTCATAGCAATGGATACCCTGTTGATTCATTTGCAGTACTACCGCCTCCACATCGGTTGCCGCCAAGGTGATGACTTTTAACCCGCCGACCCAGGCTTCACGCCACGCGCCTGATTTTTTGAGATAGGGCGTCATTTTGTGTAAATTTCTTCTCAGTGACATGGCCGGCGCGAAGAGCTGGCAATCCGTGGAGATGATCAGACCTTCACGGGTTTTTGAACTCAGGTGAAACACCTCCTGTGTGAAGGGTGATTGTGGTAAATCCTGTTCTATCAATTCTTCTAGCGTGTGGTAGAACGTTAGGACACTGATGTCTGTTCCCAGCATGATGATCTTGCCGCGGCGCTTGAGCAGGGCAGCAAAGGGTGTCCCCACGCCGCAAGGCGTGCGTGCCAAATGATGTCCAGCTGCTACTGTGTGGGCGTCTTTGCCCCAGAGGGCAACGGAATGCGTCGGATGCACGCTGCGCACAACCGCCGGTGATCTCCTGAATAATTCACTCAACAAGCCCATGCGCGAGGGCGTTCGCACCACATCAAATAGGGGGTTCGTTCGTGCATAGGCCACTGCCGTTCCGGAAAACGGCATGGTTGGCATCATCAAAAGGCCAGCTCCACCGACGATGGATTGCAGTACCGATAGGACATGGCTCGGCTTGCCCTTATAACCTTCAAAAGCATCAAACGAACCGTGCACCAGAACGGTGTCACCCTGCACGATTCCAAGTCCGTTGAGCGCGCGTCGAAGATCCTCGGGGGTGAACGATCGGAATGTGTTGAAAAAAAACCATCGAATTGCCTGGCCATGTTTTTTGATACGGGTTTTAAGGCTGTTTTTAAATCCACTGGGGTGCATAAACGACGATCAATCAAAAGACTTGTCAAGTTTAAAAAAAATCAACCTGGCTGATTTGAGTTTTCGCAAAGGGACGCCCTTGGGTTTCATTTAAATTTGCCTGATGCCGACCAAACAAGCCTGGAAACGTTTCAAGTTGAGGGATTCGAAATGAGTATTGAGAGATCAGGCACGTGTCGCCGTGTGACCTTCCGTCTTCGCGTACTCAATGTACTGTCTGTGGTTTTTTTTCTCATTGCTCCCACACTGGCGCAGGCGCAGGCTGTGTCAGGGGGGTGTCCGCTTGATTTTTCAAATGCACATGACTACCGGCCTGAAAAATATGTAATTGAAGGCACTTACCGAACGCATGGGGCATTGCTCAAATTAGTGGAGGATGCGCATTTCACGCCCACGGTGGAAATCTTGCAGCGTGGGCATTCATCGGTTATGCCGGGTCCAGATATTTCATTTACCCTGCGGGTCTATCCCAACCACCATCGGGCATTGATAGCAATGCTTGCATTAGGTGAAAAAGAAAAAACGAGTCAGCCCAATGGGGCAACCTATTCGATTGAATGCTGGCTTAGTCGTGCTTTGCGCTTTAGCCCCGATGACCATATTGTCAGAATGATTTTTTCACAATTTCTCATTAAGGAAGAAAGGGGCAAAGAGGCCGAACAGCAATTGGTTTATGTGGCTAACCACGCTGACGAAAATGCCTTTACACACAACAACATTGGCTTGCTATATCTGAAATTGAAGAACTTTGAGCAGGCGCTTTTTCATGCCCATAAAGCACAGGAACTTGGGTTGTCGACACCAATTCTGATGGCGCAATTGAAAAAATCCGGTCAGTGGGTAGACCCTGTACCGACCCACCCACTTGAATCCCAGACCAACTCCCAATGATGGTCAGTGCTCACCCAAGTGCCACTTTTGACGAAATACTAATGCCGCGCGCCCGGTCGGCCAGTCAGGCCGTTTTGAATGTTCCAGGGCTTGAGTTCACCTACAACGGTCGTGGCGCTTTGCTGCGGGCCTGTCAGGAGATCGCTCACGCCGGCAAACGAAATATTCTTCTGCCAGCTTACCACTGCCCATCAGGCATCACACCGGCCATTCAGGCGGGGCTCGATCCGGTCTTCTACCGCATCCGACGCGATCTGAGCATTGATTTTGATGATTTACGTGCCAAAGTTGATCTCAACACTGCGGCCATACTGGTCATTCACTATTTTGGAATCGCCACTGATTTGCGCCCCTTTCAAGTGCTGCGCGAGTTGGGTGTTGTCCTCATTGAGGATTGGTCGCATTCTTTTCTTCAAGGGTCTCCACCCACCCTGTCTGGTGGGGAAAGTGACTACCGAATCTACAGTTTCTGGAAGCTTTCGCCCTCAGCTGTGGGCGGAGGGCTTTGGCGGCGCAGGAGCGCCAATGCGAAAGCACGTCTGCCATTGGCAGCACCGCCCTTGCATGAGCGGGTGGTGCGGTTGAAAAGACTGTTTGAAGAGGCGCTGAATCAATCGAAACACACGTTTACACAAGGGGTTTTTTTGCGGTTGGAAGCGATGCGGAAGGCATTGCGCCGTCCTGCTGCCCCGCAGTTGACCAGTATTGAAGCAAGCCTGTTGCCAGGTGAAGCGCATTACCCGTTTGATTTGGCCCTCGCCAATTGCCGTATGCCGGGCTTGAGCAGGCGCATTCTTGAGGCCTGTGACTTCCTGAGTCTTACTCAAAAGCGGAGGGATAATTTTAATCATTATGGGCAATATTTACGTTCATCTGACCAGTTGAAATTGCTGCACCCTGCACTCCCGCCTGAAACCTGTCCCTGGGCCTTTCCCGTGTTACTGCAGCAACGCAGTGAGATTGATCACCATTGGCGTGCATCCGGTGTGGGCCTGTTTACCTTTGGTATTTACCTGCATTCAGCACTGTTCAAGAACACCGATGCGACCACCATCGCTGATGCGCAATACCTCTCTCAGCATCTGCTGTGCCTGTCGATTCACCAGAACATCAGTGCAGCTCAGATTGAACTGGCAGCAGGCATCATCAATCGCACGTTGACTCGCACAAGAGTTCATCGCGCTACACACGCCTTTTTTGTTTGATCCAATCTAGTCAAGATACCGAAAAATGTCAAAAAAAGCACTGCTCGTTGCATTTCATTTCCCGCCCATCAAGGCCAGTAGCGGACTGGAACGCACGCTGGCATTGACGCGGTATTTGCCTCACTACGGTTGGGAGCCCCTGGTGCTCACCGCCACGCCTTCGGCCTACGCGGCCATCAGTGACGAACGCATGGGCCAAATCCCTGTTGGAACGGTGGTACGCCGCAGCTTGGCCCTGGATGCCTCGCGCCATCTGGCGATTGCGGGGCGTTACCCACATTGGTTCGCCTTGCCGGATCGCTGGCAAAGCTGGATACTCAGCGCCATCCCCGCTGGCTTGACGCTGATCCGACGCCATCAACCTCAGGTCATCTGGAGTACGTACCCGATCACCTCCGTGCACTGGATTGCTTATGTGTTACACCGGCTTACAGGCATCCCTTGGGTCGCCGATTTCCGTGATCCGATGGCGGAGAAAGACACCCGAACGGGCGAGTTAACGCCGTCTTGGCCAGCGTTGCGCCGCGCGAGACTGGCCGTCGAACGGCGGGCCGCGCAGCACGCCAGTGCGCTGACTTTTTGCACCCAGGGTGCGCGTCAAATCTGTGTGAATCGCTACCCTGGAATCAATGCAGAAAATTGGCGTGTTGTTGCGAATGGGTTTGACGAATCTGCGTTTGCAGCAGCCGAGTCTGCTCGCCATGGTGTGCCATTCAAGGATGACGCCATTGTGCTGTTACACAGTGGCACGATTTATCCGACCCCTGACCGCGACCCCTCGCATTTTTTTCGTGCATTGCGTCAGGTTTTGAGCCAGCGCCCGGAGAGCGCACGGACTGTCAAAGTGGTTCTGCGTGCATCGGGGGTCGAGTCTTATTACCGTGACTTGATCCATGCGCTTCATCTCTCTGGGAACGTTCTGTTTGCACCTGCCTTGCCATACGAGCAGGCGCTTCAGGAGATGCTGGATACCGATGGCTTGCTTATTTTTCAAGGCTACACATCAAACCCCGCGATTCCTGCAAAGCTGTACGAATATTTTCGCGCACGTCGACCGATTCTTGCATTGACAGATCAGGATGGAGAAACCGCCAGATTGATTCTTAAGGAGGCAGTGGGTGAGATCGCACCCTTGGAGGATGAAGCGCAGACGGTCGTAGCCCTGAACCGCTTTTTAAGCAACATCGAATCCGGTCTATTCATTCAAATGACGCCGCAGCGGATCTCCAGTTTTGAACGAGCCCATGCGGTTTCCACTTTTGCATCACTGTTTGAGGAGATAACGTCTTAATCTCGAAATAAAGGCGCCCATGACGCTTGGTTACACGTTGCGTACGCCAAATTATCCTCGTAAAAATGAGTAGATCGTCAAAGTTTTAACTTGTGTATGTGCTCTGATAAATATCATCTATGCGCTAGCATTATTTTTTAGACTGAATCATTTGTAGATATTTTTGTATTGATGTCAAGATAGCCTTAACGCTCTCGCCATCATCAAACGAGTTTTTCTTGAAAATAAAATTATGGTGAAAACTGAATGTTATTATTCTTTGTCTTCTTGTGACTTCATGCGAGATGATTGGAATGCGTTGGTACGCGCGGATGCCGTAAATTTGCAAGGCGTCGACGGAACTTCAACTTTTGAATGGTTTGAAGCCATCGCTTCAGCATTTCCTGAAGCAGAAGTTTCTCGCGTTGTTGTTGCGCATGAAGCTGATGTAATCCTAGGCGTTCTCCCTCTCGTTATTGATCAATCTTCACGGTTAGGCGCGCGGCTTGTTGCACCAACTGAGCTCTATGGTGGGCGTAACGCCCCCTTGCTATATTCGAATGACCCCGCGATACTCTGCGCCATGCTAGGAGCCCTAGATTCTGCCTGTCAAGGCTGGATGTCGCTACAGCTGACATTGGTGGCTAACGGAGAAGCCGAGCGTACACTGGTAGAGGCATGCAAACAGCTCTCGCTGCAGACAACGTGCGGTGCAGAACAGTTGTCACCCTATTTCCCGATTCTCGATAATGCCGATGAGTTTCTTCGCGGAGTATCCAGTGATTTGCGATACCGGTTAAAGATCTCTGCACGCAAGCTGGCGGAGGCAGGAGTCATTGCCTATCGAAAATTCACACATGAAGATCAAGCCCAGGAGCTTATGGAGAACGTGCTCACAATAGAGCGGCAATCGTGGAAGCATGAAGCCGGAACAGCGATCACCAACATTCCGCGTCAGCAAGACTTTTACAGAGAGTTATTTCCCCGTGCTTTACGTTCGGGTCTTCTGAGTGCACTGGTTATCACACTTGATGAGCGGCCTATTGCGTATAACTTTGGCGTAACCCATTGCGGCGTTTTTTGTTCGCTCAAGATCAGCCAGGTTGAGGATCTTGAAAAATTCAGTCCAAGCCACTTGCTTAACCTTGAGCTCATAAATCAACTGCGTTTGACCGGCGTACGCAGCTACGACTGCACAGGGTCTTCCGAACCACACAAATTAAAGTGGTCAAATTCATCACGACATTACGCTCGACGGCAATGGCTTGTTTTCAATCGTAGTGCCAAGGGTCAGTTTTCGTTCCTGTCACACCAGCTTCGTACTTCTTCGAAATCCGCCCGAGATGAAAAAACGGATGTGGTCAGTGGTGCTATTTAATTATTTAAACCATTGGCACAAATTGCCACGTTTTCTTATGCCCAAAAAAAAGCAGCCAACTCAGGAAATTAAGTGCCAGCCAATTCCTCGTATAACTTTCGCGAATGCGCAAGCTATGCGTGAATATCTGATCACCGCTTCTGGTCCATTCATCGCAACGGGCGTTCTGGATGGATGGAACATCGTTCGGGCATGGACGCCCAATTATTTCTCCAAGCGCTTCGGCGACCTGGAAGTTGCCGCCTTCGTCGATCTGCCTGTACACGGCGCTCCATACGATATGCGTAGCGAAGATCATCTGCTGCGTATGACGTTGCGTCAATTCGTGGAGCGTATCGATAAATCACAGAAAGCCAGCTACATCCACCAGCTGTCAGCGGCCAAAATCCCCGATATTGTTGGTGAAACACATTTTCGTTCGTTGCTTCCACCTGGGGTTGGTAATGGCATGCTGTATTTTTGGTTGGGATCGGGCGGCACGCGTTCTGGCCTGCACTTTGACCGTTTTGACAACCTTAATGCACAGGTTTTTGGCTCAAAGAGTGTATTCATTGTGTCGCCAGATCAATGCGGTAGGCTCTATCCTTTCCCTGACAACGTCGAGAAAAGTCGAATTGATGTTGATACACCTAGTTTCGAACGGTTTCCGGCCTTGAGTTCAGTGCGGGCGCATACAGCGACCCTTATTGCAGGGGAGATCCTATATATTCCCAAGCTTTGGTGGCATCATTTTCATTCTCTGTCGCCTGCAATTAACATCAATCTCTGGTATGGAGAGCATATTTCGATGCGCTCTATCCTTCGTGTTGTTGCTCAAAGTGGGGTGGGGTGCTGGATTCAGGTCGCCCGAGATTTCCTGGTTTGCGGATTGTTTGGCCGGCCGTCCCGTGCACGACTATTCAGTGATGTTCCCACTGGAAAGTTTCTCTACGAAACGATTGCTACGGGTATCCGGCGGCGCATGTTTTGATAGAGACGATGTTTCTTTCCGCATAGTCCAGTCTCTGATGTTGGTCGACTTAAGCCTTAAAGTTGATTAAAAAATTTCCTGAATTGAATATATTTGCGTTAAGTATCAATATGAGCGCCGTGAAGATCGCTGCATTCTCGTAGCATTTTTTAGCTTACTTGCTTAAGCCCCACATTCTGAACCGGATTTCAAATCCAATCAGCGCGGTCATTTCTTGACGAACGCTGTTTCAGTACTGATAATTTCTTATTTGACTCGTTAGTGTCTGTAAGCTAAGTATCACCGGTCGTAGCGCCCGGCCCAGCACTTCTCTTAAAAAACCAGCGGCCCCGCCCAGAGTCTTCGGGTTGTAGGCGATGATTCCCCAGCGTTCCCGACGATGACTCATCCAGTTTTTTTTGTATAAGTCGTCACCGGTTAAAAAATCAACTTCATTGACATTGTCATGCGCAAGAACATGTTTCATCAGCATGGCGGTTACCAGTGTTCCGGGGGCATATGATTTAAAGTTTTCGTCATACGCAACTTTAAAAATAAACGATTTTTTGTTGATCATCACCCACAACTGGGCTGCAATCGCCTGTCCATTTAACCGGGCAATGCCCAAACGCAGTGCACCTTGATCGGCGTATATTTGTATAAGGCCCGGTATGAATTCCGGGTAAGGCTCTGCCTCCTTCCAGCTGGTGGTGTAGACCTTTTGGTAGTCCTCAAGCGCCTCATGTAGATTGTGAGCATCCCGATGCAAGTCCATGGTTCCTCCATCTGCCTCAAATTTTTTTGTCATTCGCTTGATCGTGTTGCGAAGTGTTCCAGAACGACTTTTAAAATAGGCATCCCAATCACCGCTGACGTCAAGATACCAGTTGCCAAAACAAAAAAAATTAAATGGGTGTAGTCGATTGGCGAGCAGGGCATTTTTCAATTTCTTGTATGTCGCTGACGCAGGATTCATGGGTGAAAATCGCATTGAAACTACCGGTGCATGCGCCTTCAGAACCGCTTGGATGAGCGGAGAAATATCGATCTCTGTTTCGATGATTGGTTCGTAGAATGAGGTGTAGTAGTTGGACAGTCCTTGGACCTGCCAGCCGGTGGCCATTTTTGTGGCAAGAATCGGTAGTACGGCCATGGGGCGACCTAGTCGCCTGAGAACGTAGAGTCGTACGCCCTCATGACCCTTGTACACCGTCTTTACCAAGTTAATCAGCCAAGGCAGACCCAGCTGAAAGTTCACCTGTTCTGGATTTTCAAATAGTTGAATCACGTCGGTGGGGAGATCATCGAGATGCCTGTAAACCTCCACACTGTGGCGCCCCTGGTATGAAGAGTTGAGCTGGTCAGTGGACAAGAATTTTTTCTCTTGGCTTAGCATTGAGGTACAACTGTGTCAGTTGTTCCGTACGTATGTTCAAGCCACTCAATACTTGTATTTTCAGCCAACTTACGGGATGCGGCGCAGGAAAATGTGTGATCCACGCCGTTTAAGTCCCGGCATTGCAGGTTTACTCGAGCCAGTGCACCGCGCCAGGCGGGATCGGTTTGTGCAACCTCCCTGAATTCCTTGGCTACCAAATCCCCTGTGCTCAAAATCAGTAAAATTTTTCCATTGAAGCTTTCCCAGCCCATCGCCATACGATTTTTAAAGGGCTGCTCGCTTCTATTCAGCCAGCCCGAGCCAGATGCTGATAGCCGTATACTATGAGACAAGTCGTTCAGGGCCCCGAGCGACATTTTCCCACTCAGTAATTTTTGCCAAAAATCTTTTTGTAACAAGCGCTGTGCGTAGTAATGCTTGATGTGTGTGCGCGCCAGACTGACTTCAGAGCGTACCCACGGATTCAACAAGCATAAGCCGCTGACTCTGGGGTCACGGGTCTGACCGCAGTACAACAGGGCTGCTGATGCGCCGTCACACAAACCCCATAAAGTAACTTGTTTCACTGAAGGGATGGATTTTTGCAAAGCGTTGATAGCCGCTTCAATATCGTCGTTCACGGTTAGAAAATTCTGCGACTCCCCACTGCTGTCTCCCATGCCCCGGTAGTCAAACCGAAGCACCGCGTAACCCTCTGCTGCAAGTGAACGGGAAAGGAGTACAAACTGCCGGTGACTACCCGCTCGGTATTGCGGACCGCCCACAATCACCACTAAGCCGGTCCTGGCGGGGGACTCCGGTCTGGCCAGAATGCCTACCAGCGTTTCGTCCACACATTCAAAGAGTATGACCTCCTCCTTGTAGTTCATATTGAAATAAGCTCAACAAGGAGGGCGGTAGAAGATGCCTTTATCGCCACTGTGCTGGCTGCAATCAAGGCGGGTACTTCTTCTATTTCACTGGCTTGCCAAAAAGCGGGGCCACGTATCAGTTGGCTAGTTGTTTCAAACCCGGCCTGGTGCCACGTCGCGAGTATGCGTGTTGATGCGGGGCTCAAACAGGGGTCTTCTTGAGGTGATACCTCCAGCCAGACCAAACGTTGTGTTGTTGTCGTGCTGAAGGGCGGTGCCAGACTAGCCTGCTCAAACCCGCTGGCGAGCGCTGGCGAAAGCATGTATCCGGCAATCTCTTGTGATGCACCACTGGCCAAGTTGCGTCGCATATCAGACATTACGTTGCTGGTATTGCCATTGAGCATGTCGCTAGCAACTTTAAGACGCAAAAATTGTTGCAGCAGTAACTTGCCAGATGCCGGGGCTTGCCAGAAAATAAAGTGGCAGTCTTCGGCTAGCTGTTGGGCAGCCTCAACTGCTAAAAGACAACCCGCACGCAATCCCCACAGCCATAGCGGTAACTGATCCACATGACGCTCGCGTAGCCATCGGTTCCCCAGCACCACATCGTTGACCCAGTCTTGCCAGTTCGCGTCTCCAAAGCCGCCCGAGCTGTCTCCGCACCCATGCAGATCAATCTGCAGCACAGCGTAGCCAGCTTGAGCAAATGCGCGTGCCTGCAATGCGGCCATTCGGCGGGACTTGTTCATCTCTTCTGCCAATGGGTGAATGTAGAGCACAAGCCCGTGAAGCTTGTCACCTTGGGCTGGGTAAAACAGGCAGAACCTCTGGTCTCCTGTTGCTGAACCTACCGGAATAAAAAATGCTTCTGACCTCATGAGCTTAGCTATTCAGGCCGAAACTTTGCTACTGACAAAGTCAGACAACGAACCAATGGTGGCAAAGGTCGCACCATCAATGTCGTCATCGTTTACCACCAGTCCAAACTGTTCTTCAAGTGTGGCGATGAGCCCCACCACGGCCATTGAGTCCAACTCTGGAATAGCCCCCAACAGCGGTGTATCTCGCGAGGCGTTGACTAAGCGCCCACGCAGACCTAGAGAATCATCAAGAACGCGAACAATTGTTTGTGTGATATTCAATTAAAACTCCCTTGCAATCGAGCTAAACAGTTAAATTATTCTAGGTCGAAGGACTCCAAAGTGTGATTAATGAAAGTACCTCTGTTTGCGTAATCTCAACTTTTGGTAGTGTTTGATTTCCATGATTGAATCCAATTTTCTATCTGACCTCATCTCCGTTAGTGCGGAGTCCGCACCAAGTGCAATTGCACTCACACAGGGTGACTCATCCTTGAATTACGGTGATTTAAATACTAAGGTCACCCAGTTTTCTTCTGTTTTAATGGGCTGTGGCATAGGTCGTGGTGAGCGGGTGGCCATCTATCTTGAGAAGCGCTTTGAGTGCGTAATCGCTAGTTTTGGTACAACGGCTGCAGGGGCCGTATTCGTGCCTATCAATCCGCTGCTAAAACCAGAGCAGGTTGCCTTTATCTTGCGTGATTGCAATGTACGAGTGTTGGTGACTTCAGCTGAGCGCCTGGCCGTGATAAAGCACGTCCTTGACGATTGCCATGACCTTCACCACTTGGTGCTGACTGATTCTGCTGACCAGCATGCATCAGTTCATTTTGATGGTGAATCAAGCGCTGTTGCGGGATGTTCTTTGTTCTCTTGGCGAGATCTTTCTCAAGTCACTTACCGGCAGGGTCACCGTGTGATTGACATTGACATGGCCGCCATTCTTTACACCTCAGGCAGTACTGGTAAACCAAAAGGGGTGGTGCTGTCGCATCGCAACCTGGTGACCGGTGCCAAGAGCGTTGCCTCCTATTTGCAGAATAACCCGCAAGACACCCTTCTGGCGGCCTTGCCATTGTCGTTTGATGCTGGGTTTAGCCAGCTCACAACCGCTTTTCACACGGGTGCGCGAGTGGTGCTGTTGAACTACCTGTTGCCACGCGATGTGCTGAACGCGATGCAGCGCGAGGGTGTGACCGGTCTGACGGCAGTGCCCCCCTTGTATATTCAATTAGCGGCACTTGAGTGGCCACCTTCCATCAATGAGCATCTGCGTTATTTTGCAAATACGGGTGGGCGCATGCCATTGGAGACGCTCACTTCGCTTCGCCAGCGTGCGCCCAAGGTACGCCCCTTTTTGATGTACGGTTTGACGGAGGCTTTCCGTTCAACCTACCTGCCGCCTGAAGAGATTGATCTCCGACCAGATTCCATTGGTAAGGCAATACCTAACGCTGAAATTCTGGTGCTTCGCGAAGATGGATCCTCTTGCGCGCCAGATGAGCCGGGCGAGTTGGTGCACCGAGGTGCCTTGGTTGGCATGGGCTATTGGAACGATGCAGAGAAAACGGCTGAGCGTTACAAACTACTGGCCTCAGATGCACCAGGTCGTCAGGCCGGTTTGCAGTTGCCTGAGTACGCGGTATTTTCAGGTGATACGGTGCGTAAGGATGCCCTGGGGTTCCTGTATTTCATTGGCCGTCGTGATGACATGATAAAAACCTCAGGCTACCGTGTCAGTCCAACCGAAGTCGAAGAAATTGTCTACTCAACCCAACTGGTGGCTGAGTGCATTGCCTTTGGCGTGGACCACCCAACACTTGGATCTGCTATACAAATAATAGCTACCCACGCTATTGGGGCAGTTTCTAGAGGTCTAAATTCCTTATTTTTAGAGTGCAAAGCCCGAATGCCAGCCTATATGGTTCCATCGGGTATTGAGTTTGTTGATGGGCCCTTGCCGCGCAACCCCAATGGCAAGATCGACCGCAAATTGTTGTCTACTGAATGGGTAGAACGCAATGCAAGTTGATAGCCCTAAGGTACCAAACCCTTCCAGGATGTTGCCTAAACATGCCCCCATGAATCAGTTTTTTGTGAACGATGGGGAGTTGGTGGTGGGTGGCGAGCGCTTGTCGATGCTCGCTGCCAGGGTTGGACAGACCCCTTTTTATGCCTACGATCGCACACTGATGTGCTCCCGAGTGGCTACTTTGCGCAAGGTGTTACCCAAGCAAGTCAAGTTGCACTACGCCATGAAGGCCAACCCCATGCCCGCTGTGGTTGGGCTGATGGCAGGTTTGGTGGACGGCATTGATGTGGCCTCTGCGGGTGAGTTGAAGGTGGCATTGGATGCAGGTGCCAACCCGTGCGAAGTCAGTTTTGCCGGTCCCGGCAAGCGCGATAACGAGTTGCGCCAAGCGGTGGCATCGCGTGTACTGATCAATATTGAATCTTTTCGCGAAGTGTCCGCACTGGAGGCAATCTCCAGTGAACTGGGTCTGCCAGCTCGGGTCGCTGTGCGTGTTAATCCAGACTTTGAGCTCAAAGGTTCGGGTATGAAGATGGGCGGTGGTCCCAAGCCCTTTGGTGTGGATGTAGAGCAGATGCCCGAGCTACTGGCCAATATCGGCCGTGCTGGTCTGGACTTTGAGGGCTTTCATTTGTTTGCCGGTTCGCAGAACCTTCTTTCAGAATCTATCTGTGATGCTCAGCAAAAAGCCTACGAGTTGGCGCTGCGGCTGGCACAGCAGGCGCCCTTGCCAGTGCGCTTTCTGAATTTGGGAGGGGGCTTTGGTATTCCTTACTTTCCGGGAGATCAGCCGCTTGATCTGGCGCCAATTGGCGACAATCTTGCCCGGCTCGTGCAACGTGCCCAAACGGACTTGCCTCATGCCTCCTTGGTGATTGAGTTGGGCCGTTTTTTGGTGGGCGAGGCAGGCGTTTATGTGACACGCATTGTGGATCGCAAAATATCACGCGATCATGTCTATTTGGTGGCCGACGGGGGGCTGCACCACCATTTGGCAGCGTCTGGCAACTTTGGCCAGGTGGTACGCAAGAACTATCCCGTCACGATTGGCAATCAGCTTGATTCACAGAATGTAGAGACTGCATCCGTGGTTGGTCCTTTGTGTACCCCGCTGGATTTGCTGGCTGACCGCTTGACTTTGCCCGTGGCGCAGGTAGGTGACTTGGTGGTGGTGTTTCAGTCGGGTGCTTATGGTGCCAGCGCTAGTCCACAAGGGTTTTTGGGGCATCCGGTCTGCATTGAGGTGCTTGTTTAGGACATGCCACTGACTTTTTTAAATTACCTGCTCCTAGCCCTGTGCAGACTTGTTGCAGGGGTAGTACTGGCTTGATCACCCCCCTTTGGCCTATGGCGGCCTTGAGCCTCGTCGCGCTAAGGTGCCTCATGGTGGCATACCTTTCGCACCTATGGCTGTTTGTCGTTCCCGCCCACACACAAGCTTCTTGCTCCCTACCTGAGCGTTTCCTTGTGTGGCGTTCTGCTTCTGGGATTTCTCAGCAATGGGATGGACGTGCCGCGCGTGGTATTCCAGTTGTATCTCTTGGCCATCTATTCAATACAGACAGGGTATGAAATTGAAGAAGTCAGACTTCGAGTGTGGCATTCATGAAATTAGGACTTTCCTCAAATGTGATTAATTGCCTTGGTTGAGGAAGATCAAGCAATCAATAACGCTTCTGGGCAGACTCAAATACAAACATGAGAGAAAAGTTTTGACATGATAAAAATATTCAATCACCATTTTCACAAGCGAACGATTACTTATATATTTTTTGATTTGTGCCTTGTGGTTGCTACCGTAGCAGTTTCGGTTCTTTCGAGGGTGACTGATCCGGTGTCAATCGCATCAATTGTGGTTCAGAACGCAATGTTTTTGGCCGTGGGTATTTTGGTGATCAATGCCGGCCTAGGTTTTTACCAGCACGTCGAAATATTTACCTTGGGTGAAACGCGGATACGTGCCGTGTTGTCCCTATGTCTATCGTTGCCAATAGTCTATGTTCTTTTCCGATTTTCGCCACTCAATGTGGAATATGACAATGTATTTTTGGTGGCGCTGGTCGCTGCATTGGTGCTTGTTCTTTTTCACCGGATTTATATCACGCACAAATCGGACAACTCGATGTTACGTCCAAGAGTGTTGGTCTACGGCTCGGGAGAGAGTGCCATGCGTGTGGGGGAAACCCTGAAAACGAAAGGTGCCAACGTGACTATTGTTGGATATTACGCTGGTCCCAATGAGTCCGTAACAGACCTTGCTACTTGGCGATTCTCACCATTAGGAAAGTCACTTAGACAGATTGTGCAAGACGAACAGGTTGATGAAATAGTGGTCGCCTTGAGCGAGCGTCGAAGCGGAAGTATGTCCTTGCGTGAATTGCTGGATTGCAAGTTACATGGTATTCGTGTTGTCGATACTGCCACCCACTTTGAAAAAACTATGGGCCAGATAAGGCGTGATGCAGTGTCTGCAGGGTGGCTCATTTTTGGCGGTGGATTTGATCAAGGCGTATTGCGCACTATGGTTAAGCGTCTGTTTGACATCATTTGTGCAACGCTGCTGATGCTGCTGACATTGCCCATTATGGTGATCACTTCAGTATTGATTCTGCTTGAAAGGAGTGGTCCAGTTTTGTACAGTCAGGAACGTGTTGGTATGAATGGAAAAATATTTAATGTTGTGAAATTCCGCAGCATGCGTACGGATGCCGAAATGGATGGTGAGCCACGCTGGGCTTCAACGATGGACGACCGGATCACTCGAGTCGGACGGGTTATTCGAAAGCTTCGTATCGATGAGTTGCCACAGATTTTCTGTGTTCTCAAAGGTGATATGAGTCTGGTGGGCCCACGCCCTGAACGGTATTTTTTTGTACAAAAATTAATTCAAGAACTTCCGTTTTACGAAGTTCGCCTAAGTGTCAAGCCAGGCCTAACAGGTTGGGCTCAGGTACGTTATCACTATGGCTCCTCTGTAGAAGATGCCGCAGAAAAGCTTCAGTATGATCTTTTTTATGTGAAAAATAACTCTATTTTTCTGGATTTTATTATTCTTTTTAAAACTATAGGAGTTGTATTGACTGGTAAAGGTGCGCATTAAATATAGAACAAACAAGAGTCAAAAAAATTGTTGTCAAGTAATTCAATGCTAAGTGCGTGGAGTTATGCACTTTTAATTATTCTGTACATTTTTTTGGCAACTAAATTAATAAAATTTAATTTAGTATTTCTTCTGAAAGATTTTGCAAGAACAATAGTCGTTATTGCCATAACTCTTACCATTTTTTGGGGGGTATTCTCATTTTTAGATTCAATTTTTAAAAATGATTTTTTCAGGTATTCTGGCGCAATATTTGATTTTCTAAGATATGGAGTTTGGTGTTATTTCTTTATCGGTATAGTGTATGAAGAGAGTAATAAAAATAAAAATATTAATATAGTATTTTTGGTAATAATTTTTCTTTACGCTTCGATTCCTGTGATATTTACAATATTTAATTGGTATAGCCTCAGTAAATCCAATTTATTTTCAGATTTAGAATATTATGGGCGCCTTGGCAGACTTGCATTTTCAATTTATGCATTAGTTCTTATTGAGCAACTTTATTTTGGTGTCAAGGGTGATGACCGATGGAAAATAAAACCATTGTCAATTGGATTGACAAGTGTTTTTATATTTGATTTGTATGTTTTTTCAGAGGGGGTTCTTTTTAATCGTGTTGATTCAGATGCCTCTGCTGTTAGAGGATTAATACATGCGTTGATAGTCCCGTTGCTCTTTATATCCTTGACTAGCCGATCAAGAAATAATTTAAGGTTAAAGTTTACAAAAAATTCTGCATTTAATTCTTTTTCTCTGATTTTATCAGCCATATATTTAATCTTAATTTCTGGTGTTGGGTATTACGTAAAATATTTTGGTGGCGATTGGGGGAAGGCACTTCAGGTTGCTATTGTTTACATCGCTTTATTGATTTTTTCAGTTATATTATTTAGCAATAGTTTAAGATCAAAATTAAAAGTTTATATTGGGAAGAATTTTTTCCACTATTTATATGATTATAGGGAAGAGTGGCTTAACTTTACAAATATTCTCGTTGAAGATAATTCAAATATTGAAATGGGATTGAAAATAATCAAAGGATTTTCTAATATATTAGAAAGCCCTGGAGGTGGTTTATGGATACGAAATAGTAGTGATGGTGCGTTTAATCAAGTCGCGCAATTAAATCAGCAGCATACTGAAAGCGTTGAAGACTCTCAATCTGCATTTTGTCGGTTCATGGCCCAAACAGGTTGGGTTGTTGATGTTCAAGAGTATCGAAATTATCCTCAAATTTATGGTGACATGGTATTGCCCTATTGGGTCCATGAATTCCCAGATATCTGGCTAATTGTTCCCTTGCTCGTAGGTAAAGAAATGATTGGGTTTTGTACTTTGGATAAAGCACGTAATCCTGCAGACGTTAATTGGGAAGTCAATGATTTGTTGAAAACTGCAGGTCGACAGGCAGCTGGTTTTATTGCACAAATGCAAGCAACGGAAGCATTGCTTGAGAGCAGAAAGTTTGCAGCCTTTAATCGAATGTCTGCGTTTGTTGTTCATGATTTAAAAAATATTGTCACCCAACTTTCTCTGATGATGAAAAATTCCCAACGTTTGCTATCAAATCCAGAATTTCAAAAAGATATGCTTTCGACTGTTGACAACTCACTTGTTCGCATGCAACAACTTATGCTTCAGCTACGAGAGGGTGCGCAAAAGCCGAACCCGTCAGCAGGCGTAAATCTTGAAGTAGTTCTTGAACGATTAGAAAATTCTGTATTGAGAAGCGGAAGAAAAATTCAACTCAATTTGAAGAGTTCTGTTGTTACACAAGGTCAAGAGGATCGCGTTGAGAGGATATTGGGTCATTTGGTCCAAAACGCTTTGGACGCTACTGACGCAGGTGGCCATGTTCAAATTTCCCTTACTAAAGTTTCCAATCACGCTGAAATTGTTCTTTGTGATACGGGACTTGGCATGACGTCTGAGTTTGTTTCCCAGAGCTTGTTTAAGCCTTTTCTAACCACAAAACAGCACGGAATGGGAATTGGTGCGTACGAGTGCTATATATATATTCAGGAACTGTGCGGCAGTAT
>CANBUY010000013.1 GCA_947372745.1 Comamonadaceae bacterium | reverse complement strand
CAAGGGTGGGTGGGCGTTGGGTAGGCATCGTCATAAAAATTTCTCTGCAGAGTATATTGACTGCATGTTTGTTGAGTTGATTAAAGGGATGCTTGGCGTGCTGCCCAGTCAGTGCCTGGTCTGCCGCGCCTGGCCGTCAGAGGCCGTGTGCGAGGCTTGTGTCAGCCGATTTGCGCAACCCAAAACCCGCTGTGACCGCTGCGCCTTGCCGGTGCCCGCAGGGGTGATTTGCTGTGGTGCGTGTCTCAAAAACCCACCGCCTTTGGATGCCTGCCTGGCGGCTGTGGCCTATGACTTCCCATGGTCAGACTTGATAGTTAACTACAAATTCCACCATTGGGTCGGTCGTGCCGGCGCCTTTGGCCTGCTGCTGCACAGCACCCCCTGGGTCGATCCCGCATTGGACGCTGCCGATTGGGTACTCCCCATGCCCCTGTCCTCCCAGCGCTTGAAATCCCGAGGCTTCAATCAGGCCTTGGTCCTGGCCCAACAAATCGCCCCGCACAAAATCAACACCCACCTGCTGCTGCGCATCAAGGACACCCCGCCACAAAGCACTCTGAACCGCCACGAGCGCCTGAACAGCGTGAAAGATGCCTTTGCCGTCAACCCCCTCCTCTTCCCCAAAGTCAAAGGCGCCCGATTTGTGTTGGTGGACGACGTCATGACCAGCGGTGCCTCCTTGTTTTCAGCCGCCAAGGTGCTGCGGGCAGCGGGTGCCGCACACATTACGGGTCTTGTTTTGGCGCGCACCGAGTAAATTTACAATTCCCGCATGTTTCATATTGTCCTTGTCGAACCCGAAATTCCGCCTAACACGGGCAACGTCATCCGCTTGTCGGCCAACACAGGCTGTCACTTGCATTTGATCGAACCACTGGGTTTCTCGATGGAAGACAAGCACATGCGCCGCGCCGGGCTGGATTACCACGAGTTCGCCACCCTCAAGCGGCACGCCAACTGGCAGGCTTTTTTGCAATCAGAGCAACCAGCACCGGATCGAATTTTCGCCCTCACCACGCGCGGCACCCGCAGCCCTTATGACGTCGCCTTTCAAGCCGGTGACTGGCTGGTGTTTGGCTCGGAGACCAAAGGTATTTCAGACGAAGTGCGGGCCTCATTCCCGCCCACCCAAGGCTTGAAACTGCCCATGATTGAAGGCCAGCGCAGCCTTAATTTATCCAACGCTGTGGCGGTCACCGTGTTTGAGGCGTGGCGTCAAAACGGGTTCACCTCGCCAATAAGGCAGCCAGCGGTTTAGGGGTAATGCCGCGCCAGTGACTCAGCGATGCAGACAGGCTTGGCAGAGCCGTCGCGCTCAACGGCCACTTCCCAGGTCATTTGCGCGCCGTTGTTGTCAATCGGCTCGCTTTTCAGGAGCTTGAGGCGGGCCCGCAAACGGCTACCCACCGGCACAGGCGCCGTAAAGCGCACTTTATTGAGCCCGTAATTCACGCCCATGCGGGTCTCGACAATCGTCAAAGACGTCTCGAAGAATTTTGGAATCAAACTCAAGGTTAAAAACCCATGCGCAATCGGCCCTCCAAAAGGCCCCGCCTTGGCTTTTTCAACATCCACGTGAATCCACTGGTGGTCGCCCGTGGCTTGTGCAAATAAGTTGACTTGTTCTTGTGTGACGGTGAGCCAGTCGCTCACAGTGACTTCAGTGCCCACCAAAGCGGTGAGATCGGCGAGGGTTTGGAATGTTTTCATGGCCTGACTTTAGCGAAGCCAGTGCGTGAGGCTTGTCAGTTAGGCGACAAAAAGGCATCCCAAAGCAACTTCACGCCTGTCAAAAACATGCCCAGGGTCAGCAGACGGTAAAACAGCACGGGGCTGATGCGTCGTGCCAGCCGCACCCCCACCCAGACGCCGATAGGCGCGATAGGCAGCAGCACGAGCGAGGTGCTCATGTTGCGCACGTCCAGCAAGCCGAGCCAGGCGTAGGGTATCCATTTGGCGAGGTTGATACAGAAGAAAAAGAAGGCCATGGTGGCCGTGTATTTCAGGGGCGAGAGGCGCAGCGGCATCACATAGGCCGTGATTGGCGGACCGCCTGCGTGGGCTATAAAGCTGGTAAAACCGGAGGTGGCGGTGAGTAAGGCACCCACCCATTTGGGCGGTGGTGCGCTGTCCGCCTTGGGCGGAAACAGCAGGCGCTGGGCCAAAAAGAGCAAGGTAAAACCGCCCACCAACCCGGCCACCGTGTGAGGGTTGAGCACTTTAAAAAGCAAGGCGCCCACCACAATGCCGACCAAACCGAAAGGGATCAGAAACTTCAGTAGCTTCAGGTCAAAGTCTTTGCGAAAGGCCGCCATGCCCAGCACATCCATCACCAGCAGCACCGGCATCAAAATAGCCGCCGCTTGCGGCACGCTCACGGCCATCGCCATCATGGGCACGGCCAGCGAGCCAAAGCCCGCACCAAAACCACTTTTACTGATGCCCAGCAGCAGCACGGCCGGGATGGTGACGGCGTAAAAAAACCAGTCGGTGATCAACAAATCCATCCCGCGCCGGGCTTAGACGCGCTCAAGAATCAGCGCAATACCCTGCCCCACGCCAATACACATGGTGCACAGCGCGTAGCGCCCACCGGTGGCGTGCAAGCGGTTCACCGCGGTGGTGGCCAAGCGCGCACCTGAGGCACCCAGCGGGTGGCCCAGTGCAATGGCGCCGCCCCAAGCGTTCACACGGGGGTCGTCGTCTTGCAAGCCCAACTGGCGCAACACTGCCAGCCCTTGGGCGGCGAAGGCTTCGTTCAGCTCAATTACGTCGATTTGCGCCAAGGTCAAGCCGGTGAGCGCCAGCACTTTTTGGGTAGCAGGCGCGGGTCCCATGCCCATGATGCGCGGGGCCACGCCTGCAGTAGCCATGCCGACCACGCGGGCGCGCGGGGTGAGGCCATTTTTGGCGGCTGTTTTCTCATCTGCCAATAGCAAAGCGCAAGCGCCATCGTTGACGCCACTGGCATTACCAGCGGTCACAGTGCCGTCGGGGCGCACGATGGGTTTGAGCTTGGCCAGCGTCTCCAGTGAGGTTTCGCGCGGGTGCTCGTCTTGGTCCACGATCTGGGCGTCGCCCTTTTTCTGGGCAATGCTGACGCCAATGATCTCGCGTGCCAGATGGCCAGCTTTTTGGGCCGCCACGGCGCGCAACTGGCTGTTAAACGCCATCAGATCTTGCGCTTCACGGCTGATCTTGAACTCGGTGGCCACGTTTTCAGCAGTCTCGGGCATGGAATCCACCCCGTACTGGGCTTTCATCAGCTTGTTAACAAAGCGCCAGCCGATGGTGGTGTCATAAACGGCGTTGTTGCGGCCAAAAGCTGAATCCATCTTGGGCATGACGAACGGGGCGCGACTCATGCTCTCTACCCCACCTGCTATCATTAAAGTAGCTTCTTCAGCACGAATGGCGCGGGCTGCAGTGCCTAAAGCATCCAAACCAGAGCCGCACAAGCGGTTGATCGTGGCACCCGGCACTTCAATCGGCAAACCGGCCAGCAAGCTGCTCATGTGGGCCACGTTGCGGTTGTCTTCGCCGGCCTGGTTGGCGCAGCCATAAATCACGTCGGTGACGGCTTGCCAGTCCACATTGGGGTTGCGGGCCATCAGGGCGCGCAGGGGCACGGCGCCCAGGTCGTCCGCGCGCACGCTGCTTAAAGAGCCGCCATAGCGTCCAAAGGGGGTGCGAATAGCATCGCAAATAAAGGCTTGGTTCATGTCAACTCCTGTTTTAGTTAGAGGGTGGGCTAGCCGCTGCAATGGGCAGACCGATCAAGGTTTCAAGTTCGGCGTGCGTCAGCCCTTCAATTAAGCTGATAATTTTAAGGCCCTGAGGCGAGCAACTGAGCGTGGCCAGATCGGTATAAATACGTTTGACGCAAGCCATACCCGTCAAGGGGTAGGTGCAATGGGACACGACTTTGCTCTCCCCCGCTTTGGTCAACAAATCCATCATGACCCAGGTCTGCTTGGCCCCAATCGCCAAATCCATCGCCCCACCCACGGCAGGAATAGCGCCCGGCGCGCCCGTGTGCCAGTTGGCCAAATCACCCGTCGCCGACACTTGAAAGGCACCCAAGACACAAATATCCAGATGGCCACCACGCATCATGGCAAAACTGTCGGTGTGGTGAAAATACGCTCCGCCCTTGAGCAGCGTCACCGGTTGCTTGCCCGCGTTGATAAGGTCAAAGTCTTCTTCATCTGCTGACGGCGCCGGGCCCATACCCAAAATACCGTTCTCGCTGTGCAGAATCACTTCGCGTCCCAGCGGAATATGGTTGGCCACCAAGGTGGGCATGCCAATGCCCAAATTAACGTACGCCCCGTCGTGAATATCTTGCGCCACCAATTGGGCCAAAACCTCTTTGCTGCGGCGGTGGGTAGTACTCATGAGACCCCCTTAAAACCGCCTGCCAAGGTGGCGCTGCGTTCAATTTTGACCACATGGCTGACGTAAATACCCGGCGTCACGATGACCTCGGGGTCCAGCTCACCCAGCTCCACAACCGTGTGCACGCTGGCCACGGTGCGCTTGGCGGCTGTGGCCATGATGGGGCCAAAGTTGCGCGCTGCCTTGCGGTAGGTGAGGTTGCCCCAGCGGTCGCCACTCTCCGCCTTGATGAGGGCTAAATCGCCAAAAATGGGGTATTCCAGCACATAAGATTTACCCTGGATGGCGCGGGTTTCTTTGGGCGACCCATCCGGGTTACGGGCCAGGTCGGTGCCGAAACCGGTGGGTGTAAAAAAGGCTCCAATACCTGCGCCCGCCGCCCGCAGCCGCTCGGAGAGGTTGCCCTGGGGCAGCAATTCAAGTTCGATTTTTCCGCTCAGGTAAAGCGCATCAAACACCTGCGAGTCTGACTGCCGGGGGAAACTACAAATAATTTTGCGCACCCGCCCGCTTTTCAGCAGCGCAGCCAGGCCGGTGTCGCCATTGCCTGCGTTGTTGTTGACCACCGTCAGGTCGCGGGCGCCTTGGTCAATCAGGCCCTCAATCAACTCGTTGGGGATACCGGCGGTGCCAAAACCACCAATCAAAACGGTGGCGCCGTCAGCCACCCCGCTCAGGGCATCGGCCACGCTGGCCGAAATTTTATTGATCATGAAACCTCTTGGAATGCTTGATTGACGTCAACTTTTTAAAGCGTAACACGCCCTCTGCGCCCAATCAGTCACGCAAGCGCGACAATCAGGCCCATTATGTTTTCACCTACCCAAGCCGACGTCCGCCACTTCTTTTGTGCTGTTTACGCCAAGTCCCAAGCGGGGCAACCTATGGAAGCTATTGAAACCATAGCAAGCCTCTGGATTGACGAGCATCCCGAGTACCACGCCGAGTTGGCGGATATTGACGCCGCGCTGGCCAGCATGGCCACCGCCATTGAAGGCCAGGGCAACCCTTTTTTGCACTTGTCCATGCACTTGTCCATCAGCGAGCAATGCAGCATCGACCAACCGCGCGGTATTCGCCAGGCGGTTGAATTGCTGACCCACCGCCGCAACTCACTGCACGCTGCCCATCACGAGGCGATGGACTGCCTGGGGCACATGATCTGGGAAAGCCAGCAGGCCGGCCGGCCACCAGATGGCGAGGTCTATATCGCCTGCGTTCAGCAGCACGCCACCCGCGATTAAAACCAGTCACCCACAAAAAAGCCGCTTAAAAGCGGCTTTTTTTGCATCAAGTTCGTGTGAACTTACTTGAATTTGTTTTGTGGCACTGTTTTGAGTTCACCTGGGAGTGAGCTCACATATTTGGCCAATTCTTTCAACTCGTCATTGGAGTACTGCTTGGCCACGCCGCCCATGATGCCATTGGCGCGTCCCCAGGTTGAATTGCCTTCGGTTTTGTACGATTTGAGCGCAACGAACAAATAGTCAGCGTGCTGACCGGCAATTTTGGGGTAGCTGGGGTCAATCGGCTTGTTGAAGTTGTCACCGTGGCAAGACACGCAAGCGCCTTTGGCCACCAAAGCTGTCACACGGGCATTACCGTCAGCCGCTTTGGCCAATTCAGGGGTACCTTCAACCTTGCCGTGGGCTGAGTAATAAGCGCCAATGTCTGCCATGTCCTGATCAGTCAGGTTGTCGGCAATACCACGCATGCTGGGGTGTTTACGATCGCCCTTTTTGTAGGCATTGAGGGCCGACACAATGTATTTCTCGCCTTGGCCAGAGATCTTGGGGACTTTGTAAATTTCAGGGAAGCTGGCTTGATAGCCGGCAATTCCGTGGCAGCCAATGCACATTGAGATTTTTTTCTCGCCCGCTTTGACATCGCCCTTGATATCCTGAGCGTTTACGGAGAGGGTCGTCACACAAGCGACAACCAGGACAGACAGTGAAGACAGGAATTTGTTCATTTTGCGAGGACAATCAACCAATGTTTGAGATGGATCAAACCCGGATTATATCGGTCCTCAATCCTGCACTTAAGCTGAACGTCGAAGACCTCTAACAAAGCGAGAACCATGAAATTTCAAGGCACCCAAAACTACGTTGCGACTCCGGATTTGATGTTGTCCGTGAATGCGGCCATCACCCTCAAACGCCCGCTCTTGGTCAAGGGCGAGCCCGGCACCGGCAAAACCATGCTGGCCGAAGAAGTGGCGGGCGCCCTGAACATGCCCTTGTTGCAGTGGCACATCAAATCCACCACCAAAGCACAACAAGGCCTGTATGAATACGACGCTGTGAGCCGCCTGCGCGACTCACAACTTGCCACGGTGGACGGCGGCGAGCGGGTGAAAGACATCAACAACTACATCCTCAAAGGCGTGCTGTGGCAAGCCTTTACGGCCGAAGAACCGGTTGCGCTTTTGATTGACGAAATCGACAAGGCCGACATTGAGTTCCCCAATGACTTGCTGCGTGAAATTGACCGCATGGAGTTTTATTGCTACGAGACGCGCCAACTGATCAATGCAAAAAACCGACCCTTGGTGTTCATCACCTCCAACAACGAAAAAGAACTGCCTGACGCCTTCTTGCGCCGCTGCTTCTTCCACTACATCAAGTTTCCTGACGCCGTCACCATGCAAACCATTGTGGACGTGCACTTTCCCGGCCTCAAAAAAGAGCTGTTGAGCGCCGCCATGAAAACGTTTTACGACGTGCGCAACCTCCCCGGCCTCAAAAAGAAACCCTCTACCAGCGAGTTGCTGGACTGGCTCAAGCTGCTGGTGGCCGAAGACATCCCGCTGGAAGCGCTGCAAAGCCAGGCCGACAAAGTCGCCGTGCCGCCCCTAGTGGGCGCCTTGCTCAAAAACGAGCAAGACGTGACTTTGTTTGAAAAACTCGTGTTCATGAACCGCCACAACCGCTAAAGACCAGGACGCCGACCGATGGATAAATCTCTCTTGGCTGAAGGCCTGTCTGACGCTGTCGGCTTCGTCGGCGGCGCCCTGTTGGGCTTCTGGATCGGGCGCCTGCTGGGCTTGGACATTTTTGCCGCCGGTTATGGCACTGCCAGCATGGGCGGCATTTTGTTGGTCGGCCTGGGTGGTGGTGGTGGGCTGCAACTGGCACGACGCTGGCAAAAACGCAGAACAAAAAAAGACTGAGGCGTAAATCATGGCGTACGTTGAGCCCGTTACCTTGGCCGCACGCGGCCTCGTTTTAGTGCCTCTGGCACTCAGTCACGAAAGCGGCCTGCGCGCTGCCGCCGCTGACGGCCAGCTTTGGAAACTGCGCATCACCTCGGTGCCCGAGCCTGAGCAGACCCAAAAATACATCGAAGACGCCCTGGCCATGCGCGAAGCAGGCCATCGCTTTGCCTTTGCCGTGACCGACGCTGCCACGGGCCAAGTGCTGGGCTGCACCAGCTTTCATGACATCGTGCCGGCCGTCCAGCGGGTGGAAATTGGCTGGACCTGGTATGCCAAAAGCAGCCAGCGCACCCACGTCAACTCAGTCGCCAAGCTACTCATGATGACGCACGCTTTCGAGACGCTGGGCTGCCAGGTGGTGGGTTGGCGCACCGACAACTTCAACTTTGCCTCCCAAGCCGCGATTGAGCGCCTGGGGGCCAAAAAAGACGGCGTCATTCGCGGCCACGCCCTGCGCCGCGACGGCACCATACGCGACACCGTGATGTACAGCCTGCGCGCTGGCGAATGGCCCGAGGCCAAAGCCCAACTTTTGTATGTGTTGGACAAACCCCGCAGCAAAGGAACAACCCATGCTGATTGACTTCTTCTACACCCTGCGCTCGGCCAAGCTGCCGGTCTCGGTCAAAGAATTTTTAACCCTGATGGAAGCCCTGCAAAAGGGCGTCGTTGGCCCCAACTCGCCCGAGCCTGAAGGCGATGACGAGGCCACGGGCTACAAAATTGACGACTTTTACTACTTGAGCCGCACCACGCTGGTTAAAGACGAAAAGCACTTTGACAAGTTCGACCGCGCCTTTTCCTCGTACTTCAAAGGCATCGAGACGGTGACCGACTTCACCCAAGACATTCCCTTGGAGTGGCTGCGCAAAAACCTGGAGCTTGACCTAAGCCCCGAGGAACGCGCCAAGATCGAAAAAATGGGTTGGGACGAGCTCATGGAAACGCTCAAAAAACGCTTTGAAGAACAAAAAGAGCGCCACGAAGGCGGCAGCAAGTGGATAGGCACCGGCGGCACCAGCCCGTTTGGCGCTTACGGTCAAAACCCGCAAGGCATTCGAATCGGGCAAGACAAAAGCCGCAACCGCAGCGCTGTCAAGGTGTGGGACCAACGCGCCTACAAAGACTACGACGACACGCAAGAGCTAGGCACCCGCAACATCAAGGTGGCCTTGCGCCGCCTGCGCAAGTTTGCCCGCGAAGGCCATGAAGAAGAGCTCAATTTGGATGACACCATCCGCGCCACCGCCGCCAACGCCGGTTACCTCGACATCAAAATGCAGCCCGAGCGCCACAACAATGTAAAAGTGCTGCTCTTGATGGATGTGGGCGGCACCATGGACGACCACATCCAAAGGGTGGAAGAGCTGTTCAGCGCCACCAAATCGGAGTTCAAACACCTGGAGTTTTACTACTTCCACAACTGCGTGTACGACTTCATGTGGAAGAACAACAAGCGCCGCTTTGCCGAAAAATTCAACACCTGGGACATCATCAGGAAGTACAACAAAGACTACAAACTCATCTTTATTGGTGACGCCACCATGAGCCCGTATGAGATTTTGCAACCCGGCGGCAGCGTGGAGTACAACAATGAGGAGGCCGGCGTCGAATGGCTGCAGCGGCTGACCAGTGCGTTTCCCAAGTTTGCCTGGATCAACCCCGAGCCCCAAGGCGTCTGGCAATACCGCCAAAGCATTGCCGTGGTGCAACAGTTGATGAACCAGCGCATGTTCCCCCTCACCCTCAAAGGGCTGGAAGACACCATGCGACTGCTCACCAAGTGAGCTCGCGTAGCTAAGGCATGCTCAGACAAAGTAGGAGAAAGCCGTGTTGAAGAGGGTGTGGGCAGCAGTGGCAATCGCCTTAGGTGCCCTAAGTGGCAGCTTGTGGGCACAAACCGAGCCCTTGGCGGCGCAAGCGCTCGGTGCACCCGTCGTGCCCGAGACCGCATTTACGCTCAAAATAGACGCGCCCGACGAAATTCGAAGCTTGTTGGAGCGCCACCTTGAGTTGCTGCGCTACCAAGCCTTGAGCGACTTAAGCGACAACGAGTTGCTGCGCCTGATGAGCACAGCCCAACAAGACACCCAAGACCTGATGGCCACCGAGGGCTACTTCAGTCCCCAAATTCAGATCGAGCGCGAACCCAGCGCCAATAGCGCGGTGCGCGCCGTGCGCCTGCACGTTGAACCCGGCGATCCCACGCGCGTCAGCGACGTGCGCATGGTGTTCACCGGCCCCATCACCACCGACCCAGCCACCGTGGCCCAACAGCGCCGAATCGAAGCCTTGTGGTCGCTAAAAAAAGGCGCCCGCTTCACACAAACCGCCTGGACCGTCGCCAAGCAGCAAGCGCTGCTCCAACTCAGGCGCCAGCGCTACCCCACCGGGCAGATCACCACCACCCTGGCCGATATCGACCCTGTGGGCAAGCTTGCCCGCCTGTCCATCACGCTGGATTCAGGGCCAGCCTTTCAACTTGGCGCGCTCAACATCAGCGGAGCCGAGCGCTATGACACCCAGCTCATCACCCGCCTGACCCGCCTCCCGGCGGGTGCCAGCTATGAGCAAACCCAGCTCGATGAAGCCCAGCAAAGGCTGGTGGACAGCGGCTACTTTGACTCGGTTTTTATCTCAATTGACACCACCGCCGATCCCCAAAATGCCCCGGTACGGGTGCAACTGCGGGAGTCCTTGCTGCAAAAGCTGGTGCTGGGCGTGGGCGCCAGCACCGACAGCGGCGCCCGCCTGAGCGTCGAGCACACCCACCACAAGCTGCCCTGGATTGACTGGCGCGCCGTCACCAAACTCTCTCTCGACCGCGAAACCCGCACGCTGGGCACCGAGCTGACCGCCCCGCCCGATGAAAGCAACTGGCGCTGGGTGACGGCGGGGCAACTGCAAAACCAGATGGTGGGGAGTTTTGACGTCAACAGCCAGCGTCTGCGCGGAGGCCGCAGCCAATACGGCCCGCAAATCGACCGCAACTATTACCTGCAATACGACCGCTCACAAACGGCTGCCACCGCCACCACCCCCCTCGTGACCGCTGACGCCTTGAGCATCAACTTTGCCCTGACCCGACGCAACTTTGACAACACCACCCAACCCACCAGCGGCTGGGGACTGGGGGCCGAGGTGGGCGGCGGCACCACCTTGGGCAGCACACGCGACCCCTACAGCCGCCTGCTGCTGCGGGGCATTGGTTATGTGCCGCTGGGGAAAAATGATGAAGACGGCGCGCCCAAAGTCAACGCCAGCCGCCTGGCCCTGCGCGCCCAAGTCGGCGCCGTGCTGGCGCGTGACAGCATCACCTTACCCAGCAGCCAGTTGTTTTTGACTGGCGGCGACACCAGCGTGCGCGGCTATGGCTTGCGCGAAATTGGCGTCACCCTGTCAGATGGCCAAATCACCGCAGGGCGTTACCTTGCCTTTGGCAGCCTGGAGTGGCAGCGCCCCATCACCGGCATCCCCCGTCTGGCCGACTGGGAAAGCACCGTATTTATTGACGCAGGCGCGGTCGCCGACCAACCCGGCGACCTACAAGCCAAGGTGGGCGTGGGTATTGGTGCCCGCTGGAAAAGCCCGGTCGGACCCTTGCAAATCGACCTGGCTTATGGCGTGGCCGCCGAGCGCCTGCGCCTGCACCTAAACGTGGGCTTCACGTTTTGATGAAAATCCTGGCGGCACTCACGAAGGCGACCCTCGCCCTGCTGCTCACCTTGCTGGTCTTGAGCGTGGGCCTGTGGGTGTGGGCCGGCAGCAGCACCTCATTGGCCACGGCCCTCGCACTGGCACAGCCTTATCTGCCAGCAGGCCAGAGCTTGGCTTTCAAAGACGTCTCAGGCTCTTTGCGCGACGGTGGCAGCGTGGGCTGGTTGCGCTGGCAACAGGGCGCACTCAGCGTGGAGGCGCGCGACGCCCAAGTACGCTGGGCGCTGCAACCCCTGCTGGAGGGTGAGCTGCGCCTGACCCAACTAAAGCTGGCGCACCTGCGCATTGATGATCAGCGCCCCAAAACGGCACCCCAGCCGCCGCTGGACCTGCGCCTGCCGCTCAAAGTAGACGCCGAGTTTTCCTTGGGCACGTTTGAATGGGCCGGCAGCACCCCGGTGCAAATAACCCAAGCGTCAGGTCACTATAAGTTTAATAGCAGGCTCCACAAGATAGACATGCTTCAGGGGCATATTTCATCAGGAAGCTATACCCTCTCGGGCAGTTTGCAGGCGCAAGCACCGATGGCGCTCAAGCTGACGATGCAAGGCAGCGTGCAAACCACCCTGCCCAAAACGCGCCAAGCCGTTCAGGTCAAAGCCAGTGCCCAAGTAAGCGGCCAATTGGCTGGGCGCGATGCTGTGCTTGAGCTCACAGCCCAACTGACGCCTGAGCTTCGGTCGAGCCAAGGCACACAAGCCCAAGTGACCGCCCGCCTGCAGCCCTGGCACCCCCAACCCATACTGAACGCGCAAGCCCAATGGCAATCGCTGGACCTGAACGCCCTGTGGTCCCAGGCCCCGCAAACTCAACTCAGCGGCACCGCCTCGGTCACCCCGCAAGCCCAAGCCGGCAGCGGCGCGCCTAGTCAAAACTGGCGTGCTGACCTCCAACTCAGCAACGCCCAAAGCGGCCCCTGGAGCCAGCACCGCCTGCCGCTGGCAAAGCTGGACGCCCAGGGCGTCTTCACCCACGGCCAATGGACTGTGGACTCGCTCAAAGCCCAAGGGGCCGGTGGACGGCTTGAGGTGCAAGGCCAATTCACCGACCCCAAGCGCTGGGCCGGCACGCTCAAGCTCCAAGACCTCAACCTCGCCGCGCTGGACGCGCGCTTATCAGCCACCCAGCTCACAGGACAACTCAAGCTCCAGCAAGCCACTGACCAGATTGACCTGGACGGGCAACTGCAAACGCATGACGCCCGAGTTGAGGGCCAGGTGCGCTACAGCATCAACGCTCAGGCTGCCCAAGGCCAACTCATGTTCACCCTGCCCGGCGCCAGCGCGCAGGTCAAGGGCCAACTAGCCCCCACACAAGGGAGTGGCGATCTCAGCGTCAAGGTGATGGATGCGGCCCGCCTCAACCTTTGGCTACATGCCTGGCCGGGCATCGCCCAGCCCTTGGGTCAGACTCTCATTTATGGCCAAGCGGAGCTCAGCGGCCACTGGCAAGGCGGCTGGCACGGGCCACTGCCCGCCCTGCAACTACAAGCGCAACTGAGCGTCCCCCAGTTGTCGGTGCGCAAGCCCGACCAAACCATTGAAAGCGCTTGGCGCTTCCGCCAAACACAAGCCGACCTCAAAGGATCGCTCAGCGCCCTCAGCCTGAACCTCAAAGCCCAACTCGAATCAGGCACCCGTCGCCTAGCCCTGCAAGCGCAAGCGCAAGGCGGCCAGACGAGCCCCGGCGTCTGGCAAGCGCAACTCAAAGAAGCCCAAGTGAGCATGGAAGACAGCCAGCGCACCGGCACCTGGACGCTAAAAAGCAAAGCCCCCATCGACCTGAGCCTGAACCACAACGGCCCCACCCAGTTGACCCTGGGCGCAAGCAGCGCTGTCCTTGTCGGCCCCGCACCCGGCACGGCCAGCCTCACTTGGGCCCCTGCGCAATGGAGCGCCACTCAGTGGCACACCGAGGGGCGGCTTCAAAACCTGCCACTGGCCTGGCTGGAGATGATCGGCCAAACCCAAATGACCAACCTCGGCCTGCGCGGCGACCTGATGTTTGGGGGTCAATGGAATGCCACTGGTGGCGACACCTTGCGCCTGCGCGCCACGCTGGAGCGCACCAGCGGCGACCTGCAACTGCTCACCGAAGACGCCACCGTGGGCACCCTTAGTGCGGGGGTGCGTGAAGCGCGCCTGAACGTCACCCTGGACGACGCCGTGCTGGCGACCCAATTAACGTGGGCCAGCGAACGCGCCGGCCAAGCCCAGGCCCAGTTCAGCACCCGCCTCAACACCCAAAACCAAGCCTGGTCTTGGCCTGCCGATGCGCCTCTGAGCGGCACCCTTACCGCCAAGCTGCCCCCGGTGGGCGCGTGGTCCTTGCTGGCCCCGCCCGGCTGGCGGCTGCGCGGCACGCTGGACGCACAAGCCAGCGTCTCGGGCACCCGCAGTGAGCCGCAATGGCGCGGCACACTCAGCGCGCAAGACCTCGCGGTGCGTTCGGTGGTGGACGGCATCGACTTCAGTCAAGGCCGACTGCGTGCCAGTCTGGACGGCCAGCGCCTGAACATTGACGACTTCACCCTGCAAGGCGCCGGTGGCACTACGGGGGGACGACTCTCGTTGAAAGGCTACGTGCTTTGGCTCCCCGCCAACGCACCCGGCCAAGCCCTGGCCTCGCGCCTGCGCATGTCGCTGGATGCCACCGCCCAAGCCCTGCGCGTCAGCACGCGTGCCGACCGACGGCTCTCGGTGTCCGGCCAACTGGCAGCGCAACTCGTTGACGCCCAACTCGTGGTGACCGGCACCCTCAAGGCCGATCAGGCCCTTTTTATCCTTCCTGAAGACTCCGCGCCTCAACTCGATGACGATGTGGTGGTTCGAAGAAGCGCAGCCGCCGCCCCAAGGCCCGCCCCAAAAACGGGCACCCCCCTGGGCCTGCGCATCACCCCGGAGGTGAACATCACGCTCGACCTCGGACCCGATTTCGCCGTGCGCGGCCATGGACTGGTCTCCCGCTTGTCGGGTCAACTCAAGCTGCGCAGCGGCGGGCGCGACGCCGCCACACCCACCCTCACCGGCGACCTGCGCACCGTGCGCGGCACCTTCAAGGCCTATGGCCAACTGCTTGATCTGGAAGAAGGCCAACTGCGTTTTACCGGCCCCATCAACAACCCTGCCCTCAATATTTTGGCCATACGGCCCAACCTGCAGCAGCGCGTGGGCGTGCAAATCAGCGGCACCGCCCTCTCCCCCGCCGTGCGCTTGTACTCAGACCCCGAGTTGCCCGACGCTGAAAAATTGGCCTGGCTGGTGCTGGGGCGTTCTGCGGCCAACGGCGGCGCCGAGTCGGCGGTGCTGCAACAAGCCGCACTGGCCTTATTGGGCGGCAAAGGAAAAAGCTTGTCTGGGGGGGTGGCCGAGGCCCTGGGACTGGATGAATTGTCCATGCGGGGCGCCAGCAGCAACGCCGACGGCACCAGCACCAGCGCCGCCATCACCCTGGGCAAACGCCTCTCGCAAGACATTTACGTGGCCTACGAACGCAGCCTGGCCGGCACGCTGGGCACTTTCTACATCTTCTACGACCTCTCGCGTCGCTTCACCCTACGAGCCCAGACCGGCGAGCAAAGCGCGGTGGACCTCATTTTCACGCTGCGCTACGACTGATTTTGGCCAATCAGGCCCTTACAATAAGTCCGATTCTCGCCGTAGCACAATGGATAGTGCGCATGCCTCCTAAGCGTGAAATACAGGTCCGATTCCTGTCGGCGGGACCAGAATATCCCCCTCAATTTGTCAATCGTCGTAGTGCCCACGGCACGCGATCACATCAAAGTCGGCATCGTCAGCCGCATAAACAAGGCGGTGCGTCTCGTCAATGCGCCGCGACCAATACCCCACCAAGTTGCCCAGCAAGGGTTCAGGTTTGCCTATACCCGCGAAGGGGTCACGCCGTGCAGCCCCTATCAGGGTGTTGATACGCTTCAAGGTCTTTTTGTCCTGCCCTTGCCAGTAGGTGTAATCCTCCCAAGCGGCGGGGGTGAAGCGAATGGCGCGACTCATGGGGCGCCAGTGTCCGCCAGCTCGCGCCGCACGGCCTGGCCGCCTTTGTGTTGCGCAATGGACTTGGCCAGGTGCGCCACATTCGCAGGGGTTGATAGCAAGTGCATGGTTTCCATGATGCTTTGATATTGGTCCAGCGACATCACCACAGCGTCAGCCCCATCACGGCGGCTGATGATGGTCACGTCTGCATCGTCATTCACTTGGTCGAGTACCGACTTGAGTGAGCTACGTGCCTCTGAGTAAGTCACTATTCTCATTAAACATCCTTCAAAACTTGTACTTAATTAGGTGCAAGTATAGGCTGGTTGAGCTTAAGAAACAGAGGGCGGCGAATCATCATGGGCGATTACGCCAAACGCAATACAAAACTGTCGTTCTTTTGCCTGGAAACATCCACCACCTCCTCAGACTGTTTTTGGGTCCCATCAACCCAGGACGACTGCGCCAAAGTCAGGCGGTAAAGTGAAATGACCTGGGGCACTCGGTCCACCATTTCGCTCCATTCAAAATCAAACGGCAAGCCCAGCCAGTCACCTGATTGCTTAAGTTCATCAATGCAGAGCTTGATGTTTTTGCGGGCCACATCAACCACCGCCATTTCTTCTTCGTTTAACAATTCACGCGGGTAATTGGTGAGGTCGGCTTCCAACAAAAACAGTTGGTCATGGCGATACGCCTTCTCACGGCGAATCATGTCAGGCCCCCTGGCACTGGCCGGCGAGGACTGCATGCTTGCCAGCTGACGGGACAGGGTCTCCAGACTTTGCTGGATGTAAAAGTAATACAGAAGAAAGCACATCATCGCCAGAATGAGCAGCAGGGTGACAAGGGGGAGGAAAGTGGTCATATCGGCTCCGTTGGGTAAAGACGCTTACCTAGAATTACGGCATGCTTTCAGAAATCTTGAGCCCTGCCGCCCGCAACACAAGCGCAGATTGTGTTAAAAACCACACTGCTTAAAAGAGAACTTTCCCATGAACAACCGAACCAAACCCCTGACTATCGCCACCTTGATTGCCAGCACCCTGCTTTGCAGCGGTTGCGCAGTCATCGCTGTGGCCGACGCCGTGGTCACCGCTGGCGCCACCGTGGTTAAAACAGGTTTCAAGGTGACGGGTGCGGTGGTTGATGCCGTCATTCCTGACTCAAAACCCGCAAAGAAGTAAAGCCACACGCGTGGCCCAAGCGCAAGCCTAATAAGGGCTGGCCGCCTTGGCCAAGGTCACCCGGCCATACCAAGCCTGCGCAGTAGTGCGTGTGTTGTCGCTGTCGGTCATGAGGCCAATGCCCACCAAGGCGCCCGGGCGCTCGCCAAAGGCCAGTTCAAAATCAGCCGCCACATCGCGCTCGTAGTCCAGCCAGGCATTCAGGTTTTTACTGCCTGACTCCACCACCAGCTTTCGAATGCGGTCGGTGCGCCCGCTTTTAACCACAGTGCCGGCCGGGAGCGTGTTGCTCCACACATACATCAGCGTGGCATAGGGCATAGGCTCGCCCGTCAAGGCATGCGACAACTCGGACAGCATCGAATCTTTGGCTGAAAAAAGGCTGCGATCCCCCTCAAAAGCCAGCACCAGTCGCACCGGCGAGTCCGACTTGTCGCGCGCGGCCAAATCAGCTTTCTCGATCAAGGCGGGCACCTGCCAAGAAAATTTAACCGACCCCAAATCTTGTGGAACGATGCGCACTGTACGCCGCAACATGCTGGCTGAAGACACCGCATCAGCCCGCATGGCCGAGCGCCCGCCTTTGTGCTCAGGCGTGTAATCCGTGGGGGTTTTACCAGGAAAATGAAAGGCCAGCCAGTCCGGGCCAAAAGCATGGCTAGCGGTTAACGCCGACTTGGGCGCTTGGGTAGCGCAGGCCGACAGCCCCACCACCAGACCAAGCAAAATAGATTTAAAGAAAAACAACTGAAGTCGCCTTATGCAATCACGAAAAGTAACGGATGAAAATATGCCATCCGCCAAATATAACCGACTGCAAAAGCGGCCATTCAGCCGCTAAAAACCCACACTCCTCAGAATTTATAGCCGATTCGGACCACGTAATCGGTTGGGTTAATGTCCACGGTACCCGTCGTGGTGACGGGTCCACTCAAGCCTGGTCCTACAAAAGTAACATCCGACTTCAAGGGGATGTACGCCACCAGCGCATTAACTGACAGGCGGTCTGTGAAGTTATAAATAAAGCCCAGGCTGTACACCGGCGCCCATGACGAACTCAAACTCGCCGAGGTTCCACCCAAAGCGTTAACCAACACATTCGACTTATCAGCACTCACCTTATCAAATGAGGCGTAGGTTAAACCCAAGCCCGCGTAGGGCCGAAACTTGTCAGCGGGGGTGTTGAAAAGATACTTGGCCACTGCCGTCGGCGTCAACACATCAGCCTTGGCGGCTCGGGGCAACAGCGTGGAGATGCTGGAAAGATTCACGTCAAGGTTGATGGTCGGAGGTACGCCCAAGGAGAACTCAACCGCCACATTGTTGGTGAACATTTGTAAGACACTAAAAGACAGCGTCTCTGCATACCCTGCCGAGGCCGAGGCCCCTGCGGTATAGCCATTGAAAGTGGCGGCGTCTAAGCCCACCGAATTCAAGGCCCCCAGTGAGAGACTGGGTGCAATTCTGGCCGCACCGATGGCCACAATCGTGTCGCCCGCCTGCTGGGCTTGTGCGGCTGTGGCGGACACCAAAGCCAGCAAAGCGGCTATGGACAAGTGAGAAAGCTTGAGTTGACGCATGGGATAAGACTCCTTTGAAAAGTCAGATTTTTCAAAAAACTGGCCCTTCATATTGAACCCGCTCACCCATTTCAATTTGAGATTTCTTGACTACCACACACCTCATGCTTTGATATTTCGTAATTTCGCAAGCAGATGCCATGGTCAAACCCACAACGAAAAACCCCGCGGCATTGCTGCAGCGGGGTTTTGGCTTTTAAACCTCAGCTGGCTTGCGCCAGCGTTGGATTAGAAGTTGTGCTTGACACCAATGGCCAAATTCTGTGAAGAGTTGTTGGCTGTGGTAGCGCCAACGCCACCGGTGCTGTAAGAAGCGCCGTTGTCACCGTTGGACACGCGAGCCCATGTGCTGTAAGCCGTTGTACGCTTGGACAATGCGTAGTCAACACCCAAACCGAGCAAAGTGCCTGTTTCGTCAGCCGCACCAGCAACACCCGTGTTACGAGCAGCAGCGATGTACGAAGCTTTCAGGTTGAAAGCGCCCATTGGCACGGTCACACCAAACAGATTGCTGGTGTTTTTAGCTGTAGCAGCCGTACCGACAGACTCTTCACGAGCGTAGGTGTAAGCCAATTTGGCCATACCCAGGTCATACGAAGCAGACAAAGCGCTCAAAGTGTAATCACCTGGGAGGGCCAATTTAGCAGCCGTGTCAGTGACAACGCCTGTAGTCGTATTGGCAATTGAAGTTGCGGCAACAGCAGCAACGGCCTTACCTTTAGTGGTCTGTTGACCTGCGGTCAAGAACAAGGGGCCGTTGGCGTACGCAGCGTACACCGAAGTACCTGTGCCGTCGTCGCTGTTGGCAGCGCCGCTAACGTTTTCACCCATGAAATACTGAGCACCAACGGTAAAACCGCTGATAGAGGGTGATGTGTAACCAATCATGTTGGAAGCACTGGTGGCAGTGACGCCAGCCAATTTCAAAGCCATTTGAGTGGCGTCAGCAGGACCATTGGTTCCAAATGGATCCACAGCAGCTTGAACGTTCAAGAATGCTGAAACGTAGTCACGGCCCAAGCGAACTTCACCGAAGCCGCCGGTCAAACCAACGTAGGCATAACGCTGAAACACAAAGCCACCGGAGCTAGCTTGGCCAGCAGCACCGTTGACCGTTGGGCCAGCACCAGAAACAGCACCACCCACTTGGTTGTTGGTGTTGGTTGATTTACCAGCGCCGGCGTCATTGTTCAAGCCGCCTTCAAGCTTGAAGTTGGCTTTCAGACCGTTACCGAGATCTTCAGTACCCGAGAAGCCCAGTTTGCTGGAACCGAGTTGTGAAGTGCCCATGAATGTCTTGCTGACGCCTTCTGAGCTTGCGCTGTTGAAAGAAGCATCGACTGCACCGTAGACGGACACGGTGGATTGAGCGAATGAGCTAACGGCAGCAAAAGCAGCCAAAGCGATCAGGGTTTTTTTCATGTCGTATTTCTCCGAGTGTGAAACAAATAAACTTTTTTATATTTGGAAAGAAGTTTCTCCAAACAGGAATTAATGTATCTGACGATTCAAACTTAAGAAATGATTTATGTGATTTTGTAGTTAAAACACAACATTCGACTTTGTTGATAATTTAATTAAAATGATTTAATTAATTATTAGCCTTGTGCTCCAACCCGAGCAAGCTCGCAGGAGTTGCTGGCTTGACAAGAATTTCTTGCAAAAAGTCAGGCCTTTAGCCTGTGCTTGGCGTGAGATTTAGCCTGACAGGGGCTTAACTCTGTTTCCAAGGTTAGGGGTTCCCCAAAAAGGGAACCCCATTTTTTTGGGCGATTTGTTTTTGCATTCTCAGCCCACCAACGCGCTCGCAGCGTGGCGATCCACAAAACCCGGAAATTAAAAAACCCCGCCACATTGCTGTAGCGGGGTTTTGGCTTTCAAACCTCAGCTGGCGCAAGCCAGCGGGGGATTAGAAGTTGTGCTTGATACCAATGGCCAAATTCTGTGAAGAATTGTTGGCCGTAGTAGCGCCAACGCCACCAGTGCTGTAAGAAGCGCCGTTGTCACCGTTGGTCACGCGAGCCCATGTGCTGTAAGCGGTTGTACGCTTGGACAAAGCGTAGTCAACACCCAAGCCGAACAAAGTTCCTGTTTCGTCAGCAACGCCAGCAACACCCGTGTTACGAGCAGCAGCGACGTACGAAGCTTTCAGGTTGAAGGCGCCCATTGGCACGGTCACACCAAACAAATTGCTGGTGTTTTTAGCTGTAGCAGCCGTACCGACAGCTTCTTCACGGGCGTAGGTGTATGCCAACTTGGCCATGCCCAAGTCATACGAAGCAGACAAAGCGCTCAAAGTGTAATCACCTGGGAGGGCCAGAGCTGCGGCTGTGTCAGTGACAACACCAGTCGTTGTATTGGCAATAGAAGTTGCGGCAACAGCAGCAACGGCCTTACCTTTGGTGGTCTGTTGACCTGCGGTCAAGAACAAGGGGCCGTTGGCGTACGCAGCGTACACCGAAGTACCTGTGCCGTCGTCGCTGTTGGCTTTTCCGCTAACGTTTTCACCCATGAAATACTGAGCACCAACGGTAAAACCGCTGATAGAGGGTGATGTGTAACCAATCATGTTCGATGCATTGGTGATGGTTGCGCCACCCAATTTCAACGCCATTTGAGTGGAGTCAGCAGGACCATTGGTTCCAAATGGATCCACAGCAGCTTGAACATTCAAAAACGCTGAAACGTAGTCACGGCCCAAGCGAACTTCACCGAAACTGCCATTCAAACCAACGTAAGAATAACGTTGGAACACAAAGCCACCGGAGCTAGCTTGACCAGCAGCACCGTTGACCGTTGGGCCAGCACCAGAAACAGCACCAGACACTTGGTTGTTGGTGTTGGTTGATTTACCAGCGCCTGCGTCATTGTTCAATCCGCCTTCAATTTTGAAGATGGCTTTCAAACCGTTGCCGAGGTCTTCAGTACCCATGAAGCCCAGCTTGCTGGAACCGAGTTGTGAAGTTCCCATGAAGGTCTTGCTGACGCCTTCTGAGCTTGCGCTGTTGAAAGAAGCATCAAGCGCACCGTAAACGGTCACTGAAGATTGAGCCGAAGCTGCGGAAACAACTGCGAGAGCAGCCAAAGCGATCAGGGTTTTTTTCATGTTTGTATTCCAAGGTTAAATTTAGAGCTCTGGCCCGGGTATTTCCGGGACCTAGGCCAACTTCCTAATTTCTGGAAGTCGAATGTATTGAAACAGAGCCCACAGGCCCAGCCAAGCAAATGACCCCAAAATGCGTGATATTTAAGTTTTCACGTTGCTTTATTGCAACAATTGAAGTATTTTATTAATTAAAATCAATTAAAACACAATAAATTTCATGAATATATAGATTTTCATGAAATAAACTTACTTGCCGAGCAATTGGTTAAGGCGATTAAACGAGGGGTTATCGGGCCACTTTCGGGCGCTGTCACCGCTTGGGTTTAGATCAAGTGACCCTATTGACATCATCTTGTCCGATAGCCCGCCGTGAACACCCTGGGCATGATCAATAGAATCCCCCACATGGATAAATTTTTGATCACCGCAGACGCCGCCCTGCGCACCCTTTTTGTCACCCCCCGCGCGGCACTGCCCTGCCCCACCTTGCCGGGCGAGGGCACCGAGCTCACAGCGGCGGAAAAAGTGCAGGCTGGCGCGCTGATGCGGGTCAACCATGTGGGTGAGGTGTGTGCGCAGGCGCTTTACACGGCGCAGGCGTTCGCTACTAAAAACAGAGCGCTTCAAGCACATTTTCAAAGGGCTAGCGCCGAAGAAACCGATCATTTGGCCTGGACGCGCCAACGCCTCGATGAGCTGGGTCAGCGCCCCTCGCTGCTCAACCCGCTGTGGTACGCCGGTGCGTTTGGGCTGGGCCTGCTGGCCGGGCGACTGGGCGACCGGGTGAGCCTGGGCTTTGTGGTGGAGACCGAGCACCAGGTGGAGGCGCACCTGGAGAGCCACTTGGCGCTGCTACCCGCCAACGACCACGCCTCGCGCGCCATCGTGGCCCAAATGAAAGACGATGAAGCCCGCCACGCCCTGGACGCCCAAAAGCTGGGCGCACTAGAGCTCCCCTCTTTCGTCAAAGCCATCATGGGCGCCGCTGCCAAAGTGATGACGACGGTGGCGCACCGGGTTTGAGTCGCGGTGACGATAGCGAAATGATTCAGGACGGTTTGCGGGCCATGCTGGCGCGTGATCGTGCTGTTGAACACTGGCTAGTTCAAGAGGTGGGGCCTGCCTATGACGCGCTGAAGGCGGACCCTTCGCGAGCTATAAGCACTGACCAGGTGCGCCTGCGCCTTGGTGAGTTGCACCAAGAGACGGTCTTGCAGTCGGATTTCGATGAGGGTTAAGTTCATGGAAAGCGTAGCGAGGCATTCCATTTTTTTAGTTGTAGATTTATGAATACTGTGACCGCACGGGAAATTAGTCATCATTTTTCTGTCATCGCAGCCCGGGTAGCTGCGGGCGAGGAGTTGACCGTCACCCGCTACGGCAAGCCTGTTTTGAAATTGGCGCGAATCGATCCGGTCGAAATTAGCACCTCAGAACGAGTTGCGCTGGTGCGCAAAGCGCTTTCCTTTCGCATGACTCGTCCCTATGGCAAGTCCTTTGAGCGTTCCGATGCCTACAACAACTGAAACGCTCTGGTCAGTTGACTATGGCACTGGAAACGGTCAGTGTTTGGTCATAAACAGCGCGCGTGCTGGAGGCGACAACGCAGGCTTACGAGCAGGCGTAGAAACTGGCAGCCACACACAAATATGCTGGAATAGAGGCTGTTTTTCAGATACCCGATGGCGAACTGCTTGAGGGCGCGCTTCCCGCCAAGCAAAACAAATTGGTACAGGCTTGGATGGTGCTCCACGCTGAGGAGCTTGTGGCAGACTGGACATTAGCGGCCTCAGGGACAATGCCTTACAAAATCGAACCTTTGAAGTGATCACCATGAATACATTCGCCACACTGCCACGCCCGACCGCTGTGAAGCCCAATGGGAATTACACGTTGGACCTGACGTTTAACAATGGTGAAAAGCGCGTGTTTGATGTCACCGCGTATTTGGAATACCCCGCATTCCAAGCCTTAAAGGCGACCAGCTTGTTTATGCAGGCACGGGTCGAGCACAACACTGTGGTGTGGAATGACGAAATTGACATGGCCCCAGAAAATTTGTACCTGGAGACCGCCCCGCTGCCTAGTTGATTCCCCCTCTCTTCTCTTCTCTTCTCTTCTCTCGTCGGGGGTGGCGCTTGTGCTCAATTAGCCGCCACTTTGGCACAAACGCTTCAACAACCTCACCCGAACAATTCGCTGTGGGAGCCCAGCCTCGCTAGTCTGAGCGTATCGGGATCGGGCTTGCTGTAGATCAGCAGTAGGTCAGGCTTCATGTGGCACTCACGATAGCCTGCCCAGTTGCCAGTTAAGCCATGGTCGCTAAAATTCTCGTCCAATGGCAGGTCTTGCACCAAACAGCCAAGCACATCAGTCATCAAACCATTGAGCTCTTTGCGATATCTTGGAGCCAAAGCGACTTTTTTAAAGTCTCTTTTAAAAGCAGACGAGCGCTCAATTGTCCGCATTCAAATCTGCCATCAAGGCCTCGACGCTGTCGAATTTCTTGCCCTTGCCTGCGTCCAGTTCTTTGATGGCTTTGCGAGTCGTGGCATTGGGGGCCTTGACTTCAAAAGGCAATCGACGTTCATCAGCCACCCTAAACATCAGCAAACGAATGGCATCAGAAATAGACAAACCCATGGCTTGCAGCGCTTCAGCCGCACGGTCTTTTGTATCCGCGTCGATCCTGGCGCGAACGTAGGTATCAGCAATACTCATAATAAACTCCAAAGAACTTGATGGTTGAAATATTGTAGTCTTCATGTGACTACATATTCAGCAAAATTCCACTACCCAACCAGCGGGCTAAGCCATCAAGCAGGGCCGATTGCTGCGCTGTTTTTGCGCCGCAAGCAAAGTTAGATTGACAGCGGCAGGCGCTGGTGCGACAAGCGCTTTCTTTTCGCATGACTCGGCCCTATGGCAAGTCCTTTGAGCGTTCCGATGCCTAAACAACTGAGACGCTTTGGTCTGAACCCCGTTGGAGCGGCGAGTGCGCCTCTCCAACAAATACGAACGGCTACAAACTTCATTACATGCTTTAACCCTGCATCATGCCTCAATCAAATCAAAACTGGTGGTGATCTCGGCGGTTTTGGCCAGCATGATGCTCGCAGAGCAATATTTGTCGTGGCTCATGGCGATGGCGCGCTCTACTGCGACCACAGGGATGCCTTTGCCGGTGACGGTGAAGTGCATATTGATGTGGGTGAACACTTTGGGGTCGACCTCGGCGCGCACGGCGCTGAGCTTGACGGTGCAGCCCGTGACCACATGGCGGCCGCGTTTGAGGATGAGCACCACGTCATAAGCGGTGCAGCCACCGGTGCCAGCCAGCACGGTCTCTAAAGGGCGCGGGGCGAGGTTGAGGCCACCGTTTTCGGGTTTGGCCTCATCTGGGGCGCCGTCCATCATCAACGTGTGGCCGCTGCCGGTTTCTGCCACAAAACCCATGCCTGAGCGTGTGCCCAAAGCGCCTGTCCAGCTGACTGTGCATTCCATATTCGATGTGCTCTTAATTTAAAGGTGAGGATTGTCGCCTGCGATGAGCGTTTATTATCCAAGCAGCATGAAAACCTTAAATCTCAAACCCGCCGACTACCTTCAAAAAATCCTGACCGCCCGCGTCTACGACGTGGCCGTGGAGACAGCGCTGGAGCCTGCCAAAGGCTTAAGTGAGCGACTGCACAACACGGTGTTGTTCAAGCGTGAAGACCAGCAGCCCGTGCACAGCTTCAAGCTGCGCGGTGCTTACAACAAAATGGCGCACCTGAGCGCGGCGCAGTTAAAGAAGGGCGTCATTTGCGCCTCGGCGGGCAACCACGCGCAAGGCGTAGCCTTGAGCGCGCAGCGCTTGGGCACGCGCGCCGTGATTGTGATGCCGACCACCACGCCGCAGCTCAAAGTAGACGCGGTGCGCGGCTTTGGCGGCGAGGTGGTGCTGTTTGGCGAGAGCTACTCTGACGCCTTTACCCACGCGGTAGCGCTGGAGAAAAAGCAGGGCCTGACCTTTGTGCACCCGTTTGACGACCCCGATGTGATTGCCGGCCAGGGCACGATTGCGATGGAAATACTGCGCCAGCACCAAGGCCCGCTGCATGCGGTGTTTGTGGCTATTGGGGGCGGCGGCCTGATTTCTGGCGTGGCCAACTACATCAAGGCGGTGCGCCCGGACATCAAGGTGATTGGTGTGCAGATGAACGACTCCAACGCCATGATTCAGTCGGTGGCGGCCAAAAAGCGCCTAACCCTGCCCGATGTGGGCCTGTTCTCGGATGGCACGGCAGTGAAGCTGGTGGGCGAGGAGACCTTCAGGGTGGCCCGCAAATTGGTGGACAGCTATATAGAAGTGGACACCGACGCGGTGTGCGCGGCCATCAAAGACGTGTTTGTGGACACCCGCAGCATTGTGGAGCCCGCAGGCGCCTTGGCGGTAGCAGCCGTCAAGCAGTATGTGGCCACCCACAAAACCAAGGGCGAGACCTATGCCGTGATTTTGTGCGGCGCCAATATGAACTTCGACCGCCTGCGCTTTGTGGCCGAGCGCGCCGGCGTGGGCGAGGAGCGCGAGGCGCTGTTTGCCGTGACCATTCCTGAGGAGCGCGGCAGCTTCAAGCGTTTTTGCGAGCTGATCGGCAACCTGCCCGGGGGCCCGCGCAACGTGACCGAGTTCAACTACCGCATCAGCGACTCAGCCAAGGCCCATGTGTTTGTGGGCTTGAGCACGCAGGGCAAGGGCGAGAGCGCCAAAATTGCCGCCAATTTCACCAAGCACCGCTTTGCCGCTCTTGACCTCACCCACGATGAACTGGCCCAAGAGCACATTCGCCACATGGTGGGCGGGCACAGCAAGTTGGCGCAAGACGAGCGCTTGCTGCGCTTTGAGTTTCCCGAGCGCCCCGGTGCGCTGCTGAAGTTTTTAAGCCTGATGCGCCCCGGCTGGAACATCAGCCTCTTTCATTACCGCAACCAGGGCGCCGACTATGGCCGCATTTTGGTGGGCTTGCAGGTGCCTGCGGCGGACAACGCGGCCTTTGCCGAGTTTTTGGCCACGTTGGGCTACCCCTGTGTTGAAGAAACCAACAACCCGGTTTACCGGATGTTTTTGCAATCATGAGCGTCTCGCTGGACGGCAAGCTGGTGGTGGCGATCTCAAGTCGCGCTTTGTTTGACTTTGAGGAAGAAAACGAGGTGTTTGAGCAAGGCAATGACCGCGACTACATGGCCTTGCAACTGGCCCGGCTGGACATTCCCGCCAAACCCGGCGTGGCTTTCTCGCTGGTGAAAAAGTTGCTGGCCTTCAACGGCCCGCCCGAGGACACTCAAAACCAGCCGGTGGAGGTGGTGATTTTGTCGCGCAACGACCCGGTCTCCGGGATGCGGGTGTTTCGCTCGGCGCAGCATTTTGGGCTGCCCATTCAGCGTGGCAGCTTTACCCGGGGCCAGTCGCCCTGGCGCTACCTGAAACCACTGCGGGCCAACCTGTTTTTAAGCACCCACTTAAGCGACGTGCGCGCCGCGCTGGACGCAGGTGTGCCCGCCGCGCAGGTGTACCCGCAATCCGTGCACGCGGGTGACGCCTACCCGCATGAGGTGCGCATTGCCTTTGACGGCGACGCCGTGCTGTTCAGCGACGAGGCCGAGCGCGTGTACCAGTCCGAGGGCTTGAGCGCGTTTCAAAAGCACGAAACCGACAAGGCCCAGCAACCGCTGCTGGGCGGCCCGTTCAAGCCCCTGCTCACCGCCTTGCAGCGCCTGCAACAAAGCGGCACTTCCAACATGCGCATTCGCACGGCGCTGGTCACCGCCCGCAGCGCCCCGGCGCACGAGCGCGCCATTCGCACGCTGATGAACTGGAACATCGAGGTGGACGAAGCCATGTTTTTGGGCGGCCTGCCCAAGGGCGAGTTTTTGCGCGAGTTTGAGCCCGATTTTTTCTTCGACGACCAAACCGGCCATGTGCACTCCGCCTCGCAACATGTGCCCTCGGGGCATGTGGCCAGCGGGATTTCCAACAACTAAGCCCCTCCAGGTGCGTTGCCAAATGGACATCCCCCCTGAACTGGCGCTGATTCAACGCCGCACCGCCCTCAAGCGCCTGATCAGCGGCACCACGCTGGCGGGCTTTGCGCCGCAGTCGGTCTGGGCACAGACCAGCGCCAGAGCCAGCGCCAGCACCAGCACCGAGACCGACACCCAAGACGCATGGCGTGCCATGTCACGCATCGGCTACGGCCCCAGCCCTGGCTTGATCAGCGCCTTGCAGACTGCCCCCGATACCCGCACCTGGGCACTGGCCCAGGTCGACCTGGCTTTTGCGGCCAGCCAGTCTCCGCCCACTCTTAGCGCAGACCTGACGCACTTCAACGCACCACTGCCCGATCTGTTTGCAGGCGTTGAGCGCGAGCGCCAAGTACGTACGCAGAACAAAACCCAGCCCTTGGCCGACGTGAACGGCGAGGCCAACCGCCGACTCGATTTCTCCAGCCCCCTGGACCCCGCCCACTTCAACCGCGCGGTACAACTAGAGGCCGCCGCCTGGCGGCTGGGCAGTTGCAGTCAACCCGAAGAAGAAAACCCGCTGCTGGCACGCATGACCGAGTTTTGGTTCAACCACCTCAATGTCTTTGTGGGCAAGGGGTCGGTACGCCCCTTCATCGGGCACTACGTCATTCATGTGGCGCGCGCCCACGCACTGGGCAAGTTTGAAGACCTGCTACTGGCCAGCGCCCGCCACCCGGCCATGTTGTACTACCTGGACCAGGTGCAAAGTGTGGCCGAAGGCAGCGCCGGGCCGCAGGGACGCACCCGGGGACTGAATGAAAACTACGCCCGTGAGTTGATGGAACTGCACACGCTGGGGGTGCATGGCGGCTACCAGCAAGCCGATGTGCGGGCCTTGGCGCGCGTGCTCACCGGCTGGACTGTAGGACCCAGTGAGGCCAGCGGCTTTCGTTTTAACCAGCGCCTGCATGACACCGGCCGCAAGGCCGTGATGGGGCAGACCTTTCCCGCCCATCTTTTTTCAGGTGGTGAGCAGGAGGGCGTAGAGGCGATTCGCCTGCTGGCCCGCCACCCGGCTACTGCGCAGCGCGTTTGCTTGCGCCTGGCACGCTACTTTGTGGCCGACCAACCGCCGCCTGAACTGGTAGCGCGCTTGAGTCAGGTGTTTTTGGACACCCAAGGCGACTTGCGCGCGGTCATGAAACGGCTGCTGCAAGCCCCCGAGTTTTGGCAGCCTGAGCACCGCTTGTTTAAAACGCCGATGGACTTTGCCTGCTCGGCGCTGACGGTCAAGCAGGCTCTCATGCCCACGAGCCCAGAGACCAGTGCAGGCCCGCCAGATCGGCGACACCTGACGCAGGCCTTGGGGTTTTTGGCGGGCGCCGGGCAAGCCCTGCACGGCTGGCAAACGCCCGATGGCTACCCCTTTGATGCGGCCACCTGGCTGGTGCCCGAGGCCCTGACCCGGCGCGCTGACTTTGCCTTGAACCTGATGCGCCAAACGCCTGAGTTGGCGTTTTTGGCGCCCTTTTTAAGCAGCACCACCCGCGCTGCACTGGCGCGCGAGCGCCCTGCCCAGCGAGCCGGACTGGCACTGGCCAGCCCCGACTTCATGTTCAAATAAACTAGGATGAAGCGCCCATGCCCTTCCCAGCCCCACTCAATCGGCGCCAACTTTTACAAACCCTGACCGCAGGCACCAGCTTTTGGGCCGCACCCGCGTTGTGGGCGCAAAGCACAAATGCTCCTGAAAAAATAGCTACTCAAGCAAATCCCCAAAGGCTTGAAGGCAGTTTTAATGCAAATGGCCGTTTGGTTGTCGTTTTTTTGCGCGGCGCCTACGACGGGCTTTCAGCCTTGGTGCCGCATGGCGACCCCAACTACTACCGCTTGCGCCCCAATATTGCCATTGCAGCGCCAGACGGCACAGCGCAAAGCACGCTGGCGCTGGATGCGCAGTTTGGCCTGCACCCCGCCCTGGCGGCGCTGGCTCCTTTGTGGCAGCAGGGGGTGCTGGGCGTTATTCCAGCAGCGGGCTCGCCTGATGCGACCCGATCGCACTTTGACGCTCAACTCCACTGGGAGTTAGGCATGCCGGGCCAAAGCAGCGCAGGCCCTGGCTGGCTAAACCGCCTGGCCGCTCCCTACAGCCGCACTGTGGCGCTGGGTGTGGGTGAGGCCAACCCCCTGATTCTGGCCGGCCAAGCACCGGTGCAACTGGTGCCCAAAGGCCTGGCCGCCACGCGACAAGGCGTGTTGGGCGATGAGCGCACGCGCCAAGCGGTAATGAGCCTTTATGGCGGTGACGACACTTTGTCCAAGGCCTTTCGGGCCGGCGCTGACAGCCGCATGCAAACCGCGCAAACCTTGAGTGCCGGAGCCAACCAAAACAGCATGATGAGCAATGAAATGCTCGCTGCCAACAACGGCGCCGGCTCCCCCCAGGGTCTGCAACTGGACGCCCAACACCTGGGCACCCTGATGCGCCAGAACCCGAATTTGCGTCTGGGTTTCTTGTCAGCAGGGGGCTGGGACACCCATGCCAACCAAGGCGCAGCCACCGGCAACCTGGCCCAAAACCTGGCCAACCTGAGCACGGCCTTGCTGCAACTGCGGCGCGACTTTTCTCAAGCCAACGACGTGGTGCTGGTGTGCAGCGAATTTGGCCGAACCACCGCTGAAAACGGCACCCGGGGCACGGACCACGGCCACGGTAATGCCCTTTGGCTGATGGGTGATTCGGTGAACGGCGGGCGTTGGCATGGCCAATGGCACGGCTTGGCCGCCGAGCGCCTGCATGAGGGTCGGGATCTGCCGGTGCACCACGATTTTCGGGCCGTCATTGCCCAAGTGCTGCACCGCAGCCAAGGTCTGGGTCGCCCTGCGATTGACCAGCTGTTTCCCGGCTTCGCTTGGGATGCCTCGCTTAACGGCCTGATGCGCGCTTGACCCCATAACCCTTTGATGCTCACCATGACCCCCAAACTTAAAGCCTTCAAAACCTTCGTCTCCCAAGCCTGGGCCCTGGCAAAGCCTTACTTTCAATCCGAAGAAAAGTGGAAAGCGCGGGCGCTGCTGGGGGCGATCATTGCGTTGAACCTGGGTTTGGTTTACATGGCGGTGTTGTTCAACGACTGGAACAAGCTGTTTTACGACGCGCTGCAAGACAAAAATGCGGCCGTTTTTTGGTCGCAGCTGGGGCGCTTTACCTACCTGGCGTTTGCCTTCATCGTGATCGCGGTGTACAAGTTTTACCTCACGCAGCTGCTGGAAATGCGCTGGCGCGCCTGGATGACGGGGCACTATTTGGAACGCTGGCTTTCCAACCAGGCGTTTTACAAACTGGAGCTCAACCGCTTTGCCCCTCAAGCCAACGGCGACCACAAAAACCCGGACAACCCCGACCAGCGGATTCAGGAGGACATCAACCAGTTCACTGGGCTGACCATTTCACTGAGCATGGGCTTGCTCAACTCGGTGGTGACACTGGCCAGTTTTGTGGGCATTTTGTGGGGGCTGTCGGGCGGCTTTGACTTCTCGTTCAACGGCGGCCACTACAACATTCCCGGCTTTATGGTGTGGATGGCGCTGCTGTATTGTTTGGCGGGCAGCGTGCTGACCCACTACATTGGGCGGCCGCAAATCTTGCTCAACTTCCAGCAGCAGCGGGTTGAGGCTGATTTTCGGCACCACATGGTGCGCGTGCGGGAGTACAGCGAAGCCATTGCGCTGGACCGGGGCGAGGCGGTGGAGCGCGGGCAACTCAACCAGCGCTTTGACAAGGTGCTGGGCAATTACCTGGCGCTGATTAAGGCGCAAAAAAACCTGGTTTGGTTCACCAGCTTTTTTGGCCAGGCGGCGGTGGTGTTTCCATTTGTGGTGGCGGCGCCGCGCTTTTTCAGCGGCGCCATTCAGCTGGGCGAGCTGATGCAAATATCGTCCGCTTTTGGCCAGGTGCAAGGCGCCCTGAGCTGGTTTGTGGACAGCTACCCCAACCTGGCCAGCTGGCGTGCCACCACCGACCGGCTGACCAGTTTTGAGGCATCTTTTAAGGCGCTAGAGCTTACTGAGTATGCTAGAGGGGATTCTGATTCAGTAGCAGTTTCAGCCGATGATTTGACGCTCAAATTGCCCAGCGGAGCGGTGCTGCTGGCGCATGCCGCACTTGGCGCGCAGGCCGGCGACCGCGTGCTGTTGCAAGGGCCCTCGGGAAGTGGCAAGTCGACCTTGTTCCGAACCTTGGCAGGTATTTGGCCCTTTGCCACGGGTTGGGTGAGCCGTCCGGCCAACGCCATGTTTATCCCGCAACGGCCGTATTTCCCCAACGGCCCGCTACGTGATGCGCTGGCTTACCCGCAGGCGCCCCAAGCGTATAACGAGGCGCAACTGCACCGAGCCCTGACTGACGCCCTGCTGCCTGATCTGGTGGGGCAGCTTGACGTGGCCGATGCCTGGAGCCAAAAGCTATCCGGCGGCGAGCAGCAGCGCCTGGCGCTGGCCCGTGTGTTTTTGAAAAAGCCCCAATGGATATTTGCCGACGAGGCCACCAGCGCGCTCGACCTGGTCACCGAAGATTTAATATACAAACGGCTTCTAGCCCATGTAGAACAGGTTAAAGGCGCTCTTGTTTCAATAGCACACCGACCCAGCGTCGCCAGCTTCCACCAGCAATTCTGGACGCTGGTACCGCAACCTGAAGGCGCACCCGCGCAGTTTGCGCTGGTGCCCTCAGCGGCCACGCCCCCTGGTGCCGTGCCTACAGGAGTTGCGTCACCAACTTGAAATCAGCGTCTTCGGGGAAGACTTTGATGGTAAAGCCCAAACCACGCATCAGTTTCAGCATGGCGGGGTTGTTGGCCAGCACCAAACCTTCAATCTCGATCAGCCCCTTTTCGCGGGCAAACTCCATGATGGAGAGCATCAGGCGTGAGCCCAACCCCTGACCCTTGAAGTCATCAGAAATGACCAGTGAGAACTCGCAGCTGGTGCGGTCCGGGTTGGTGATGTAGCGCGACACCCCCACGATGCGCGATACCTCTACCGCGCTGCCGTCTTCAGCCACTTTGCGCTCGCGCACCATCGCTACCAAGGCCATTTCGCGGTCGTAGTCGATCAGCGTAAAGCGCGAGAGCATGCTGGCCGGCAGCTCTTGCATGCTGGAGACAAACCTGAAATAGCGGCTCTCGTTGGACAAGCAACGCACAAACTCTTGCAGCATGGTGGCGTCGTCCGGGTGAATCGGGCGCACGGTGTAGTCACCGCCACCGCGCAGCGGCCACACTTGCTCATGCTGGGACGGATAAGGCAGGATAGCCAAATGGTTGTAATGGCGCATGGAAGGCGGCGCGTTGTCCACCACAATGCGGGCGTCCACGGCCACGGCGCCGGTCTCGTCCACGATGATGGGGTTGATGTCCATCTCGCGCAGTTGCGGCAGCTCGCACACCATCTCCGAGACGCGCAGCAGCACCTGCTCCAGCGCCTCCATGTTGACCGGCGGAGCACCGCGCCACTCGCCCAGCGTCTCGGCCACGCGGGAGCGGTCGATCAGGCTGCGGGCCAAAAACTGATTGAGCGGGGGCAGCTCCATCGCCCGGTCGTTGATCAACTCAATCATGGTGCCCCCAGCGCCAAAGGCAATCACGGGGCCAAACGGGTCGTCGGTCACCAGACCAATGTAGATCTCGCGCCCGCGCTTCATGGTCGACATGTTTTGAATGGTCACGCCATTGATGCGCGCCTCGGGCTGCAGCTTGGCCACGGCTTGCAGCATCTCCGTGTAGGCATCGCGCACGCCCACGGCATTGAGCACATTGAGCATCACGCCCTGCACGTCTGACTTGTGGCTAATGTCTGAGGAGTCAATTTTGAGGGCCACCGGAAAACCCAGCTGCGTGGCGATCATGATGGCCTCGGTCACGCTGCGGGCCAGAATGGTTTTGGTGACCGGAATATGAAAAGCCGCCAGCAGCGCCTTGGACTCCATCTCGGTCAGCACTTTGCGGCGCTCGGCCAGCACGCTCTCAATGAGCATGCGGGCGCCCTCCACGTCGGGCTTGGCCAAGTTGGACAGCGGCGGCGGCGTTTGTTGCAGCAGTTGCTGGTTTTGGTAAAAGGTGGCGATGTTGCCAAACGCACCCACCGCCGCCTCGGGCGTGCGAAAGGTCGGGATGGCGGCTTCGTTCAAAATAGTGCGGGCCTCGCCCACGCTGGCGTCGCCCATCAGGCAGGTGAGCAGCGGCTTGCCCATGTGCTGATGTGCCTGGGCCAAAGCAGTGGCAATGCTGGCACTGTCCATGCCCACTTTAGGTGAGTAGATGGCCAAAACACCATCCACTTGGCGCGCTTTGCCAGCCGCTTCAACGGCGGCCTTGAAGTGCTCGGGGCCCGCTTCTTCAGACACATCAATCAAGTCGCACAAAGTAGCCAGAGGCGGCAACAGGGGTTTAAGCGCCTGCACTTGATCGGGCAGCAAGGTGGCCAGGAGCAGCTTGATTTCACAAATCCAGTCAGCCGCCAGCACGCCGGGGCCGCCACCATTGGTGACGATGGCCAAACGCCGTCCGACCGGCCGGTAACGAGAAGCCAGACATTTGGCGGCTGAGAACAGCTGCACAAACGAGCGCACGCGCACCGCACCGGCGCGGCGCAGAGCGGCGTCAAACACGTCGTCACTGCCCACAATAGCGCCCGAATGCGTGAGCGCTGCCCGGTTGCCTGCGGGTTTGCGCCCGGCTTTGAGCACCACTACCGGCTTGGCATTGGCCGCGGCGCGCAAGGCGCTCATGAAGCGGCGAGCGTGGGTGATGCCCTCCAAATACACCACGATGCTGTGGGTTTGCGAGTCAGATGCCAAAAAGTCGAGCACCTGCGCCATGTCAACCGCAGTGTTGGGGCCGAGCGAGACCACGGTGGAGAAGCCCACCCCGTTCTTTTGCGCCCAATCCAGAATGGACGCCGTGAGCGCGCCTGATTGGGACACCAGCGCGAGCGGACCGGGGGCGCTTAAAGCCCCCGCCACGCTGGCGTTGAGTTGCAGGTGCGGACGCTGAAAGCCCAGGCAGTTGGGCCCCAGCAAGTGAATGCCATTGAGTCGGGCAATTTTGTGCATTTCAGCGGCGTGGGCGGCGTCAATGCCGCTGGAAATAACCAAGACCGCGCGGCACTTGATGCGCCCCGCCAACACCAAAGCCGCTGACACCTCCGCAGCGGGCAGCGCAATGATGGCCAAGTCGGCCTGCGTTTGGGCCAAATCGGCCAGCGTGCCGATGGCGTTGATGTCCAAAAACTTGAGCGTACCCGCAAAACGCTGCGCCACCAGGGATTTATGCAAAGCTTGGGCGTGCGGCGTTTGTTCGCCCGGAGCATCTGCCTTGCCGGCAAAAACCACAATAGACTGGGGCGAAAAGAGTGGCGTGAGAAAGTGCTTGTCCATAAAATCCCTGTCAACCGTTAATGGTTTACCCTAGCTTAACCCACCCTCATGACTGATTGCTTGCGCTGGGGCAGAACCTTATCCGCTATCCTTAAAGAATGACCCGCCGCATTGCCCACCTCGACATGGACGCCTTTTATGCGTCAGTAGAGCTGCTGCGCTATCCGCAGCTCAAAGGCTTGCCGGTGGTGATTGGCGGCGGGCGCCGTTCTGAAGACGAGGCCCTGCGCCAAAGCTTTGAGGGACAGGCGCTTTCCCGCATTCCCGTGAGCGCCTTTCCACTCCTTAAAAACTACACCGGGCGGGGCGTCATCACCACCGCCACTTATGCGGCGCGCCAGTTTGGCGTGGGCTCGGCGCTGGGCCTGATGAAGGCGGCCAAGCTGTGCCCGCAAGCCATTTTGCTGCCCGTGGACTTCACCGAGATTCGCAAATACTCCCGCGCCTTCAAAGACATTATTTTGGACATTGCCCCGCTGATGGAAGACCGGGGCGTGGACGAGGTGTACATCGACTTCACCGACATTCCCGGCGGGCAGCGTGAGGGTGGGCGGGTACTAGCCCGGCTCATCCAAAAAACCATTTTTGAGCAAACCGGCCTGACCTGCTCAGTGGGCGTGGCGCCCAACAAGCTGCTGGCCAAAATGGCCAGCGAGTTCAACAAACCCAACGGCATTTCCATCGTGCATGAAGGCGAGCTGGAGGCCAAAATCTGGCCGCTGGCCTGCCGCAAAATCAACGGCATTGGCCCCAAGGCCGACGAAAAATTAAGGAGCCTGGGCATAGAGACCATCGCGCAAATGGCCGCCCAAGAGCTGCAATGGCTGATCGACCACTTTGGCCAAAAAACCGGCGCCTGGATGTATGACGCCGCCCGGGGGCAGGACTCGCGCCCGATCGTGCTGGAGAGCGAGCCGGTGTCGATGAGCCGCGAAACATCGTTTGAGCGCGACCTGCACGCCGTGCGCGACAAGGCCGAGCTGGGCGAACTGTTTACGCGCCTGTGCACGCAAGTGGCCGCAGACTTACAGCGTAAAGGCTATGTCGGTAAAACCATCGGCATCAAGCTGAAATACGACGACTTCAAAAGCGTCACCCGCGACCAGACGCTGGACACCTACACCGCCGACGCCCAAACCATCCGCCAGGTGGCCGGCCAGTGCCTCAAACGCGTGCCGCTGACCCAGCGCCTGCGCTTGCTGGGCGTGCGGGTGGGGTCTTTGGTGAAAGCCAGTGAATATGAACTAAATACGCCTGCAGGGGCCGCAGAGCTTGCTGAACCAGCTATTGATTTGATATCAAAGACGCCACAGCTTTTTTAGTTTGACCTAGCGCAAAGCTTGGTCGTTCATGTTGAAAACGAGGTGAGCCAGCGACTACATTAAAGAAGTATTGAACATACTTCTTTGAGGAAAACCCATGACGCTCGACGTTTCCATGCCGCTTGATTTACGCCAAATCGCCCCTCCTTCACGTCACGCTTTGGTCTTTGGCAGCTTTGCAGCGCTCCAGCCCGGCGAGGCGTTTGAGTTGGTTAACGACCATGACCCAGCGCCGCTGCACCAGCAATTTGAGATGCGTTCGCCCGGCCTCTTTAGCTGGCGTTATCTGGAAAGTGGCCCGGACGTGTGGCGGGTCGAGATTGGCAAACAAGCGCAGGCGGCCAAAAAAGCAGCAGGTAGCTGCTGTTCAGGTGGCGGTTGCTGCGGCTAATGTCTAGCGACACTGTGCGCGTGGCGCCTGCTGCACCGGGCTTTGAATTGGTCTGCCCGGCCGGCAGCCTGCCCGCCCTCAAAGCAGCCATCGACCACGGCGCTGACTGCGTCTACCTCGGCTTTCGGGACGCCACCAATGCCCGCAACTTTGCGGGCCTTAATTTTGATGAAGCCGCCATTGCCACCGGCATTCGTTACGCGCATGACCGGGGCCGCAAGGTGCTGGTCGCGCTCAATACTTACCCGCAGGCGGCCAGCCCGCAGGTGTGGCAAAGGGCGATTGATAGCGCGGCCAACCACGGTGTGGATGCGGTTATTTTGGCGGACCCCGGCTTGATGGCTTACGCCGTCAAACACCAACCCAGCCTGCGCCTGCATTTATCAGTGCAGGGCTCGGCCACCAATTTTGAAGCTATTAATTTCTACCACCAGCACTTTGGCATTTCGCGGGCCGTGTTGCCGCGCGTGCTGTCGATGACGCAGGTCGAGCAGTTGCTGGAAAAAACCCCGGTTGAAATTGAGGTGTTTGGCTTTGGCAGCCTGTGCGTGATGGTGGAGGGGCGCTGTGCGCTCTCAAGCTATGTCACGGGCGAGGCGCCCAACACCCACGGCGTGTGCTCACCGCCCAAGGCGGTGCGCTGGGTGGAAACGCCGCAGGGCCGCGAGTCGCGCCTGAATGGCGTGTTGATAGACCGCTACAGCCCGGGCGAAAACGCCGGCTACCCCACCCTGTGCAAAGGCCGCTTTGATGTGGGGGACGACAAAAACTACTACGCCATTGAAGAACCCACCAGCCTCAACACGCTGGAACTATTGCCGCAATTGATGAAGATGGGCGTGCGCGCCATCAAGATTGAAGGCCGCCAGCGCAGCCCGGCCTATGTGGCGCAAGTCACCAAAGTATGGCGCGAAGCCATCGACAACTGCCGCGACAACCCACACCGCTACTCCGCCAAACCGACCTGGATGAGCGACTTGGACAAAGTCGCCGAAGGCCAACAACACACGCTGGGGGCCTACCACCGGCCATGGAAATGATGAAACTCTCGCTCGGCCCCCTGCTGTATTACTGGCCACGCCAGGACGTGTTGGACTTCTACAAAGCCATCGCTGCCACGCCGGTAGACATTGTGTATTTGGGTGAAACCGTGTGCTCACGCCGCCACGAGGTGCGCTTGTCCGACTGGCTGAGCATTGCTGCGCGCCTGCGGGACGCAGGCAAAGAGGTGGTGCTGTCTACCCAGGTGCTGATTGAGTCGGGCGCCGACGTGACGGTGTTGCACAAAATTACCGACAACGGCGACTTTGCGGTGGAAGCCAACGACATGGGCGCGGTGCATTGCCTGGAGGGCAAAGTGCCTTTTGTGGCAGGACCGCACCTGAATATTTACAACGTGCCCACGCTGGCTTTATTGGCCGACTTCGGCGCCAAGCGCTGGGTGATGCCGCTGGAAATGGGTCGCGACGACTTGGCGATATTGCAGCAAGGCCTTCCAGCGGGTGTCGGGACCGAAGTGTTCGCCTATGGCCGCATGCCGCTGGCGTTTTCGGCCCGCTGCTTTACCGCCCGCCACCGCAACTTGCCCAAGGACGATTGCCAGTTCAGCTGTATCGCGCACCCTGACGGGCTGATGATGCGCACCCGTGAAAGCGAAGGTTTTTTGGTGCTCAACGGCACGCAAACTCAGTCCGCCAAGGTGTACAACTTGCTGGCCGAACTGGGCGCTATGCAGGCACTGGGTGTCGATGTGGTGCGCATCAGCCCACAGTCGCAACACACGCACGAGATCATCCAGGCGTTTCATGACGTGCTCACCCAACAAACCTCGTTAACTGATGCCCTGCAGAAATTGTCGCCCCTGATGCCGGACCAGCCCTGCAACGGCTACTGGTACGGCAAACCGGGCTTGGCGCAACTCACCCCCCAGCCCGCATGAACGCAAGCCCCTTCCTGCTCCCGCCCGCTATGGGCAGCCTCCTGTCACGCCTGCCCGCCTACCCGGGCTCGCTACTGATTGTGACCGGCTTGAACCTGGCCCTAAGCAAACTACTGGCCCCCGATGTGACCCAGATGTTGGTGGGCAAAAAACTCCGCCTGCGCGTGACCGATGCGCAATGGACGTTTGACTTTGCCTGGCTAAATGGCCGCTTTGCGGCCTGCCAAAATCCCGGCGAGGCCGACCTGACCATCAGCGCCAGCGCCTATGACTTTGTGCTGCTGGCCCGCCGCCAAGAAGACCCCGACACCTTGTTTTTCAGCCGCCGCCTGGCGATGGAAGGCGACACCGAACTGGGCTTGCTGGTCAAAAACACGATTGATGCCATAGAGCTGCCGGTGTTCAGCCTCGCCCAACTCAAACCCTCACAAGTGCTGGCACGGCTAAAGGCGCGACTGGGGGCGCCTTGAATTCCAAACGCATCATCGTCGCCATCTCCGGCGCTAGCGGGGCCATTTATGGCGTGCGTCTGTTGCAGATGTTGCGGGCCTTGGGCAATGTGCAAACCCACTTGACCATCTCCGATGCCGGGCTGCTGAATTTGCAACAAGAGCTGGACATGAGCCGCGCCGACCTGGAGACCCTGGCCGATGTGCCCTACCCGGTGCGTGAAGTCGGCGCTGCGATTGCCAGTGGTTCATTTCAATGCGATGGCATGGTGGTGGCGCCCTGCTCGATGCGCATGCTGGGCGCGGTGGCCAACGGACTGTCAGACAACCTTATGTCACGCGCCGCCGATGTGATGCTCAAGGAGCGCCGCCGCCTGATTTTGATGGTGCGTGAAACACCACTGAACCTGGCCCATCTGCGCAACATGATCAGCGTCACCGAAATGGGCGGCATCATCTTCCCGCCCATGCCCAGCTTCTACCACCGCCCGCAAACCCTGGCCGAAATGGTGGACCACACCGTGAGCCGAGTGATCGATATGCTGGGGCTGCCTCAAACCGAGGCGCCGCGCTGGCAGGGCCTGAATATGGCGAGTCAGACCTGATGAAATTTTCTGAAAAACCGTTATGCCTTCCCGCCCACTTCGTCATTGCGAGCGAAGCGCGGCAATCCATCTTTGCAAAATGGCCTACCGTGATCTGAGGGATTTCATCGCCCAGCTAGAGCTGTTGGGCGAACTCAAGCGCGTCAGCGCCAACGTCTCGCCGCACCTGGAAATGACCGCTTTGTGCGACCGCACGCTGCGCGCCGGTGGCCCCGCCTTGTTGTTTGAGAACCCCACAGGCCACAGCATCCCCGTGCTGGGCAATTTGTTTGGTACCACGCGTCGTGTTGCCTTGGGCATGGGCGTGAACGATGTGAGCGAGTTGCGCCAGTTTGGCCATGTGCTGGCCATGCTCAAAGAGCCCGAAGCACCCAAAGGTTTCAAAGACTTGATGGGCCTGGGCGGCATGGTCAAAACCCTGTGGAACATGGCGCCCAAAGAGCAGCGTAGCGCCGCCTGCCAGGATGTGGTGTGGGAAGGCGCTGATGTGGATTTGGCGCGCCTGCCCGTGCAGCACTGCTGGCCTGGCGACGTGGCGCCGCTCATCACCTGGGGCTTGGTCATCACGCAAGGCCCGCACAAGGCGCGACAAAACCTGGGCATTTACCGCCAACAGGTATTGGCGCGAAATAAGGTCATCATGCGCTGGTTGCCGCACCGGGGCGGTGCGCTGGACTTCAAGGAGCACGGCGCGCTCAACCCCGGCCAACCCTACCCGGTGTGCGTAGCGCTGGGTGCCGACCCAGCCACCATTTTGGGCGCTGTGACGCCTGTGCCCGACAGCCTGTCGGAGTACCAGTTTGCCGGGCTGTTGCGCGGCAGCCGCACCGAGTTGGTCAAGGCGTTGGGCAGCGAACTGCGCGTGCCCGCCAGCGCCGAGATTGTGTTGGAGGGTCACATCTATCCCGATGCTTCACATGCCACCGGTTTTGAGCACGCGCTCGAAGGCCCCTACGGCGACCACACCGGCTACTACAACGAAACCGCCGAGTTTCCGGTCTTCACCATCGACCGCATCACGCTCAAAAAAGAGCCGATTTACCACTCCACCTACACCGGCAAGCCGCCCGATGAGCCCGCCATGCTGGGCTTGGCGCTGAACGAATTATTTGTGCCGCTGCTGCAGCGCCAGTACCCCGAAATTATCGACTTTTACCTGCCGCCTGAAGGCTGCAGCTACCGCATGGCGGTGGTCAGCATCAAAAAGTCCTACCCCGGCCACGCACGCCGGGTGATGTTTGGCATCTGGAGTTTTCTGCGCCAATTCATGTACACCAAGTTCATCGTGGTGGTAGACGCAGACATCAACGTGCGCGACTGGGCCGATGTCATCTGGGCCATCACCACCCGCATGGACCCCAGCCGCGACACCCTGCTGGTGGACAGCACCCCCATCGACTACCTCGACTTCGCCTCGCCCGTGAGCGGCCTGGGCAGCAAAATGGGCATGGACGCCACCAACAAGTGGCCAGGTGAAACCAACCGCGAATGGGGTCGCACGATGCAGATGACGGCGGAGGTGACGGCTAAGGTGGAGGCGGTTTGGCAAGGCTTGGGGTTGTGACAGAAATTAAGCTTTAAGCTTCTATTTACGTGCTTAAGCAGCTATGAATTTTAATGATCGACGGAATTAAGTATCTAATTATCGCCCTGCTTGTGACCAAGGGTTTAGGCTCAAACGCTGCCTCAGCGTACAAGGCAAACAGTTCAGACCTGAATGAAACCAATGGCGTTGACGATGGCCTCGGACACCACTTCGGGCGGAATCGCGTAGGCGGTGGGCGCTTGTGCGCTGAGCGCCCGGGTGCCCGGGTGCCCGGGTGCCCGGGTGCCCAATGTAAGGCAAACCCAGTAAAAAACTTTTACAACTTAATGAGCAATTGCAACGTTTGTATGACATACACTGCAATTCCATGACTCCTGAGCTTAAAACCATGTCCACTGTTGAAAAAATTCTGAATGTTCGTCTGCCCGTTGAGCTGCATGGCCAGCTGGAGCAGCTGGTGCAAGCCACGGGCCGTAGCAAGAGCTTCCTGACCGTGGAGGCGCTAAAAAGCTATGTGAGCCAGGAACAATGGCAAATTGCCGATATTCAAGCGGGTCTCCAAGAGGCCGATCAGGGCGAGTTCGCAACGGCTGAAGAAGTACGCGCCGTCTTCGCCAAATACGGGCACTGACCGTGGAACTTCGTTGGACACGCAAGGCACTTGAAAACCTAAATCAAATTGCCGCCTACATTGCACAGGACAACCCCGTGCGAGCCGGCTCTTTCGTTGGGGAAATCAAGGACAAGACCACCTTGTTGCTTACATTCCCCGCACTGGGCCGACCGGGCCGCGTTCCCGGCACGCGTGAACTGGTTGTGCATGAAAACTACGTGGTGCCCTACCGCGTGAAAGAAGACACCGTACAGATCATCCGCGTTCAGCACGTCGCCAGGCTTTGGCCGAAGCAGTTCAGCCCTGAATGACTGGCAAGGCCTGGTGGCTGCAAGATGGATTGCCGCGCTTCGCTCGCAAAGACGAACCGCTGTTACTTGCTGGGCTACTTGTGGGGCTACTTGTTGGGTAAAGGCCGGGGGAACTCAGAGAACCTCCAACTCAACTAAGAACCCTTGCTGTCCGCTCGCAGCAAGACCGCCCATTTGATCCCGGACAAGAAACCATGGATCACCCGAAAAATCCAGCTAAAAACGACGCAAAACGAGGCCAATGAGCGCCCAGGTGACAGCCAGGATTGGCGAGGATTGGCAGACTAGGAACCTATGAGGGCATGGTCCGAAAAAGCGGCTGCAAACCGCTAGCGGCACCGCCCTCCCCTGAAAGGTCAGTCATGGATTTTGAGTATTCGCCGGAGGTTCAATCGCTTCAGCAGCGTCTAGATGCTTTTATGGAGCGCTATGTGGTGCCTTACAACGGCGCTTGGCATCAGTCGGTCGCCCAAGGCATTTACCCGCCTCCTTTTCTGGAAGACCTCAAAGTGCTGGCGCAGGCTGAGGGCTTGTGGAATCTGTTTTTGCCCAGCTTGCATGATGATGAACCGGGCAAGCGACTCAGTAATTTGGACTATGCGCCGCTGGCCGAAATCATGGGCCGCTTGCCTTGGGCCTCCGAGGTGTTTAACTGCAGCGCGCCCGATACGGGCAACATGGAGTTGCTGCACCTCTTTGCCACGCCTGAGCAAAACCAGACCTGGTTGCAACCTTTGCTCAAGGGTGAGATCCGCTCAGCTTTTGCTATGTCCGAGCCCGACGTGGCCTCCTCGGACCCCACCAACTTGCAAACCTGTGTGCGCCGCACTGGCGATGAGCTGGTGCTCAATGGGCGCAAATGGTTCATCACCGGGGCCGCACACCCCCGCTGCAAGCTGCTGATCGTGATGTGCCGCAGCGGTGAGCCGACTGATGACAAACACGCCCAGCACAGCATGCTGCTGGTGCCGATGGACACACCGGGGGTGACGCTGGTGCGCAATATTTCTATCATGCAGCACCACGCGCCTGAGGGGCATTGCGAGATTGTTTTTTCTGATGTGCGCCTGCCCCTGTCGAACTTGCTGGGGCAGGAAGGTGCTGGCTTTGCGATGGCGCAGGCGCGGCTGGGGCCAGGGCGCATTCACCACTGCATGCGTACGATTGGGCAGTGCGAGTTGGCGTTATCCCTGATGTGCGAGCGCACGCTGGAGCGCCACGCCTTTGGCAAGTACCTGGCCGACTTTGCCAACGTGCAGGAATGGATCGCCGAGTCGCGGCTGGAAATTGACCAGGCGCGCTTGTTGGTGCTGCGCGCCGCCTGGCGGCTTGACCAAGGGCTGGCGCAGGTGAATGCGCAAAGCCGTTCGGATGTATCGGCCATCAAGGTGGTGGCGGCACGTCTGCAAACCAGCGTGGTGAACCGGGCGATGCAGGTGTTTGGCGCGATGGGTTTGTCACCCGACACCCCATTGGCGTATTTTTGGACCTGGGGACGCGCCTTGCATTTGCTGGATGGCCCTGACGAAGTGCACTTGCGAACCGTGGCCCGGCATGAGCTGGACCTGACGCGGGAAGTCCGGGGCTCAACGGCGGCTTACTTCACCTTGCCGGAGCAACTGCAGGCTGAGCCACGTATTCGGTAGTGGCCGACCAACAGCGCTCAAGCGTTGGATTCATGCACCAGCGCGAAGAGCTCGTTGCGAAAGTTAATACCCAGGCGCGCAAAGGCGCGGTTGCGGTAGGTTTTAACGGTGGGCACGCTTAAGCCTAAATCGCTGGCAATGCCCTCTTGCGTCATGCCTGTCAGCAGGCGGGCGCACACCTCGAGCTCACGGGCGGACAGGCTAGCGTCCATCCTTTGCAGCTTTATGCGCCAGCGCGTCACGCTATCAGCACGCTCCCCTTGGCGCGGTACAGCGATCGCTAGTTGCTTCTTCACCAATGTGATGAGTGCAGGCGCGAGTGCCTCAAATTCACTCAGCTGTTCATCCCTAAAAGGTGCTTGGTGGGTGTGTCGGTACAAGTTGATGGCAAAGACATTTGAGGCGTCTACTTTGACCACCGACACCCGTTCGGCCATGCCGTGGGCGTCGTAAACCCGCAGGCGATGCTCAGGCGAGACTTCCTTTGCCGTGGTGTGGCACATCATGGTGCCGCCCTGCATGCGACGGTCTTGATTTTGATTTTGGACCAAGCTGCGGTCAGTCAGGTAGGGACCCGAAAGGTAAGCCTTCCAGCAATCACGGGTGGTGTCGGGCACACCCAGGCTGGCGGACATAAAAAGCTGTGGTGCACAGTCTTGCCCGGTTTGATAAATTGAATAAGAAGCGGCAGGCACCACTGGGTGCAAACACGCAAGCAAAGCCGCTTCAAAATTCGGTTCGCCGATCAGACAGATCAAGCCCTCCAGGGCCTGGAGTGGGTGGCTACTTGGGTGGGGGGTCCATTGGCGCATGTTCAAACTTAGGGTTTTCCTCGTCATCTTAAGGGATGACAGCCCAAGGGCATATCGGGGAATACGATAGCTGTTATGACAAATTTACCCACGCCACAGCTTAATTTTTTTGCCGATTTGTCGGTTCAAGTCGGTACGCCGCAGGAGGTCGGGCAAACGGTGCATGGCCTTCGGCGCCTTATTCCTATTGTGGCGGGCACAGTGCAAGGCCAGGGCTGGACGGCGCGCGTCTTGCCTGGCGGCGCTGATTTTCAGCTGCTGGTGAATGACCGAATGGCCGAACTGGATGCCCGCTACGTGCTGGAAACCGATGGTGGTGACCTGATTTATGTTCAAAACCGCGCCATCCGCACAGCATCGCCCGAGGTCATGGCGCAACTGGTGCGGGGCGAAGTGGTCGACCCGCAGTCGGTCTACTTTCGGTGCAGCCCCAGTTTTGAGACCGCCTCAAAATCTTTGGCCTGGATCAGTGAGAGATTTTTTATTGGCACCGGTGCCCGGCATCCCGACAAGGTCGTGATGCGCTTTTTTGAGGTGGCGTGAACACCCGCGCCCACCCTGCTTACCTTGCAAAAACCCATTAATAAGCAAAACGGAGACTACGCACATGAAAATTTTTGGCATTATTTCTGCCGTCAGTGTGCTGGCAGCCTGCACGTCCCTGACGCAGAGCGAGCTTAAGCCGCTCAAGGCCGCCACAGGCGCGCGCCTGCTGGCGTGCACCACGCTGGCGTCACAGTTGAAGCTAGACAACACCCGCATTGAGTCGGTGGTCGATGTGTCGGCGGGCACCCTCAAGCTGGGTGAGCGCGCGGTGCCTGAGCACTGCCTGGTGAAAGGTCGCATGCACGAGCGCAAGGGCAGCGATGGCCGGGACTACGCGCTGGGTTTTGAAATGCGCCTACCCATGGACTGGAACGGTCGCTTTTACTACCAAGGCAACGGAGGCCTGGATGGCGCCGTGGTGCCGGCGCAGGGTGCTTTGGGCGGGGGGCCGCTCACGGGTGCGCTGATGCAGGGCTTTGCCGTGATCAGCTCAGACGCTGGCCATACGGGCCCACAAACAACCGTTTTTGGTCTTGAGCCCCAGGCCCGGTTGGACTATGGTTATCAGGCGGTAGAAAAGCTCACGCCCATGGCCAAAAACCTGATTTCACAAGCTTATGGCAAGGGGCCGGATCGGTCCTATATCGGGGGCTGTTCAAACGGTGGAAGGCATGCGATGGTGGCGGCCTCCCGGATTGGGGAGCAGTACGACGGCTTTCTCGCCGGGGCGCCGGGCTACCGCCTGCCCTACGCCGCGCTGGCCCAAATCGAGGGGGCGCAGCAATGGGCCGGACTCGCCACGCCGGGTGCCACCGTCAAGCACCCCATGAATCCCAACGGAACACTGGCTGATTTGGGCAGCGCCTTCACGGCGCAGGAGCGCCAATGGGTGGCCAACGCCATTCTTGAAAAATGCGATGCCCTGGACGGTGCGCGCGATGGCATGGTGCAGGCAACCCAAGCCTGCCAAGCCGCCTTCAATGTGCAGAGTGATGTCAAAACCTGCAGCGCTGAGCGAGATGGCAACTGCCTGACGAGTGCACAAAAGTCTGTCATTGCATCCGTATTTTCTGGCGGAAAGTCAAAGGCCGGTCAGCCACTTTATGCCCGCTTTGCCTATGACCCGGGGGTCGCGGGGAGTGACTGGGCCAAGTGGAAATTTGTGAACTCATTGGCACTGGACCCCTTGGCCATTGGCACGGTGTTCAGCGTGCCGCCGGGTCCGGTGAACCCGCTCAAGAGCAATGCCTCCGAGCTGCTGGCAATGTTCTCCACCACCAATGCGGTGTACCAAGAAACAGGCCTGTCGCTCATGATGCCCGTGGGTCAGGAAAACCCGGTCAATCTGCTGCCCCTGCGTGCACGGGGCGCCAAGATCATGCTTTACCACGGGGTGAGCGATCCTATTTTTTCATCTGAAGACACACGCCAATGGATGGAGCGCCTAGGCAAGGCAGGTGCCAACCCAGGCAACGACTTTGCGCGCTACTTCCCCATCCCCGGCATGAACCATTGCAGCGGTGGACCGGCGGCAGACCAAGTTGATTTACTCACGCCGCTGGTGCAGTGGGTTGAGCAGGGTATCGCACCAAAAAGTGTGGTGGCAAGTGTGCGGGGTGCGGGCAATGCCGGCGGCGTGAATGCCGAGCTTCCCAAGGACTGGTCTGCCACGCGCACCCGACCCCTGTGCGCTTCACCCACAGTCGCCAAGTACTTGGGCAGTGGCTCTATTGAAGATTCGAAAAACTTTGTTTGTCAATAAAACGCCGGAGAATCCGCTATGCGTGCACGCCATCACTCAACGCCTTTGCTACTTCTTGCGCTGCTATCCTCAGGCAGTGCGCTGTGGGCTCAAACCACCGACTGCGCGGGCTTTGCGGCCCAAGCGCCTGCAGGCGTCAAGCTGCAGGTAGAGCAAGTTGCCGGGGACACCGTGCGACCCGCAGGCACCACCATAGGCCCCTTGCTGACAGCGCACTGCAAGCTCACGGGTCGCATGGTCGAGCGCAAAGGTCAGGACGGCAAGCCTTACCACATTGGTTTTGAAATGCGCCTGCCGGTGCAATGGAATGGCCGCCTGCTCTACCAAGGGGGCGGTGGCAATGACGGTGTGGTGCGCCCCGCCGTCGGGCCCCAAGCGGCACCCGGATACGCCCTGAACCGGGGATTTGCGGTGGTGACCACCGATGCCGGCCACCAGGGACCCACCGCGGACTTTGGCTTTGACCCCATCGCCCGCACGGACAATGCCTACAACGCCCATGACCAAGTAGCCGTCACGGCCAAAGAGCTGGTCAAGCGCTATTACGCCAAACCTGCCGACCGCGCCTACTTCATTGGTTGCTCAGGGGGCGGACGTCAGGGCATGATGTTTACCCAACGGTTTCCCAGCTACTTTGATGGCGTGATTGCCATGGCCCCGGCCATGCGCGTGTCCAAGGGGGCCACGATCGCGGCGGCTTGGGACACGCAAGCCCTTCAGGCGATAGCCCCATCGGGTGATGATGGCAAACCCGTGTTGAGCAAGGCCTTGTCCGATGCCGACCTGGGACTGGTGCGCCAAGGCATCCTTGAAGCGTGTGATGCCCAGGACGGCGTGGCCGATGGGCTGGTGTCCAACCCGGCAGCCTGCAAATTCGATGTCGCCAAACTGCAATGCACAGGAGCCAAAACCGAGGCGTGCCTAGCGCCCGGCCAAGTCAATGCTTTGAAGAAAATTTTTGCAGGGGCCAAAGACAGTGCCGGTAAATCCTTGTATGCCTCCTGGCCTTGGGACCCCGGCATGGGCCACCCAAAAAATGACTGGCGCGGCTGGAAGCTGGGAAACTCAAGCACGGCCAAAGCGAACTCACGCCATGTGTTCCTGATGGAAGATGCGCTGCAAGGCTACTTCGTCACCCCGCCCGACAGAAGCTTGAACATCTACAAGTTTGACTTTGATCGAGACCCACAGCGCATGGACGCCCATGCCTGGATTTTCAATACAGCGGACGACACCAAACTTGAAGGTTTTCAGTCCCGAGGTGGCAAACTGATGTTCATCCACGGCTTGGCAGACCCCATATTTTCTGCCAATGAAGTGGTGGACTATTACCAGCGGCTCAATGCCGACAACGGCCCCAAGACGACTGATTTCGCACGGCTTTTTCTGGTTCCCGGCATGGGGCATTGTGCGGGCGGCGCAGCCACCGACAGTATGGATGGACTGGGCGCTTTGGTAGATTGGGTTGAAAAGGGCAAAGCCCCTGACAGCCTGATGGCCAGTGGCACCAGCGTCTTCCCTGACCGGACCCGCCCCCTGTGCGCGTACCCGAAGTATGCGCATTACAAGGGAAGTGGCAGCGTTGAGGATGCAGCCAACTTTTCATGCCGCTAACTGCAGGGCAACTTGCGCTTTTCGTGTAAACCCATAGAGAACAGGTCTTATCGTGCCGCGCCTTCTAACTGGTCGCCTTTTTCGGCCATCTCACGCATCTGCCGATCAAGGTCTTCGGCCGAGATAGGCGCTTGCACTTGAAGCGGGGCGTCGAACGTGTGGAGCACCGAAGGCATGAAGAAAACCCAGAGGGTCACAGTAGACTGCACCGCGATATAGGGACGTAGCGCTCGCAAGGTGTCCCACACCGAGCTGCGGGACAGCCCCGAATGAGAACGCGCCATCATCACGGCATAACCCAGCGGCGGCATTAAAAAACTGAGTTGTAAAACCAGCAGCAACAGCACCGCTACTTGCTGGGCATCCCCCAACAAGGCGATCAGAAGCGGGGCCAGGATGGGGATGATGACAAAAATCATTTCAAAGGCGTCCAGCACCCACGCGCACAAGGCCACCAGAAGCAACACGAGGGCGGCTGTCAAGAGCGGCGCCAAGTGGCTGTTCATCACAAGGCTGGTCATCCAACGGTCAGTGCCAAACAGCCGAAAAATCAGGCTAAAGGTGGTCGCCCCCACCAGCAATGCCAGGAGCGCACCGCTCAAATTCAAGGTATCCGACAGCACGGCGCGCCATTGAGTGCGGCCAAGCCCACGGCTGGCCAGCGTCACCATGATCAGCAAAACACCTCCGGTGGCAGCAGCCTCGACGGCAAATAATTTCCCTAAAAAAACAGCGCTCAGCAACAGCAAGGTGACGACAATAACGCCAACAGACACCAGCCATTGGGCGCCAGAAAGTCTTGGTTTGGGAGGGCCACAAACCGATTGACGTCCCTGCCACCAAGCGACCAGCATCCACAGCAGCAAAACAACGCCAGCGGGCATCAGGGCCGCGTGAAAGACGTCTTGGGTGTTGATGATGCGCTGGCTTCCCAGCACATAGCCAGGCAGGTTACTGGCTTCTGTATGGGCGCGCAGCATGGCATCGCCCAACAGGATAAGCACCAATGAAGGCGGCACCACCACACCAATGGTGCTGGAGACGCTGATGAGCGCGGTGGCCGCCGCCGTGTTCATCTGCGCGAGTCGTGGCGCGACCAAACGAGCCATCATGGCTGAACTGGAGGCGACCGAGCCATTCATGGGCGCCACCAAAGCGCCGACGCCAAAGGCAGCCAAGGAGGTCCCAGCCCCGGTCCAGTGAAACAGGCGGGCCAAGACGGAAAACAAGGTGTCCGCCAAGGTCAAACGCTGCAGCAGAATGCCCACAAAAACATACAAGGGCAAGGCCTGCAGCAGGTCATTCTCCAGTAGCCCCAGCGTTCTTCCGCTGATGGCGCTCAGCACTGGCAGGTCAATCAGCCCCACCAGCCAGCCGAATGCGGCAAAAGCGGTGGCCGTGCCAATCAGCAAAGCCCAGACCGGGAGACCGGTGGTCGTGATCAACACCGCCAAAGTGAGCAACATCCAGAGTCCGGCCGTGGGGAAGGTCTCCATCATGGCAAGGGGTGATGATTTTTTAGCCAACCGCCTTTGAGCAGCAAGCGATGTGCCATCTCGAGCAACACCAAAATGGGCAACAGGACGAGCGCGATGTGCAACATGAAATAACCCGGGGTCAGCCCTTCGCTGAAAGACTCCCACCGAGCCACCGAGGCCAGCATTTGTGGCACCGAGGTCCACAACAAAAACAAGGCCCAGGGCACCACGCACAGCGCCAGTCCCCAGACGCGCCAAGACCGGGCGCCTTTAATCGGTATATTTTTGTGGCTCTCAAGGGCGAAATGGCTGCCTGAGCGGGTGGCCGCAGTGATGGCCACAGCGGCGTAAAGAGCAAACAGAATCTGAGCCCCATCATTGGCTTCCCGTGCATGGCTTTGCAACCCGTCGCGCAAAGGCCATTGTGCAAACAGCATCAAGGCCAAAGGCAAGACCAGCGCACTGGCGGCGAGGATCAGCCTGCGCATGGTGGTCGCCGAGGAGCAAAGTTGAAGGGCAAATTCATCTTTAAAGTATCGCATTTTGACGCAAGGGCGTGCCTGTCACGCAATTGCCAGCCAAGCCAGGCAACAAGCAGTACAGTTCTTCCAAGGAGACCCCAAACCATGCAATGCTTTTCCCTAACCACTAACGACCACATCGCCCACTTGGTGCTCAACCAGCCCGAGACCCTGAACGCCATGAACCCCACGTTTTGGCGCGAGCTGGACGGGGTGCTCACCCAGCTTCACCGCGAGGGCAGCGCCCGCGTGTTGGTGATCAGCAGCACGGGCAAGCATTTCAGCGCGGGCATGTCGCTGGAGACGTTTTCTGGCGCCATTGCCATGGACGACCAGAGCCCCGAGGGGCGCGCCGCCATTTTTGACCTGCTGGGCGACATGCAGGCTACGTTTACCAAGCTGGAGACGCTGCGCATTCCAGTAATTGCCGCGATTCAGGGCGGCTGCATTGGCGGCGCGGTGGACATGGTGACGGCCTGCTGCATTCGCTACGCCACGGCGGATGCATTTTTCTGCATTCAGGAAATCAACATCGGCATGGTGGCCGATGTAGGCACGCTGCAACGCCTACCTAAGCTCATGCCGCTGGCCGTGGTGAAGGAGCTGGCCTACACGGGGCGGCGTCTGAGCGCGCAAAAAGCGCTGGATTACGGTTTGGTGAATGAGGTGTTCGAGTCGCCGCAGGCGCTGCTGGAAGGCGCCTTGCAGTGCGCCCGTGAGATTGCCCAAAAGCCCCCGATTGCCATTTGGGGCACCAAGCAAGCCGTTCACTTTGCCCGTGACCACACGGTGGACGAATCGCTCAAGCAAATGGGCTGGCTGCAAGGCGCGATCTGGAGCAACCAGCATGTGCGCGAAGCCATCACCGCGGCGAAGGCCAAACGGCCCCCTGTCTTTACGCCTTTGAGTGCGCTAAATAGTTTTAAAGACCTGAGCTAAAAGACCTGAGCTTCATTGGCAATTGAACCCCAGACCCGTCATCGCGACTGCCGCGCTACGCTCGCAGTGACGAATACAGCGCGGCGATCCATGAACTTAGACGGGCGACGATGGACTGCAGCGGCCTATGGCCTCGCAGTGACGGGGTAAAGGGGTCGCAATAACGGTTTTACTGCCGCGCTGTGCGAATGTTGCGCGGCAGGGCTTGGGCGTAGCTGGTTCTAAAGGGGTTGATGTCTAGCCCACCGCGGCGGGTGTAGCGGGCGTACACCGATAGTCTTGCAGGTTTGCAGCGCGTCCAGATGTCCATGAAGATGCGCTCCACGCATTGCTCATGAAACTCGTTGTGGTTGCGAAAACTCACCAAATACTGCAGCAAACCTTCTTGCTCAATGGCCGGGCCGGTGTAGCTGATCTGCACGCTGCCCCAGTCAGGCTGCCCCGTCACCAGGCAGTTGCTTTTAAGCAGATTACTGACCAGCACTTCTGACACCGGCGGCTCATTCAAGGCCACGGTCAGCAAATCGGGCGCGGGGGTAAAGCGGGTGCACTCCACGTCCAGGCGGTCCAAACTCAGGCCGTCAAGCTCATGCACGGGCTCGCGGTCAAACAACTCCGGCAACAAAATGCTGACGCCAATGGACGAGGTCACCATCTGAGCTCCGCTGGCTTCAGTGCCCGTACGACGCCAAACGCCTTCGCTCAAATCTGCCCTTAAAACCGCTTTCACCGCTTCTGCGTCGGCAAAGCGGGTGTTGTTGAAGCTGTTGAGGTAGAGCTTGAAGGACTTGCTCTCGATGATGTTGGGCGTGTCGCACGGTACGGTGAAATGCGCCAGCGCCACTTGCGGTTTGCCCCGCAAATTGAGCCAACTGAGCTCAAATGCTGTCCACATGTCGGCGCCCATGAACGGGGCTGCGCCTGCAATACCGATTTCGGCGCGTTTGCCGGAGCGGGGGATGGGGAACAACAGGGATGCGTCGTATTGGTCGATGTAGTACGAGGATTTTCCAAGTTGGGAATTTTCTGGGTGGTTCATGATGCTCACTTATAAATAGCTGCTTAAGCACATATTCAGGCGCCTAGAGGCTTATTTATTATAAATTTAGGGGGTTTGACTGCGGCGAAATACCAGACGCTCGGGCTGCGAGGCTTTTACGTCAAACGCGTAGCCCTCAAGGTTAAAGCCTTCAAGTTGCTCGGGCGTGACGAGCTGGTGGGTAGCAGCAAAGCGCGCCATGAGACCCCGGGCACGCTTGGCGTAAAAGCTGATGATCTTGTAGCGCCCGTCTTTGAACTCTTCAAAAACGCACTCGACCACGCGGGCCTTGAGCGCTTTCAGGTCCACCGCCTTGAAATACTCTTGGCTGGCCAGGTTGACGACCACCGGGCTCACGTCTTTCTGCAAGCGCTCGTTCAGATAGTTAGAGAGTTGTGGCCCCCAAAATTTGTACAGGTTGCTGCCCTGCGCATTCTCAAGCGCGGTGCCCATCTCCAGGCGGTAGGGCTGCATGTAGTCCAACGGACGCAGCACGCCGTAGAGGCCGCTCAAAATGCACAGGTGGTTTTGCAGCCAGTTCAAATCAGAGGCAGCCAGGGTTTTGGCGTCCAGCCCCTCGTAAACATCGCCGTTAAAAGCCAGCACCGCCTGCTTGGCGTTTTTGGCCGTGAATTTGGGGCGCCACGCCGCATAACGTGCCACGTTCAGGCCCGACAAGCTGTCGCTCAGGCTCATCAGTTCGGCAATTTGCTGGGGAGACTTCTCCTTCAAAATCTCAATCAACGCTGCCGACTGCGGCACAAACAGCGGCTGGGTGTGCGGCACCTCGGCGGGCGCGGGGTCAAAGTCCAGCGATTTGGCGGGTGACAGTAGAAATAGCATGGGGCGTGACGGGGTGAAGTTGAGGCCAACGCTGATTGTCGGGCCGAAATCGCGCCGCTGCCTGAGCAGGGTGAAATCAGCCTCGGTCAGGCAGCATGTGCGGGTCGAATAAAATGGTCAGTTAACCCTCCATTTTTGCGCCCTCTCCCCCGAGATGGCGCCTTCGCCTCCAGCCGCCCACCGGGCACTGGGGCACATGAGCCCAAATCACCATGAACGACGAACTGCAACAACCCGGCTTGAACAGCCTGTCCAAATCCTTTGAGCCTGCTGCGCTGGAAGCCCATTGGGGCCCCGAGTGGGAGCGCCGCAACTACGCACACGCCGGCCACCGGGGCACGGGCGTGCCACTAGCAGGCGCCGAGGCATTCGCTATTCAGCTGCCGCCGCCCAACGTGACGGGCACGCTGCACATGGGACACGCGTTCAACCAAACCATCATGGACTCGCTCACCCGCTACCACCGCATGCGCGGCGACAACACCGTGTGGATTCCCGGCACCGACCACGCCGG
>CANBUY010000012.1 GCA_947372745.1 Comamonadaceae bacterium | reverse complement strand
CGTCTGCGTCGTTTGCTGGAATTGAAAGCGCCTGAAATCATTGCCCGCAATGAAAAGCGCATGCTGCAAGAAGCGGTCGACTCGCTGCTTGACAACGGTCGCCGTGGCAAAGCCATGACGGGCGCCAACAAGCGTGCACTGAAGTCGCTGGCCGATATGATCAAAGGCAAGTCAGGCCGTTTCCGCCAGAACTTGTTGGGCAAACGGGTCGACTATTCAGGCCGTTCTGTCATCACCGTGGGCCCAACGCTCAAACTGCACCAGTGCGGTTTGCCAAAGCTCATGGCGCTCGAACTCTTCAAGCCTTTCATCTTCTCGCGCCTCGAAGCCATGGGCATCGCGACGACGATCAAAGCGGCTAAGAAAGAAGTCGAATCCGGCACGCCAGTGGTCTGGGACATCCTAGAAGAGGTCATCAAAGAGCACCCCGTGATGCTGAACCGTGCGCCTACGCTGCACCGTTTGGGCATTCAGGCCTTTGAGCCTATCTTGATTGAAGGCAAAGCCATTCAATTGCACCCCCTGGTTTGCGCCGCCTTCAATGCCGACTTTGACGGTGACCAAATGGCCGTCCACGTGCCCTTGTCGGTTGAAGCGCAAGTTGAGTGCCGCACTTTGATGCTGGCCTCCAACAACGTGCTGTTCCCTTCAAACGGCGAGCCCTCGATTGTTCCGTCGCAAGACGTTGTGTTGGGCTTGTACTACACCACCCGTGACCGTATCAACGGCAAAGGCGAAGGCTTGATCTTTGCTGACACCGGTGAAGTGCAGCGTGCGTTTGATGCGGGCGAAGTTGAACTGACTGCGCGTATTAACGTTCGTTTGACTGAGTACACCAAGGACAAGCAAACGGGTGAATTGGTGCCTTCGACCAAGCTGTGGGAAACCACGGCCGGTCGTGCCTTGTTGTCGGAAATCTTGCCTAAGGGCTTGCCTTTCTCGAACATCAACAAAGCATTGAAGAAGAAAGAAATCTCCAAACTCATCAACGTTTCTTTCCGCAAGTGTGGACTCAAAGAAACGGTTGTTTTTGCTGACAAGTTGCTGCAGTACGGTTTCCGTTTGGCCACCAAAGCCGGTATCTCGATTTGTATCGATGACATGCTGGTGCCCACCGAGAAGACCGACATCATTGACCGCGCTGAAAAAGAAGTCAAAGAAATTGCTCAGCAGTACACCTCTGGTTTGGTAACGGCCGGCGAGCGTTACAACAAAGTGGTGGACATCTGGGGCAAAGCCGGTGACGAAGTCTCCAAGGTCATGATGGCCCAGTTGTCCAAAGAGATCGTGACCGATCGCCATGGCAACCAGGTGCAGCAAGAGTCGTTCAACTCCATCTACATGATGGCTGACTCTGGCGCTCGTGGATCAGCTGCTCAGATTCGCCAGGTGGCTGGTATGCGTGGCTTGATGGCCAAGCCTGATGGCTCCATCATCGAGACACCTATTACCGCCAACTTCCGCGAAGGCCTGAACGTGTTGGAGTACTTCATTTCCACCCACGGTGCCCGAAAAGGTCTCGCGGATACGGCTTTGAAGACCGCCAACTCAGGTTACCTGACACGTCGTTTGGTCGACGTGACACAAGACTTGGTCGTGACCGAGCAAGACTGCGGCACCCATGCGGGTTACCTCATGCGCGCCATCGTTGAAGGCGGTGAAGTGATTGAGTCCCTGCGTGACCGTATCTTGGGTCGTACCGCAGCTGACGACATCCTGCACCCCGAAAACCGTGCGGTCTTGTTCCCAGCGGGCGCGATGCTCGACGAAGACGTGATCGACGAGCTCGAAATCGCCGGTGTCGATGAAGTCAAAGTGCGTACCGCATTGACTTGCGAAACACGTTTCGGTATTTGCGCCCGTTGCTACGGTCGCGATCTGGGTCGTGGCGGTTTGGTGAACGGTGGTGAGGCGGTGGGTGTGATTGCTGCGCAATCCATTGGCGAGCCAGGCACCCAGTTGACCATGCGTACCTTCCACATTGGTGGTGCGGCTTCTCGTGCTGCCATTGCCTCCAGCGTGGAAGCCAAGTCCAACGGCAACATCGGCTTTAACGCCACGATGCGCTATGTGACCAATGGCAAAAAAGAGCAGGTTGTGATTTCTCGTTCCGGCGAAATCGTCATTCATGACGAGCACGGCCGTGAGCGCGAGCGTCATAAAGTGCCTTACGGCGCTGTGTTGGCAGTCAAAGCCGACCAGACCATCAAGTCTGGCGCCATTCTTGCCAACTGGGATCCCTTGACCCGCCCCATCATTACCGAGTTTGCGGGTAAAGCCCAATTCGAGAATGTGGAAGAAGGCCTGACGGTTGCCAAGCAAGTCGACGAAGTGACCGGTCTCTCGACCATGGTCGTTATCGATCCTAAGCGCCGTGGTTCCGCCAAAGTCATTCGCCCTCAAGTCAAGTTGATTGACGCGACCGGCAATGAAGTCAAGATCCCAGGTACAGACCACTCCGTGACGATCGGTTTCCCGATTGGTGCGTTGGTGCAAGTGCGTGACGGCCAAGACGTGGGCCCAGGCGAAGTGCTGGCGCGTATCCCCATCGAAGGTCAGAAAACCCGAGACATTACCGGCGGTTTGCCGCGTGTCGCCGAGTTGTTCGAAGCCCGCTCGCCAAAAGACAAAGGTGTTCTCGCTGAAATGACCGGTACGGTCTCCTTCGGTAAGGAAACCAAAGGCAAGGTTCGTTTGCAGATCACTGATCCTGAAGGATCGGTCTGGGAAGAACTCGTGCCCAAGGAAAAGAACATCATCGTGCACGAAGGCCAAGTGGTTAACAAGGGCGAAAGCGTTGTTGACGGTCCTGCAGACCCGCAAGATATCTTGCGTTTGCTGGGCTCCGAAGAGCTGGCACGTTACATCGTTGACGAAGTTCAGGACGTTTACCGCTTGCAAGGCGTGAAGATCAACGACAAGCACATCGAAGTGATTGTTCGTCAGATGCTGCGTCGCGTGGTTGTTGAAAATGCAGGTGACTCCACCTACATCAACGGCGAGCAGGTCGAGCGCTCTGAGATGCTCAACACCAACGATGCGTTGCGCGCCGAGGACAAAATCCCCGCTCGCTTCACCAACTTGTTGCTGGGTATCACCAAGGCATCGTTGTCCACAGACAGCTTTATCAGCGCGGCTTCCTTCCAGGAAACTACCCGTGTTCTGACCGAAGCGGCCATCATGGGCAAACGCGACGAACTCCGTGGCTTGAAAGAGAACGTGATCGTGGGTCGTTTGATTCCTGCTGGTACCGGCATGGCTTACCACGAAGCCCGTGTGGTTCGCGAGAATATGGACGATGCTGAGCGTCGTGCTATTGCTGAATCAGAAGCGGCTGAACTGGCAGGTGACGTGGAAGAAGAGGCGTCAGAAGCCAATGAAGGCGCAGCGACCGAGTAAATTGGACTGCTTCTAAAAAAATAGCGCCTCACGCCCTGCTATAGGGGCTTGAGGCGCTTTTTCTTGCTTGAATACATCCGGGTTTGACAGGGTTTGGAGGGCTTAGTGGACAATTCCTTTGTGGCATGGTTTTTTGGAGCCGTTGTCTTGTCATGGGCGATGGGGGCTTATAACAGGCTCGTGCGGCTCAGGGCCAAGGGACTACTTGCTTTTTCAGACCTTGAGCAAATACTGGGTCAGCAGATGACGCTGATCAGTACCAATTTTCTTGAAGATGCATTGGTAATTGACGATGCACCAGAAGATTGGCACCACTTGCTTGCCAGTGTCAGAGCCGTGAGCACGGCCCTGAAAATCGCCCACGCACAGCCGCTCAACAAGGCGGCGACCAGTGGGTTGAAAGATGGCATCGAAGGCATTGGTCTTTATTGGCGGCAGTTGGTGGACTTGCCACCCGATTTAGCGGGTTCGTTTTTACCCCCAAGCTTTCAGTTGCAATGGGAGCAGTTGGCTTTTCAGGTTGATCGGGCGAGAACCGAATTTAATCAATCGGTTGTTAATTACAACGTGGCCAAGGATCAATTTCCGGCCAATTTGCTGGCGAAGATTTTTGGTTTCAAGTCGGCTCAGCCGGTATAGGTTTGGTGATGGATATTAAAGAACAACAAATTCCCCTGTGGCGGCAATTACAGGCAACGGCATCCGTGTTGATGGATATTCGCTCCGGCATTTCTGGCACTGCGGCCATGGCGGGCGTGAGTGCAGAGTTAAAACCCGGCGTCCAGTCGCTGGTGTTTCATGTTTTACGCTCTTTGGGTCGGGCAGAAGCACTGCGACAGTTACTTGCCAGTCGTGCACCACGGCCCCCGGCAGACGCCTTGCTGTGCACCGCATTGGCGCTGGCATGGCGTGATGATGAAGCACCCTATGAGGTTTTTACCTTGGTAAACCAAGCGGTCGAGGCGGCAAAAAGAAGCCCCGTGACGCAAGCTCAGGCCAGTTTTATCAACGCCTGCCTGCGTCGTTTTTTGCGTGAGCGGGACCAGTTGGTGGCGCTCACCGATAAAAATCCGGTGGCCTTGTGGAATCACCCCAAGTGGTGGATTGACCGCGTTCAAAAGGACTGGCCAAACAATTGGCAGGAAATTCTCGACGCCAATAACCAGCACGCGCCCATGACATTGCGTGTCAATGCTCGAAAATCCAATGTTCAGTCCTACCTTCAGGCCTTGAAAGACGTTGGATTTGAGGGCGTAGCAGCGGGCGAATGGGGTGTCACCCTGTCGCAAGCAAAACCCGTTCAGGTCTTGCCCGGCTTTTTAGCCGGCGTGGTGTCCGTTCAAGATGGCGCCGCCCAACTTGCTGCCCCCCTGTTGCTCAAAGGGCTAAATTCAGATGGTCCAGCACGTGTGTTGGATGCCTGCGCAGCGCCAGGCGGGAAAACAGCCCATTTATTAGAGCTCGCCGATTGTCAGGTGACAGCCCTGGATGTGGATGCAGACCGTTGTGTACGAATCCACGAGACGCTCGGGCGCCTTGGGTTGGCGGCCAAAGTCTTGGTGGCTGATGCGGCCAAACCCTCTGCGTGGTGGGATGGCCAGGTGTTTGATGCCATTTTGCTGGACGCCCCGTGCTCGGCCTCGGGCATCGTACGCCGCCATCCAGATGTCCGCTGGCTCCGCAGGGAGTCTGATATTGCCCAGTTGGCTATCATCCAGGCTCAACTGTTGAAATCGTTGTGGTCCGTTTTGAAGCCTGGTGGTCGACTGCTTTATTGCACTTGCTCTGTTTTCAGGGCAGAGGGAGAAAATCAGGTTCAGGCGTTCCTCGCTAGCAATAAAGGCGCTACTTTGCTTCCTTCGCCAGGACATTTGCTGCCTACAAACGGTTTAAACAGAGGAACAGCCACGGATAATCTCATCGGTGACCATGACGGCTTTTATTACGCATTACTTGAAAAACACCCGGCTTGACCTTTGGGTTTTGCTGCTGGTGACCAGTCTGGTCTGCCTGTTCCCTCGGGCAGGATGGGCAGAGGTGCCCGCCGCTGAAATTTCTGTTTTCAAGGTAGAGCGGGCTGCTGATGCCATTCTGCTGACAGCCGCTGTCAAGTTTGAATTGCCTGCCGCGGTAGAAGATGCGCTGATCAAGGGTGTGGCCATTATTTTTGTGGCCGAAGCGGATGTGTACCGTGAGCGTTGGTACTGGATGAATAAAAAGGTGGTCAGTGCCGAGCGCCACCTTCGGCTCGCCTACCAACCCTTGACACGGCGCTGGCGTTTAAATGTCGCCTCGGGCGGCATAACTAACGCTGCCTTGGGCATGTCCCTCAATCAAAATTTCGACACACTGGCTGATGCCCTCTCTGCGCTGCAGCGGCAGTCGCGCTGGAAAATTGCCGATGCGTCTGAGATCGATTTAGATCAGAAGCATTTAATTGATTTTAAGTTTCGCTTGGATGTGGCTCAATTACCCCGACCTTTGCAAATCGGGACCTTGGGCCAGTCAGACTGGAGTATTTCAGTCTCGATTAACCGGCCCCTTGTGTTGGAGGTGCTTCGATGAAACGCGTCTCCCGTCTGTCTGAGCGCTTTTCGCTAAGGCGCTCAAGAGCCATGCGTTGGACGGTCAGTATTGGCTTGGCCTCCATGGTGGCCGTAGGTTTGGTGTTGCTGTTTCTGCTGACGCAAGCCACCACCAACCGCGCCATGTATGAGCAAAACTACACCCGGCTTTTTACACTGAACGTGGTGGTGGCGAGTCTTTTACTCATCATCATTGTCTGGATTGCCACCCGCTTGATCATCCGGTTGCGGCAAGGCAGGTTCGGTAGTCGACTGTTGGTCAAGCTGGCCGCCATTTTTGCCTTGGCCGGGTTTGCGCCAGGTGTTTTGATTTATGTGGTTTCTTACCAGTTCGTTTCCCGCTCCATTGAGACCTGGTTTGACGTCAAGGTTGAAGGCGCGCTGGATGCAGGGCTCAGTCTGGGGCGCGTCACACTGGAAACCCTCTCAAATGATTTGCTGAGCAAGTCAAAGTCTGTGGCCGCTCAAATTGCAGACATACAGGACGCCAGTGCCGCCTTGCCTTTGGAGAGAACACGAGAGCAACTTAGTGCCAGCGATCTCGTCTTGTGGACCTCAAGCGGGCAATTAATTTCGGCGGTGGGACAGTCCCGCTACCAGCTCAACCCGGAGCGACCCACGCCGCAGCAGTTTCGCAATGCCCGCATTCAGCGCGCCATTACCTGGATTGAAGGCCTGGATGACGCCGTACCGGGCGCCTTAAGCAAGGCGCGCATCAAAGTATTGATTCTGGTCTCCAGCAACAGTCTTGGCTTACTCGATGAACCCCGCTACCTTTTAGTTACCCAGGTATTACCGACAACTTTGGTGGCGAATGCCATTGCCGTCACAGAAGCCAATCGTGAATACCAAGAGCGCGCCTTGTCCCGTGATGGTCTACGGCGCATGTATATCGGGACGCTGACGCTCAGCCTGTTTTTGGCGGTATTTGGTGCGGTGTTGCTGGCGGTTGTGCTGGGAAATCAGATTGCTCGCCCCTTGCTATTGCTGGCTGAGGGTGTGCGGCAAGTCGCTGCCGGTGATTTGACGCCCAAGGCCTCACTGCAAGGGCGTGATGAGTTAGACGGCTTGACCCGGTCTTTTGCCGAGATGACGCAACAACTCGCGGATGCGCGTCGCGCCGTCCAGGGCAGCATGACGCAGGTCAGCGCGGCGCGAGCCAATGTGCAAACCATTCTGGACAACCTGACGGCGGGCGTCATTGTTCTTGATGACAAAGGCCTTATTCAATCATCAAACCCCGGAGCCACGCGTATTCTGCGCGTTCCACTGGCCGCCAACGAAGGACAACGTTTGGCGGACATTCCGGGCATGGAGATTTTTGGACAAAGCGTACAGGCCCAGTTTGACTCCTTTTTAGGCGCACGCAGTGAGCACGGCCTGGACCATTGGCAGCAGTCGTTTGAACTCGGTAATTCGTCTGCTGCATTGACTGGCAGGCAGGCAGATGATGCTATTATTTTAGTAGCTAGGGGCGCAAGCCTGCCGGACTCTACAAGGTTATTGGTCTTTGATGACATCTCCGAGATCGTATCGGCTCAGCGCTCTCAGGCCTGGGGAGAAGTTGCACGGCGCCTGGCCCATGAAATTAAGAATCCGCTCACGCCCATCCAGCTATCAGCTGAGCGTCTGGAAATGAAATTGACCGGCAAGTTGGGGGCACCCGAGCAGGCGCTGCTGACCAAGTCGGTCAAAACTATCGTCGACCAGGTTGATGCGATGAAGCGACTCGTGAACGACTTCAGAGACTATGCCCGACTACCGGCCGCCGAACTCAAGCCTATCGATTTGAATAAACTGATCACCGAAGTGATGCAGCTTTATGCCAATGAGATGATGCAAGTGCCCGTTAAGTTAACGCTGGATCCGAGCAGTCCAAAGATTTTGGGTGATGCACAACAACTGCGGCAAGTGCTGCACAACCTCTTGCAAAATGCCCAGGATGCGACAGAAACATCAGGTCGCGCTGACGCCGAACACCCCGTCACCCTGCGAACCCAGTGGCTTGAAAGCGCTGGGCGTGTGCGCTTGAGTATCTTGGACTTCGGCACAGGATTTCCAGAACACATTCTCAAAAGGGCCTTCGAGCCCTACGTCACCACCAAGAGCAAAGGAACTGGTTTGGGCTTGGCGGTTGTGAAGAAAATAGCCGACGAACACGGTACCCGAGTCGATATTGCCAATCGCATGGTCGATGGCAACATCATGGGTGCCCAAGTATCGTTATCATTCGCCACTGAAAATGTTGCGCTGGCTGAGCCAGGCAACAAAGGCAATAGCAAGGAACGCGCTTAATCATGGCAAACATATTGGTAGTGGACGACGAACTCGGCATCCGCGATCTGTTGTCGGAGATTCTTAACGACGAAGGGCACAACGTCGAAGTTGCAGAAAATGCAGCCCAAGCCCGAGCCGCACGCTTGCGCGAAAGGCCGGATCTGGTTTTGCTGGACATTTGGATGCCTGACACTGACGGCGTGACGCTGCTCAAAGAGTGGTCCAGTACGGGTGCATTGACCATGCCCGTGATCATGATGAGCGGCCATGCCACGATTGATACCGCTGTCGAGGCCACCAAAATTGGTGCCTTGGCATTTCTGGAAAAACCCATTACTTTGCAAAAATTGCTGAAAGCAGTGGAGCAAGGTTTGACAAGAAACGCAGCGCCCGCGCCGACAGTCTCGTTCATGTCAAGCGCAAGTTTGAAGCTTGTCGAAGTGGGCGTTATGAGCTTGCCCTTGGTGGTTCCCACGCTGGATGGTCCGTTGCAAATACAGCAGAGTTTTATGCTGGATAAGCCATTGCGCGAAGCGAGAGATGAGTTCGAAAAGGCTTATTTTGAATATCACCTTGCGAATGAAAATGGCTCCATGACCCGTGTCGCTGAAAAAACAGGCTTGGAAAGAACCCACCTCTATCGCAAATTGAAGCAACTTGGCGTGGATCTGACACGTACCAAGAAAAGCGGAGCCTAGGGGTCTGGGGTGCAAATAAGTACTGCTATAATACGAGGCTTAGGCCTGGTAGCTCAGTCGGTAGAGCAGAGGATTGAAAATCCTTGTGTCGGTGGTTCGATTCCGCCCCGGGCCACCAAATAAAAGCCGTAGTTGCTCTGTAACTACGGCTTTTTCGTTGCTGCGGTTTGTGAAATGACCCGCAACGGGCGAAGCCTTGCGCCACCGCCATTTATCTGCGCGATAGTAAAGTGGTCGTCTACCGCCGCACACGCAGTCTGCTTTACCAATGCCGCTTTAGATTAGACAACGGCACCAGGCAAAGATAGGCAATAGGCAAAGCCAGCACCCTCAAAAACTTCATCAGTGCTTAGAATGAGATTATTGCCACAGCGGTAGAACGTGGCTTTAATGGGCCGTCGCGATGAAGAAAGGGTGATCAGCTCTGCGGGTTTTTGATCCAGTCAGTAATGATTTTCACAGTTTCTGTCTCGTAATTAATAAACCCATGCCAGTGTTTGGCTTCGCATGGATCGCCCTCGGGGTCGAAGCCTCCTTCAATCATGATGAATTTCTTGACCGGTGAAGATTTCAAATCGGCCGTGATCCGACTTGCCTCATAAGGGACGCAAATTTTGCAAGCATCGTTTTTGTGATGAACAACAAGCGTTGGAATCTTTAAGCTTCCAAGGTTTTGAGTGGCAATGGCACCCGTCTTTTTGGAGGTGACGCTAGACGTGATCACCAATCCCTGGACTTCATTCTCGCCAAGTGCAATCGCGGCAGCCGTACCAGAAACCGTACCTCTGCTCGTGCCCACAAGCCAAACAGGTTTTCCGAATTGTTGTTTTGCGTAGCTAACTACTTTGGCGATTTCACTTACGTGATCTTTAACACGGTACCCATAGTCGAGCGCACTTAAATCAGTGGCTCTGTAAACAACGATAACGTTGAAATTTGAAGCGAAAAACGTATCGCGTGTTCGCGAAACGAAGTTTCCACTCGTTGGCTTGCCTTCTACAATTTTCCCCGTACCCGCATCACCACCCGGCAACATAATCAAAGTCGCAATAGCCTTGGTATTGGGCATCACATAAGTCGGTAAACGAGCCTCGCCGCGCCCTAGGTCCAGCAGAACCATACCCTCATCCGCACACGCGAACGTCGATATAAATAGAACCAAGGCCAAAGTAAATAATTTAGCAAACATCGTTCAAATCATTTGTTTTTGAGGATTTTAATTCTGACATAAGTACCACGTTCCTTGCCAGCCGTGGCGCTTACCAAGGGAGGGCCGTTGGCCGTGAACTTGATAAATAAAAAATGAGCAGGTCTATACACCAAGTAAACTACAAATATGTGTCAATTACTCGGTATGAACAGCCATCTCCCCGCCAGCTTAACGCTGAGTTTTACGGGGTTTTCACAACGCGGTGGCTGCACTGACCACCATGCTGACGGCTGGGGCATTGCCTTTTTTGAGAGTGAAGCCGCCACACCCAAGACGCCGGGAAAGGGGGTGCGCTACTTTGTCGACAAAGAAGGCGCCTCCACCTCGCCTATTGCCCAGATGCTGCGGTCTTACCCCATCAAAAGTCACAACGTGGTGGCGCACGTTCGCAAGGCAACGGTTGGTGCCGTTTCGCTGGAAAACTGCCACCCTTTTGTGCGCGAATTGTGGGGGCGCTACTGGGTTTTTGCGCATAACGGCGACCTTAAAAACTACGCCCCGCTCCTACACGGCAGTTTTCGGCCAGTCGGTACCACGGACAGTGAATTGGCTTTTTGCTGGCTTCTTCAGGAGCTCGCCAAATCACACGCGGGCGTCCCTTCGGTAGAAGAGTTGTCCTTGACCTTGGCTGAATTGGTGCCGCAAATTGCCAAGCATGGCACTTTCAATTTCTTGCTCAGCAACGGGCAGGCCTTGTGGGCCCATGCCAGTACCAAACTGCACTATGTGTTGCGTCAGCACCCCTTCACAGAGGTCCATCTGAAAGATGATGATGTGAGCGTTGACCTGGCCAGCTTCAACAGCCCAGAAGACCGTCTAGCCATTGTGGTGACCGAGCCCCTGACGACCAATGAAGATTGGGTAGCGATGGCGCCAGGAGAGCTTCAGGTCTTTGTTGATGGCACGACAGCCGTGTGTCTGCGCCCCCGCATACCCGCATAAAGCCAGCGCTCTTTAGGTCTTTAGGGCTGCTTCCACAGCATCCATGAACATGGCAGCTACATCAAAACCGGTCTGGTCAAATATCTCTTGAAAGCAAGTTGGGCTGGTCACATTGATTTCGGTCAGGCTGTCACCGATCACATCTAAACCGACCAGCAGCAGGCCGCGGCTGTTAAGAATAGGCCCCAGTGATTCGGCAATAAACCGGTCGCGCTCGCTCAAGGGCTGCGCCACACCTTTGCCGCCTGCCGCCAAATTGCCGCGCACTTCGCCGCCTTGTGGAATGCGGGCCAGGCAGAAAGGCACGGGTTTGCCACCGATGACCAACACCCGCTTGTCGCCCTCGCTGATGGCGGGCAAGAATTTTTGCACCATGACGCTGACAGCACCTTCCTGGTTAAGCGTCTCAATGATGCTGCCCAAATTCAGGCCATCTTCTTTGACCCTGAAGATCCCCGCGCCACCCATGCCGTCTAGCGGCTTGAGAATAATGTCTTTGTGCTCGGCGTGAAAGCGGCGAACATCGTCTGCATCGCGCGTGACCAAGGTCGGGCCGATGAACTCGGGAAACTCCATAATCGCCAGCTTTTCAGGGTGGTCGCGCAGCGCACGGGGTTTGTTGAAAACACGGGCGCCTTCGCGCTCGGCTTGCTCGAGCATGTGCGTGGCGTAGAAAAATTCGGAATCAAAAGGAGGGTCTTTGCGCATGATGACCGCGTCAAAGTCTTTCACCGCCTGGGGGCGCTCGTTGGGCGCTTGCTGCTCCGAGGTAAACCAGACCTCCGCCTGCCCGGTCAGGGTGATGTCGCGCACAAAGGCGGTCACCACACCGCCGCGCTGCCACATGATGTCTTTGGGTTCGCAGACTGACAGGGTATGGCCGCGCTTTTGCGCTTCGCGCATCATGGCGAAGGTGGTGTCTTTGTAGATCTTGAAGGTCGACAGAGGGTCAGCAATAAAAAGAAATTTCATGGACGATTGGTTTTGAATGAGGGGCTCAGGCCGAAGGGGGTGAAAAATGGGACTTGCCGTACTGTTGCACAAAAAGCGCCAGTGCGCCTGCGACCACTCCCCAAAAAGCCGACCCGATGCCAGCGAGGGTTACGCCGCTGAGGGTCGCCAAGAAAGTAATGAGGGCGGCTTCGCGGTGCAGCTCATCGCGTACGGCGGTGGCTAACGCGCTGCCTATGGTGCCCAGCAAGGCCAAACCGGCAATGGCGGCGATAAGCTCTTTGGGAAATGCCGAAAGCGCCCCTGTGATCGCGGCGCCAAAGAGGCCAATCAACACATACAAAAAGCCGCAAGAAGCGGCTGCGGTGTAGCGGCGCTCAGGGTCCGGGTGCGCCTCTCGGCCCATGCAGATGGCGGCGGTAATGGCGCTCAGGTTCAGTGCGAAGGCGCCAAACGGGGCGAGCACCAAGGTGGCAAGACCGGTCAGCGTCATCATTTTTGAGATCGGGATGCCTTCCCCGCCCGGTTGACCTGGCGGGTTGGCATAGCCCGCCGCCTGAATGGCTGCCACGCCGGGCAGGTTCTGCGACGTCATGGTCACGACAAACAAAGGCAAGGCTAGACTGATGGCCGCACTCCAAGTGAAAGAGGGTGCGGTGAAAACTGGTTGTGCCAGACTAAAACTGATACTAGACCCCGTAAAACCTGCTGTACCAGCTACAAAAACAATAGCTGCCAGTAGCGTTAAAGGCACGGCGTAACGCGGGCTTGTCCGCTTGCTGACCAGATAGGTGCCCAGCATCACCAGCACCAGAGGGAGATTGGTCTGGGCAGCGGCAAAAGCCTGCAGACCAAAGCGCGCCAGCACGCCGGCCAATAAACCCGAGGCCAAAGCGATGGGGAGGCGGTGCATGACCCGCTCAAACCAGCCGGTGACACCACACAGGGTGATCAAGGCGGCACACACCATGAAGGCGCCCACAGCCTCTGCCATTGAGAAACCGCCAGCCAAACCTGCTGTTGCCAACACGGCGGCACCAGGCGTGCTCCAGGCCACCATGACCGGCTTGCGCAATATCAGAGAAGGCGCGAGCGTGCACAACCCCATGCCCAAGCCCAGCGCCCACATCCATGAGGTGATGAGTTCGGGCGTCGCCTTGAAGGCCAGCGCCGCCTGAAACACAATAGCCACCGAGCTGGTGAACCCCACCAGAACCGCGACAAAACCCGCCGTCAAGGCCTGAGGGCTCAGGTCTCTAAAAAAACGCATGAACGGATGGCGTGTAGGGAGCTCAAATTTCGATTTTGGAACCCAACTCAACCACTGAGTTGTTGGGGAGTTTCAAAAAGTCTGCTGCTGCACTGGCGTTGCGGTGCATTTGGGCAAACAACTTCTCGCGCCACTGGGCCATGCCGCTGCCAATCGTGGGCACGATGGTGTCGCGCGACAGGAAATAGCTGGTGGTCATGTCGTCAAGCTCGCAGCCCCGGCCCTTGATGGTTTGCAGGGCTTTGGGCACGTCAGGGTCATTTTTGAAACCGTAGTGGATCACGACCTGCCAGCAATCGTGTCCGAGGGATTCGACTTCAATGCGTTTATCCATCCCGATCCAAGGGACCTCATGGTTTCGCACGGTCACAAACAAGTTGTTGGCGTGCAGCACTTTGTTGTGTTTCAGGTTGTGCAGCAGCGCATTGGGGACGGTGCCCGGCTCAGCGGTCAGGAAAACGGCGGTGCCTTCCACGCGAACTGGGGGGCTGACAAACACGGCCTCCAGAAAGCTGGGTAGGTCAATGGCGTCGTCGCGCAGTTTGGCATTCAGCAAGCGGCGCCCATCGTTCCAGGTAATCATGAGCGTAAAAACAGCGCCACCAATCAACAGCGGAAACCAGCCACCATCAAATAATTTCATCAGGTTGGAGGCCCAAAAAGCAAAGTCGACCACAAAGAAGAAACTGGTCGCGGCCAAACAGAGGGCCAAAGGGTAATTCCAGCTGTAGCGAATGACATAGAAGGTCAAAATAGTCGTAATCAACATGTCGGTACACACGGCAATACCGTAAGCCGCCGCCAAATTGCTCGATGATTTGAACATCACCACCGCCATCACAATGGCCGCAAACAGGCTCCAGTTGACGAAAGGCAGGTAAATTTGTCCGGTCTCCTTGACGCTGGTGTGCTGCACTTCAAGGCGAGGCAAATAGCCTAGTTGGATGACTTGCTTGGTGACCGAGAAAGCGCCAGAGATCAGGGCTTGCGAGGCGATCACGGTGGCCATGGTAGCCAAGCCGACCAGCGGGACCAGCGCCCAATCAGGCGCCATCATGAAAAAGGGGTTCTTGACGGCTGCAGGGTTTGTCAACAACAAGGCCCCTTGACCAAAATAATTCAGCGTGAGGCAGGGCATGACCACGGTAAACCAGGCAACCCGAATCGGTTTTTTGCCGAAGTGGCCCATGTCGGCGTAGAGCGCCTCGCCACCCGTCACGCAGAGCACAACGGCGCCCAAAATGATGAAGGTGGTGCCAGGGTTATTCCAAATAAAGCCCACCGCGTAATGCGGGCTGATGGCCCAGAGAATGGCCGGATGGGTGATGATGTGGCTGATGCCCAGCACCGCAATACAGATAAACCAGACGACCGTGATAGGGCCGAAAAATTTGCCAATGCCCGTGGTGCCGCGTTTTTGAACCGCAAACAGCCCAAACAAGATGACCAAAGTGAGCGGGATCACGTACTTTTTGAAGGCGGGTGAGATGACTTCCAGACCTTCGACGGCGGACAGCACCGAGATGGCCGGGGTAATGACCCCATCGCCATAAAACAGACAGGTGCCAAAAATGCCCACCAGCAGCAACACACGCCTTAGCTGAGGTTTGTCTTTGACTGACTGTGAGGCGAGCGCCAGCATGGCAACCAATCCCCCTTCGCCGTTGTTGTCAGCCCGCAGCACCAGCACCACGTATTTGATGGAGACGATGACGGTCAAGGTCCAGAAAAAGATCGACAAAATGCCGTAAATATTTTCTGGGGTAAAGGGCACATGGCCGGAGCCAAAGACTTCCTTGACCGCGTATAGCACGCTGGTGCCGATGTCGCCATAAACTACGCCAATGGCGCCCAGCGTAAGTGCTGTAAGAGAAGATTTGGATGCTGACACAAGTGCGCCCCGGTTTGAAAGTGCCGGGGTTCCGTTCCGATTGGGAACGCCATTTTGCACCTTTACGGCGACTTTACGGGTTCAATTTGCAAGCCCAGGAAGAAAAAATTCGCAATTTGTTGCATTGCAACATCCCAGGCCCTGCGCTTATGTGGTAACTACGTAGTCTTTAGTCGTAAACCTCGGCGTCCGGGTCTGTCGCTTCGAGTTCGTAGCTGGCCGCCAGCATGGCCAAACGCCCCACCACGCCGTACATATAAAAACGGTTGGGCGCACTGGCACCGGGTTTGACGCCCGGCTGCGGCAAATGGGTGCTTTGCTCGAAAGCCAGCGGCACATAGCTTGAGCCCGGTGCGTTCAGGTTTTCGTCAATGCCCCGGTCGGCGTGAATGCGGTAAAAACCACCTACGACGTAGCGGTCCATCATGTAAACCACGGGCTCGGCCACGGCGTCGTTCATGCGTTCTTTGGTCAGCACGCCTTCCTGCACCAAAATATCGCAAGCGGGCGCACTGGTACTTTGGGCTTGGACTCTTTCAGCCAGTGCCGCCAAGTCTTTGACGTCGCGCACCGTCACGATGCCCATGCCGTGTGAGCCGTTGTCGGCTTTAACCACCACGAATGGTTTTTCCTTGATGCCGTACTCTTTGTACTTGCGGCGAATTTTGGCCAACAGGGCGTCCACGTTGCTGCTCAGGCAGTCCATGCCCACACCCTCGGCCAAATTGACTTCACCGCACTTCTCAAACATGGGGTTGATCAGCCATGGATCGACGCCCAGCAACTTGCCCAAACGCTTGGCGACTTCTTCATAGCATTTGAAATGCTTGCTCTTGCGCCGTGTGGCCCAGCCTGCGTGCAAGGGCGGCAGCAGGTACTGCTCATGCAGCTCTTCCAAAATGCCGGGCACGCCAGCACTCAGGTCGTTGTTCAGCAAAATAGTGCAGGGGTCAAAGTCTTTGACGCCAATGCGGCGCTTGCCGCGAATGACCGGCTCCAGCGTCACGCTTTCGCCGTTGGGCAATTCAATGGTGGTGGTTTTTTTGATGGCCGGATCAATCGAGCCAATGCGCACGTTGAGCCCCGCCATGTGGAAAATACGCTGCAACTGCGCCACATTGGAAAGGTAAAACGTGCTGCTGGCCTTGTTTTCCGGAATCAGCAACAGGTTGCGCGCTTCAGGGCAGATCTTCTCAATCGCGGCCATCGCTGCCTGCACGGCCAAAGGGAGCATGGGCGGTGTCAGGTTGTTCCAGCCGCCCGGAAACAGGTTGGTGTCAACCGGTGCCAGCTTGAAGCCGGCATTGCGCACGTCCACCGAGCTGTAAAACGGGGGCGTGTGCTCCATCCACTCCAGGCGAAACCAGCGCTCGATGGCAGGCATGGAATCCAGCACGCGCTGCTCTAGTTCATTGATGGGGCCGGTAAGGGCGGTGACGAGGTGGGGAACCATGCGGTCCTTTGCGGGTGATTCAGTAAGATGACTGACCTTATTTTCAACCAGTTGGGGGCAACTATTCGTTTTAAAAGCGGGCTTTTTTTACACCCGCACTTCGCCTTGACCGAGCACAACGTATTTAAGCGAGGTCAGCCCCTCAATGCCGACCGGTCCCCGAGCGTGGAACTTGTCGGTGGAGATGCCGATCTCGGCCCCCAAGCCGTACTCAAAACCATCTGCAAAGCGCGTGCTGGTGTTGACCATGACACTGGCAGAGTCCACCTCGCGCAAAAACTGCTGCGCGTGCATGTGGTCCCTCGTGAGGATGGCGTCGGTGTGGTGGCTGCTGTACTGGTTGATGTGGGCAATGGCCTCGTCCACCCCCGCCACCACTTTGATGCTGATGATGGGCGCCAGGTATTCTTCGAACCAGTCTTGCTCGGTGGCAAGAGCCAGTTTTGGGGAGACATTTGCTCCTGAATCAGTAGCTGCTATAGCAATGCTCACGGGCGCTGAGGGTGTATTTTTCTCAAGAATAGCCAGCGCTTCAGCATCGCAGCGCATCTCGACGCCCTTGGCGGTGTAAATTTGGCCAATGAGGGGCAAAAACTGGGCGGCCACCCCACGCGCCACCAAGAGGCTTTCAGTCGCGTTGCAGGGGCTGTATTTGCTGGTTTTGGCGTTGTCGGCCACATTGACGGCCATCGCCAGATCGCACGGGTTGTCCACATACACATGGCAATTGCCGTCCAGGTGCTTGATGACGGGCACCTTGGCGTCCCGGCTGATGCGCTCAATCAGCCCCTTGCCACCGCGCGGAATGATCACATCGACAAACTGCGGCATGGTGATGAGCTGCCCCACTACCTCGCGGTCGGTGATCTGCACCAGTTGCACCGCGTCCTCAGGCAGCCCGGCGTCCAGCAAGGCCTGTTGTACCAGCAAAGCCAGCGCCTTGTTGGATTCAATCGCCTCAGAGCCGCCACGCAAAATGCAGGCGTTGCCACTTTTGATGGACAAAGACGCCGCCTCAATCGTCACATTAGGACGACTCTCGAAAATCATGCCAAACACGCCAATCGGCACCCGCATTTGCCCGACCCGAATACCGCTGGGCATTTGCTTCATGCCGATGATCTCGCCAATCACATCCGCCATCGCCGCCAGTTGCTCGCAGCCCTGGGCGCAGGTCTCAATAACCTGTGGCGTGAGTTTCAGGCGATCCACCATCGGTGCCGCCAAGCCAGCGGCCATCGCGCGCTCAATGTCGCGGGCGTTGTCAATTTGCAGGGCTGCCACGTTGCTGCGAAGCAAGGACGCCAGGGTGCGAAGTGCTTTGTTTTTAGTAGCTGCTTGAGCACGTGCCATAAGCGCTGAGGCCTGTTTAGCCTTAAATCCCAAGGCTTGGGCGTAGTCGGGGATGTTGAGGGTGTTCATGGTGTTTTTCTTTGTTCAAATTCCAGCTTCAATCGGGCCAGCCAATCTATGAGTTGAAGACTCATCGCGCGGGCTCGGTTGAGCGCTTCGGCTTGCCAGGTCAAGTGTTCGAGATATTCATGGGTCAACGCGTTGCGCATCGCCCGCTGCATCCGCCAGTCGTCAGCGCTGAGATAGCCACGCCGCTCCAACAAGGCGAGGACATCGGCTAAAGGCCGATCTTCCACCAACTCAAGCAAAACTTGTGTGCAAAACGGCCGCAGCACATGCTCACCCAGCGTGTCTTGCAGTTTGGTATAGCGAAATACAAATTGATCAATCAACGTGATCAGGTTTTCGTTGTCTTCGGCCAGCTCATGGCCGTCAAGCGGAAAAGGAATTCGAGCCATCGCCCGACTCATCCGTTGGGCATGACGCTCACATTGACGCAGCGCCTCTTCAAGCGGCAAACTCATAGCAAGACTCCTTCACGCTTAGCTACTTCATAAATTGGCAGTTGCTCGCCGCCTGCGTTAACCACCACATCAATTTTTCGCTCGCCGAGCGCTTTCCAGATATCCGCCACCATGTGCAATCGGGCCTCAACCCCTTGCTTGGGGGATACCGGTGCCTCAATATACAAATCAATATCGCCGCCAAGTTTGAGATCATTCAATCGAGAGCCAAACAGACGCGGGCGCACGCCAAAGTAACGCAGGCTGGCCTCTCGAATCACTTGTTGTTCAATGGGTGTTAATCGCATAGGGTGATTTTGGCAGATACGCCAAGGGATCGGTTTGACCCAAACTCACCTTGAAGATCGCCATACTCGACATGGACACGAAAGAAATGCTGACGGCACAGATCTGCTGAACAATTCAGCCATTTGCTGTTGTGACGGAGTCCATATTCCTGTGGTTAGAGCACATTTTTCAATTGCGACGAGGTGAGGATAGTTGCGTATTCGCCCTGCAGGTTGGCTAGTGACATAGCATGTACCTCCTGAGCAGAACGAGGCACTTCATCGTAGTCGTGCTTTGCAAACGCAAAAGTAGCGTCCGAGACGACGTATGTCTTGAAACCCAAGTTGCCAGAACTCCGTGCGGTGGCCTCGACAGCGTTGTTTGTGCTGACCCCTACGATAGCGACGCGGCCAATGCCACGGGCGTGCAACCAACGTTCAAGACCAGTGTTAATGAAGGCGTCTGGCACATTTTTCTCGACAACGTGTTCAGTCCCGACTGGAGCTAGTGGCGCCTGAAACTCCACCCCAGGTTGTCCTGGCCAAAATGATGAGCCTGGGGTTCGTGAAATGTGTCGTATATGAACGATAGGTGCCCCGACCTTACGCCAGCAACCTAGAAGTTCTGCTATCACTGACTCTGCACCGTGATTGTTTCGACTGCCAGCCGCTTGAATGCTCATGCCGTGTTGCATATCGATAATGAGAAGTGCCAGATGGCTCATGGGTTAGCTTGTAGCGCTACAACAAATTAGGTTTTTTAAAAGACTAATGGGACGTTCATCGGCTGATTCTGGGAGCCGCCGCCGGTGCCTGCACCAAGCACGCCTGGCACAGCCGCATCGCCAGCCGGTGCAGCGCTTGCCAGTTGTTGGTGGGCCAGTCGGGCTGCTTGAGGCCTTTCACAATCCCGTCCACCAGGTGGGCAGACTGCAACAGTTCAGCCAGTGTGGCATCGCTCAAGCGGGGCAGCACGCGCTCAAACAAGCGTTCTTTGACGCCCCACACGCGCTGTTCGCGCAGTGCCATGGGCATGGGGCGGCCTTGGTTGAGGGCGTCTTTGACGCGTTTGAGGGCGCGAATGTCTTCGGCCATCGTGTAATGCACCAGCACTTCGGCCTCACCCTCGGCTTGCAAGCCTTCCAGCATGCGCTGCACGCGCTCCATTTGGCCGGCCAGCACGGCTTCGGAAAGTTTGAATACGTCGTAGCGGGCCACATTCAGCACGGCACCTTCCACCTGCTCAAACGTCAGTTCGCCCGGGGGGAAGAGCAGCGCGAGCTTCTGGATTTCTTGGTGCGCGGCCAGCAAATTGCCTTCCACGCGGTCGGCAAAGAACTGCAAGGTGAGTTGCCCGGCCTCACCAGCGGCCACGCGCTGGCCCTGGCGCGACAGGCGTTGGGCAATCCACGGCGGGAGCGCGCCGCGCTCGACCGGTTCCACCTGAATGGTGACGCCAAAACTCTCTAAAGCGCCAAACCAGGCGCCGCCTTTGGTGAGTTTGTCCAGACGCGGCAGCATCACCATCGTCAGGGTGGAATCGTTGCCGCGCGATTGTTCGGCCAGGTGCTGAATGGCGGTGCTGCCTTCTTTGCCCGGTTTGCCCGACGGAATGCGCAACTCGACGATTTGTTTATCGGCAAACAGGCTTAACGACCCGCCAGCAGCCAGCACTTCGCTCCAGTAAAAGTGCGCGCCGGCCACCGTGTGCGAGCTGCGCTCGGTGAAGCCCTGGGTGCGGGCAAACGACCGAATAGCGTCAGCGGCTTCCTGAATCAGCAGCGGCTCGTCACCATGCAGCACATAAAGGCTTTTCAGGCCTTTTTGCAGGTGCGCGTCGAGCTGGTTAGGGGCTAGCTGCATAAGGCAGGGCGGCCAGGCGGCGCATGAGTTGCTGCACCAGATCGGATTGCATGTCGCGGTACAGCAGCGCTTCTTCGGCGTCTTTGGCCAACACCACTGATTCGTTGAAGCTCAGGTCGCGCTGCAACACGATATCGGTCTCGGGCAGCAGCTCTTTGCCTTGCGGCGTGCGGGCTTTAAATTTCAAGCGCAGGCGCAGTTGCAACTCGCGCACTTGGCCCGAGCTGTTGGTGCCGACCACCACTTTTTCACGCAACTCCTGCAAGATGTCCACCACCACCTGGGCTTCTGCCAGTGGCGCATCAGCCGGCAGCACTTTGACGGCGCTGCCAAAGGAGCGCCGCAGCTCAAGCGCTAACGGGCCACCCGGTTGGGGCATGACGGCCAAGCTGGAGAAGGCAAACACCTGACTCCCGCGCAGCTTGAAACCGCAGGCTGAGATACCCAGCACCGCAGCGCTCAAGAGTCCGGCTTGGCCCAGCAGGGCAAGGGTGGTGCGGCGCTTCATGGTCGCCTCAAATCACCACGTTGACCAGACGGCCCGGCACCACAATGACGCGCTTGATGGCGACGCCTTCTGAAATCTTCTGAAACACCTCGCTGCTCACCGCCAGGCGCTCAATCTCTTCTTTGGAGGCGCCTGTGGGCACCACAATGGCGCCCCGAAGCTTGCCGTTGATTTGCAGCATGAGTTCGATTTCGTCTTGAACCAAGGCCGACTCGTCGGCCTGTGGCCAAGACGCATCCAGCAAATCACCGTAGTGGGCGGCATAGCCCAACTCGGCCCACAGTGTGTGCGTCAGGTGGGGCGTGGCCGGGTAAATGGCGCGCAGCAAGATCCCGTAGCCTTCCAACAAGGCCGCACGGCTGCCTTTGGAGCCATCGTCCGCAAAGTCTTCCAGCGCGTTGAGCAGCTTCATCGCGCCCGACACCACGGTGTTGTATTGCATGCGCTGGTAGTCGTAATCAATTTGCTTGAAGACGGTGTGCACTTCCAGGCGAAGGGTTTTAGCCTCTTTGCTGAAATTGATGCCTTTTAGGGCTGAAGGCCCCGCAGGAATGGCGTAAGCAGCTTCTTTATTAATAGCATCTTGTTTGGCGCCGAAGTTCCAAACCCGGCGCAAAAAGCGGTAAGAACCTTCCACACCTGCATCGTTCCACTCCAGCGTGGCCTCGGGCGGGGCGGTGAACATGGTGTAGAGGCGGGCGGTATCGGCGCCGTATTTCTCGATCAAATCCTGCGGGTCAACCCCGTTGTTTTTGCTCTTGCTCATGGTGCCCACGCCTTCGTAGGTGATGAGCGTGCCCGCGGGCAGGTCGCCCTTGGCGGATTTGAGGCGTGCCACGGTGACCTTGCCTGTGGCATCAGGCTGGTCTTCCACCTCATGCGGCCAGAAGTACTCCACGCCGCCTTTGTCGTTTTTGCGCGAGTAAATATGGTTGAGCACCATGCCCTGTGTGAGCAGCTTGGTGAAAGGCTCGTCGATCTTGACCAGACCGAGGTCGCGCATGACTTTGGTCCAGAAGCGGGCGTAGAGCAAATGCAAAATGGCGTGCTCAATGCCGCCAATGTACTGGTCCATGGGCATCCAGTAATCGGCCCCTTCGGCCACCATGTGCTCGGTGTTTTGGGGGTCGCAGTAGCGCATGAAATACCACGAACTGTCCACAAAGGTGTCCATCGTGTCGGTCTCGCGCCGGGCGGCCACGCCGCAGATGGGGCAGACCACACCGGCATGAAAGCCTTCGTGCTTGTTGAGGGGGTTGCCCGAGCCGTCGGGCACACAGTCCAGCGGCAGCACCACGGGCAGGTCTTTTTCAGGCACCGGCACGGCGCCGTGCTCGGGGCAGTGGATGATGGGAATCGGCGTGCCCCAATAGCGCTGGCGGCTCACGCCCCAGTCGCGCAAGCGCCAGGTGGTTTTCTTCTCGCCCAGGCCCTTGACTTGCAGGGCGTGGCTGACGGCATTGACCGCGTCCTTGAAGGACAAGCCGCTGAAGCTGTCGGAGTTGATGGTGACGCCGCGTTGCTTGTCGCCATACCAGTCTTGCCACTGGTTGTAGTTATAGGTCAGGCCGTCGACCAGCACCACTTCGATGATTTCGATATCGTATTTTTTGGCAAAGATGAAGTCGCGCTCGTCGTGGGCGGGCACGCCCATCACGGCACCGTCGCCGTAGCTCATCAGCACGTAGTTGCCTACCCAGACTTCAATTTTGTGGCCATTCAGGGGATGCGTGACGAACAGGCCGGTGGCCATGCCTTCTTTTTCACGCACCGCCAGTTCGGCCTCGGTGGTGCCGCCTTTTTTGCATTCTTCAATGAAGGCAGCCAAGGCAGGGTTGGTCTGGGCGGCGTGCGTGGCCAGCGGATGCTCAGGCGCCACGGCGCAAAAGGTCACGCCCATGATGGTGTCGGCGCGGGTCGTAAAGACGTACATCTTGCCGTCGTCAATCAGCTGCCCCTGGGCATTGCGGATGTCATGCGGGAAGGCAAAGCGCACGCCCTCGCTCTTGCCAATCCAGTTTTCCTGCATCAGCTTGACGCGCTCAGGCCAGCCCGGCAGGCCGGTTTTGACGTGGCCCAACAACTCTTCGGCGTAGTCGGTGATCTTGAGGTAGTAGCCCGGAATCTCGCGTTTTTCAACCGTGGCGCCGGTGCGCCAGCCTTTGCCGTCAATCACCTGCTCATTGGCCAGCACGGTCATGTCGACTGGGTCCCAGTTCACGACTTGGGTCTTGCGGTAGGCAATGCCCTTTTCCAGCATTTTCAAAAACAACCACTGGTTCCACTTGTAATAACTGGGGTCACAGGTGGTGACCTCGCGGCTCCAGTCCACCGCCAAGCCCATGGCCTGCATCTGCTTTTTCATGTAAGCGATGTTGTCGAACGTCCACTGCGCGGGGGGCACGCCGTTTTTGAGGGCCGCATTCTCGGCGGGTAGCCCAAAGGCATCCCAGCCCATCGGCATCAGCACGTTGAAGTTGTTCATGCGCAGGTGGCGCGCCATCATGTCGTTGATGGTGTAGTTGCGCACATGGCCCATGTGCAGCTTGCCGCTGGGGTAGGGCAGCATGGAGCAGGCGTAAAACTTCTTTTTGGGATTGCCTTGGGCATCCACCGCGTTTTCAGTCACGCGGTAGGCGTCCACAGCCGTCCATTGGCGGTGGACTGTTTTTTCGACGTCGAGATGGTTGTATTTTTCTTGCATTTGAATTCATTCGCAGGCGGTCAGAGGATCGCCAAGGGCCTGATTTTAGGGTTTGACACCAGGCTTGATCGTCCGAGTGGCGGGAGTTTTGTTACCGGATGTCTCGTCGGTCACAAAACCGATGCGGTTTAGCCCTGCTTTTTGGGCCACACCCATGACCTCGACCAAACGGCCATAAGACAGGGCTGAGTCGGCCCGAAGTTGCACCTCGGTTTGCGGGTTGGACTGGGCGGTGAGGGCTAATTGCTGCGCCAATTGGCTCAGATCAAGGGCTTGGTCTTTTAAAAAAACCTGGCCGCTTTTGTCAATAACCACGGTTACAAATTGAGCCGCTTGTCCGGGCTGTGAGGCGTCACTTTGGGGCAAGTCAAGCTTGATGGAACTGGCCAACATGGGCGCTGTGAGCATGAAGATCACCAGCAAAACCAACATCACATCCACCAGCGGCGTCATGTTGATGTCGCTCATGGGGGGCGAGCTAGGGGTACGTTCCAAACGGCCAAAAGACATGGTGTGCGTCCTTTGTGCCTAAACCTGCCAATGGGGCTGGCTCACGACGAGTTCCCGCAAGTCGAGGGCAAATCCTTCAAGCGCCGCTTCAATGCGGCCAATAGAGCGCCCGAGCACGTTGTACGCCAGTACCGCTGGAATAGCGACCGCCAAGCCCGCTGCCGTCATGATGAGGGCCTCGCCCACCGGGCCTGAGATTTTGTCAATGGTGACCTGTCCAGCGCCCGTCATGCCGATCAGCGTGTGATAAATGCCCCACACCGTGCCCAGCAAACCCACAAAAGGCGCCGTTGAGCCGACCGTGGCCAGGAAAACCTGTCCCTGCTGAAGCTGCGCCAGTGATTGTTGAAGGGCGTTGCGCAAAACGCGAGTCAGTTGTTGTGACCGGTCGCCTGCTGCCGCCAAAGTGCCGCTGGCTTCAATGTGTGTGGCCCGCAGCATGGGGGTCACCAGGGCGCTTCGGTCAAAAGCGGTCAATTTCACCCCAGCGTCTTGGGCGGATGCAGACTGCCAAAAGGCGGCTATTGAGCGCGTCACATCAGCACTTGCCCGGTGCAGCAGCCATGATTTCCACAAAATAATGACCCAACTCCCTACCGACATGGCGAGCAAGACCACGGTCACGGCTTGGGTGATGCCATCACCCTTCAGGAAGACTTCGGCCGCGTTCATCTCAGATTGAGAACGTCAAACATGTCGAATAAACCAGTTTTTTGTGCACCCAAAAAACGCGCCGCGCGCAAACTGCCCTGCGCGTAGGTCGCCCGGCTGGATGATTTGTGGCTGATCTCGATGCGCTCGCCGATGCCGGCAAACAGCACGGTGTGGTCGCCCACAATGTCGCCTCCTCGAATGGTGGCAAACCCGATGCTGGAGGGGTCGCGTTCGCCAGTGACGCCTTCACGGGCGTAGACCGCGCACTCTTTCAGGTCGCGCCCAAGGGCGTCGGCAATGACCTCGCCCATTTTTAAAGCCGTGCCCGAGGGCGCGTCCACCTTGTGGCGGTGGTGGGCTTCAATAATCTCGATGTCGTAGCCGGTGGACAGTGCTTTCGCCGCCATTTCCAGCAGTTTGAGGGTGACATTCACGCCCACGCTCATATTGGGCGCCATCACGATGGCGATATCCTGAGCCGCAGCGGCGATCTCTGCCTTTTGGGCATCAGTGAAACCGGTGGTGCCAATCACCATGTTGACGCCGAGTTCGCGGCAAACACGCAAATGAGCCAGCGTCCCCTCGGGTCGCGTGAAGTCAATCAGGGTTTGGGCATTTTTAAGGCCCAAGGCCAGGTCAGCCGCGATCGACACGCCGCAGGGTTGGCCCAAAAAGGCCGATGCATCAAGTCCAATGCCGGGGCTGCCCGCGATGTCCAGTGCGCCCGCCAATTCGCAGTCTGGCGCGGCCCGAACGGCCTCAATCAGCATTTGGCCCATTCGACCGGAGGCGCCAGCAATAGCAATTCGATTCATCATGAAATTCGTGGTTAAGCGTGTCGGAAATTAGCGAGCAGCCGGTTCAAGCGGGGGGTAGCTCGAAGGCAAGGGTGGCAGGGGTTTGGGCGGTGCCGCCTTGATGGGGGGCGGTAAGTTTTTAAGGCTTTCAGCCGTCATTTCAAGCAGTGGGGCGGGCCCGGTTTGCTTGCCTGAATCCAGGGAAGCAACAAATTCGTTTTCTGTGGGCAGGGGATCTGCTTCAACCCGATCCAGCAGATCGCCCTTGAAGAACACCGTCACGGCGCGCGCTTGGGCGGGTACGCCCTGGCGTTTGAACGTGAAAATATAGTCCCAGCGGTCGGCATGGAAGAGGCTGGTGAGCAAGGGCGTTCCCATGATGTCGCGAACCTGGGCGCGGCTCATGCCTGTTTTAAGGGCTGATGCCTGCTCTTTGGAGACAAAGTTACCTTGAACAATGTCCATTTTGTACGGTGTGACCAGCCCAGCCACGCTGTTGCTGGCCCGATTCAGGTTGCCACAAGCGGCCAGGCTCACGCTGGCAACAATGAGCAGGGTCAGTCGTGCGCTGAATTTTTTAAGATTAAACATGGTGCTTTACCGAGACGATATGATCAGTCATTGTACCGACTGCGCCTGTTTGGGCGTACTTGCCCGGCGGCAAGAGAGAGACCTGAATGACGACTATTGACGAACTAAAAAGCACCGGACTCAAAGCGACATTGCCCCGCTTGAAAATACTTGAAATTTTCCAAAAAGGCACGCAGCGGCACATGACGGCTGAGGACGTTTTTCGCGTTTTGTTTGAAGGCCGCTCCGACGTGGGCTTGGCCACGGTTTACCGGGTGTTGGCGCAGTTCGAGCAAGCCGATATTTTGAGTCGCAGTCATTTTGAGGGCGGCAAAGCGGTCTATGAACTCAATGAAGGCCAGCACCATGACCATTTGGTTTGTCTGGACTGCGGTCGGGTTGAAGAGTTTTACGACGCTGAAATTGAAAAACGCCAAAACGATGTCGCACAGCAAAAAGGCTTCACGATTGCCGACCATGCGCTAAGTCTTTACGCCCATTGCAATACAGAAGCTTGCCCCAATCGGCCGGCCCCCATGGCGCGCGATTAATTACTCGCCGGTGTCCATCGCTTTGCGGTGGCGCTCAACAAACTCTTGGTAAGTGTCGATGCCTCTCAACTGAAGAATGGTGTTGCGCACGGCGGCCTCCACCAAAACCGCGATATTTCGCCCCGCTACCACCTGAATGACCACCTTGCGAACAGGCACGCCCAAAACGTCTTGGGTGAGGGGTTCGTAGGGGATGCGTTCGTAGTCGCGCTCCAGCGTTTCCCGGCGTACCAGGTGCACGATGAGTTTGAGGCGCATGCGCCTGCGCACGGCTGTTTCACCAAAAATGCACCGGATGTCCAAGAGGCCAATGCCCCGAACCTCCAGCAAGTTCATCAGCAACTCGGGGCAGCGGCCCTCGATCGTGTCTTGGTTGATGCGAAACAGGTCTACCGCGTCATCGGCGACCAAGCCATTGCCGCGTGAAATCAGCTCCAAGCCCAACTCACTCTTGCCTAGACCCGACTCGCCAGTGATCAGCACGCCTAGCCCCAGAATGTCCATGAAGACGCCATGCATGGTGCTGCGGTCGGCAAAATGCTTGGACAGGTAGGCGCGCAGCAAATCAATGACAAAGGCCGACGAGCCTTCGGTGGCAAACATGGGAATTTGAGCGCGCTCACAGGTGGTGAGCAGGCCGGGGGGCGGAATTTGCCCATCGGCCAGAATCAGCGCTGGCGGCTCCAGGGTCACAATTCTGGAGATGCGGCGTGCGCAATCTTCCGGGGTGGCGTTGGTCAGGTAGGCGATCTCGCGCTCGCCCAAAATTTGCACCCGGTAGGGGTGGATGTAATTCAGGTAACCCACCAGATCAGCGCCTGAGCGGGCCGCACGAACCGCCACTTCGTCAAATCGGCGCTCTGAGGCGCCCAAGCCTGCCATCCATTCCCACTTAAGGGTGCCGCGGAATTCTTCAAACAACTTGTCGGCACTGACCACGGTAGGCTTCATATCAATCTCAAGAACTCAGGGTTGGGGAGGTCAGGCCAGTTGCGCTGACTGCCAGCCTGCAATCAAGCCATGCAGCAGGTCGGCGGTTTCGCTGGTGAGCAGTTTGTCACGCAGGGGGGCATCACTGAGCATTTCAGCAATTTCAGAAAGAATTTCAAGGTGTTTTTGGGTCGCCGCCTCGGGCACCAAAAGGAAAATGAGCAAGCTGACCTGTTGTTCATCCGGCGCATCAAAACCAATGGGGTTGGCCAGTTGCATGATGGCCGCCATGGGCGATTTCAGACCTTTGATGCGTCCGTGGGGGATGGCAACACCGTGACCCAGGCCTGTGGAACCCAGTCGCTCCCTGGAAAACAGGCTGTCGGTGACCAAGGACCGGCTCAGACCGTGAAGATTTTCAAACAGCAAGCCAGCCTCTTCAAAAGCACGTTTTTTACTTGTGACGTCAACGCTCACGAGTACTTGCTCGGGGGGCAGGATGGAGGCTAATCTGTTCATAGGTTGCGTTTAATTATGCACTCAAGCCATTTTGGGAACAAAAAAGCCGCTTGAACGATCAAGCGGCCTTGGGGTAGATATCGGGAGCAAGACGTTACATCAAGCGTTTGGGTGCCTCATGGTGGTGGTTTTGGAGACGATCTTTGTGGCGCACCACTTGCCGATCCAGCTTGTCCACCAGTTCATCTACAGCTGCATAAAGGTCTGAGTGCGCGCTTTCGGCAAACATGTCGGAACCTTTGACATGGATGTTGCATTCTGCTCGCTGCCTCTGGTCTTTTTCTTTTTGTTTTTCGACAGAGAGGAGCACTTTGACATCCACGACCTGGTCGAAATGTCGCATGATTCGATCAAGTTTGGTCGTGACATAGCTGCGCAAGGCGGGGGTAACTTCAAGGTGGTGACCGCTGATCGTCAAGTTCATAAATAGTCTCCAGTCGCACTCAAGGTTGAAAAAATGCCTAAAAAAACAGGCAACACGGCAAACAAAAAAATTAAAGACTTGCCGTTGAAATAACTATGCGCCTGAATTTTTATAAACGCAATTTATTTCATTGATGCACTGCAGCAAACTGTGGAATTAAGCCTGCCTTTAAATCTCCGGCTTTACGAATTTACATGGTGTAACGCCTTGCTTTGTGCTTTAAGCAGGGGTTTTACTCGTTCTTGCCCAACTTGACTGACCGCGCAGTGCGATAATTTAATTCTCTTTACAGCCGGAGAAAACTCCTTGGAAACCTACCCTAGTCGGTAGCTTTCAACGCCCTTAACTGCATCGGGCTTGAAAGCGAACCCCCGCCCGCCTTGCCAGATGCAATTAATTCAAAGGGAGTGAGTCATGCTCAACATCTTTTCGCTTGCCAATGGTCGACTCTTTCAGGAAGAGATCGAGTCCTTGGAAGAGCTCTCCAACTTCCAGCCTATCTGGGTCGACCTTGAGTCCCCTACGCTGGAAGAAAAACGCTGGATCAAGCAGTATTACGGCCTCTCCATCCCTGAAGACGCGATGGACGAGGACATTGAAGAGTCCGCCCGCTTTTACAAAGAGGACAATGGCGAGTTGCACATCCGAAGTGACTTTTTGGTCGCCGATGACGCCGAACCCCACACGGTGCGCGTCGCGTTTATCCTGAATCTTGAGAACGACGCCCTCAAAAGCAAAGGCGTGCTGTTTTCCATTCACGATGAAGATGTGCCTGTGTTCCGCTTGTTGCGCATGCGCGCCCGCCGGGCGCCCGGCTTGATCGAAGACGCCAAAGAAGTGCTGCTCAAGCTGTTTGACGCCGATGCCGAGTATTCCGCCGACACGCTCGAAGGAATTTACGACGAGCTTGAAAAAGTCAGTAACAAAGTGTTGTCAGGCAATATGACCGACGACCTGGCCGGTGAAGTGCTGGGCGCCATCGCTCGGCACGAAGACATGAGCGGGCGCATTCGCCGCAATGTGATGGACACCCGCCGCGCCGTGAGCTTCATGATGCGCAGCAAAATGCTCAACGGCGAGCAGTTTGAAGAAGCCCGCCAAATTTTGCGCGACATGGACTCGCTGGATTCGCACACGGCGTTTTTGTTCGACAAGATCAACTTTTTGATGGACGCCACCGTCGGTTTCATCAATATCAACCAGAACAAGATCATCAAGATTTTCTCGGTGGCCAGCGTGGCGCTGCTGCCCCCCACCTTGATTGCCAGCGTGTACGGCATGAACCTGAAGTTTCCCGAGCTCGAATTTTTGGGCGCTTGGAGCTACCCCTACACGGTGGCGCTGATGGTGGGTAGTGCGCTGGTGCCGATGTGGTACTTCAGAAAACGCGGTTGGCTTAAGTGATTTTGACCTCTAGCCCCCTGCGTACATGCTTAAGCAGCTACTTTTTTGGTAGCATTTGCATCAGCTTATTAACGATGGCCAGCGCGTAAACGCTGGCCACTTCCTGCACAAAGCGGGGGAAGTCGACATGGGCTTGATCATCCGCCCGGTCGGAAATGGTCCGAACGGCCGCAAACGCTATGCCGTAGTCCAAACACACTTGCGCTACCGCGGCGCCTTCCATTTCGACAGCCAGAGGGACTAATCCTTGGGAGAGCAGGGCGCTTTGCAGGGCCAGAGATTCTTGCGCCCCTGAGACAAAGCGGTCGCCACTGGCCATCGGCCCCGAATGGACGGCCAGATTTGCCTCTGCGTTATGTACGTTAAATAAGCCTTCTGGGCTTGTGCAGCTGGCGTGGGCAGCTTCCAAAAGAAGAGCGCTTAAATGGGCGTCGCAGGGGAACAGGGTGCGGCCATACAGCGGAACTTCAAAGCGGGGAAACAAGGGCGAGGCGTCCATGTCGTGCTGCAAGAACTCGGTCGCTACCACGACGTCACCCACACGCACCCCCGGGCCAATCCCGCCCGCCACACCGGTAAACACAATGCGCTGGGCCTTGAAGGCCTCAATCAGGGTGGTGGCGGTCGTGGCCGCAGCGACCTTCCCAATTTTTGACAAGGCCAGCACCACCGGGTGGCCGTACAGCTCGCCGCACCAAAACTCCCGGCCGGCCCGCAGCATTTTCACGGGACTCTTTAGCTGCTCGATCAGCCCCCGCTGCTCGTCGGCGAGGGCGCTGAGAATGGCGGTGGTCAATTATTTGCCACGCAACTCGCGACGCAAAATTTTGCCTACCGGGGTTTTGGGCAACTCGTCGCGGAACTCAATCACTTTGGGCTGCTTGTAGCCGGTCAGGTTTTCACGGCAATAGGCGCGCACTTTGGCTTCGGTCAGGTCGGGGTCTTTCTTGACGATGACCAGCTTCACGGCTTCACCCGTGTTGTCGTCGGGCATGCCCACACAGGCACATTCCATGACGCCGGCCAGTTGGGACACCACGTCTTCCAACTCGGTGGGGTAGACATTGAAGCCACTGACCAAAATCATGTCTTTCTTGCGGTCCACAATTTTGAAGTAGCCGCGCTCGTCCATCACCCCGATGTCGCCGGATTTGAAGTAACCATCAGGCGTCATGACCTTGGCGGTTTCATCCGGGCGCTGCCAGTAGCCCGCCATGACTTGCGGGCCTTTGATGGCGATTTCGCCCGTTTGGCCAATGGCCACCTCTACGCCTTCATCGTCGATCAGCTTCATGTAAGTGCCGGGAATGGGCACGCCGATGGTGCCGGAGTATTCCGTGGCCGTGACGGGGTTGCAGCTGGCCGATGGCGAGGTCTCAGACAGGCCGTAGCCTTCGCAGATGGGGCAGCCGGTTTTTTCAAACCAAAGCTTGGCCACCGAGCTCTGAACCGCCGTGCCGCCACCCAAAGATACCTTCAGATGACTCCAGTCAACCGAGCCGAAATCGGGGTGGTTGGCCAAGCCGTTAAACAGGGTGTTGACCGCTGGAAAGCTGTGAATGGTGTGCTTGGACAGCTCTTTGAGCACGGCCGGGAAATCACGCGGGTTGGGGATCAAAATCAGCTTGCCGCCGGCCCGCATGGACAGCATCATGCCGACCGTGAAGGCAAAAATATGGTACAGCGGCAAGGCGCAAACGGTCGTCAACTGCTCTTCAGCCGGCACCTTTTTCATGGCGGGCTGGTTCCAGGCTTCGGACTGAAGCACGTTGGCAATCACGTTGCTGTGCAGCAGCACGGCGCCCTTGGAGACGCCAGTGGTGCCACCGGTGTACTGCAGCACGGCGACATCATCATGGCTGATGGTCGGTTTTTTGAGCGAACCGCTGCTGCCCTGCGCTACGGCTGCATTGAAGCGAATGGCGTTGGGCAGGACGAACTCGGGCACCATCTTTTTCACATGGCGCACGACGTAGTTGACCAGCGTGCCCTTTAACAAACCAAGCTGATCGCCCATGGCGCACAGCACCACATGTTTGACCGGCGTGTTGGCAATGCACTTCTCCAGCGTGGCGGCAAAGTTCTCAATAATGACAATCGCCTTGGCTCCTGAGTCTTTGAGCTGGTGTTCCAACTCGCGTGGCGTGTACAAAGGGTTGACATTCACCACCACAAAGCCCGCCCGCAGGATAGCGGCCACCGCCACTGGGTACTGCGGCACATTGGGCATCATGATGGCGACACGGTCGCCTTTGACCAGACCCAGGCTTTGCAAATAGACGGCAAAGGCCCCGCTCAGGCTATCGGTTTCCCCGAACGTGACATCCCGACCCATAAAGCTGTAGGCGGTGCGATCGGCATACTTTTTGAAGCTCTCCTCCATCAAGGCCACGAGTGAGGGGTACTGCGAGGTATCCAAGTCAGCGGGGACACCAGGGGGGTAACTCTTTAGCCAAATACGATCGGTCATTGTGGGTCTCCAATAGTCAAAATTCAGATCAGGCGCGCAGGGCCGTCAACACTTCATCCAGCATCTTCTTGGCATCGCCAAACAGCATGCGGTTGTTTTCCTTATAGAAAAGCGGGTTGTCCACGCCGGCATAGCCCGAGGCCATGCTGCGCTTCATCACGATCGAAGTTTTTGCTTTCCAGACCTCTAGAACCGGCATGCCGGCAATCGGGCTTGTCGGGTCGTCTTGGGCGGCCGGGTTCACGATGTCGTTGGCGCCGATCACCATCACCACATCGGTGGCGGGGAAGTCGTCGTTCAACTCGTCCATCTCAAACACAATGTCGTAAGGCACTTTGGCCTCGGCCAGCAGCACGTTCATGTGGCCGGGCATGCGTCCTGCCACCGGGTGAATGCCAAAGCGCACGTTGACGCCTTGGGCGCGCAGGTGTTTCGTAATCTCGAACACCGTGTGCTGGGCTTGCGCCACGGCCATGCCGTAGCCCGGCACGATCACCACACTCTTGGCTTCGCGCAGCATCTCGGCGGTTTCCAGCGCGTTGATCGGGCTCACTTCGCCTACAGGCTGCTCGGCATCGCCCGTGGCTTTGGGTTTGACCGCTGTGGTGCCAAAACCCCCGGCAATCACACTGATAAAGCTTCGGTTCATGGCGTTGCACATGATGTACGACAAAATCGCGCCGCTGGAGCCGACCAGTGCACCCACCACAATCAGCAAGTCGTTGGACAACATAAAGCCTGTTGCCGCCGCCGCCCAGCCGGAATAGCTATTGAGCATGGACACCACCACCGGCATGTCGGCACCGCCAATGGCCATCACCATGTGCACGCCAAAAAGCAGGGCAATGGCCGTCATCACCAGCAGCGGCGTCATGCCGGCTGCCATGGTCTCGGCATGTAAAAACTCACGGCCAAAATAGATGACGACCAACAAACCAACCAGATTCATGTAATGGCGCCCAGGCAAAAGCAGGGTTTTGCCCCCAATGCGGCCAGACAACTTGCCGAAGGCAATCACCGAGCCCGCAAAGGTCACTGCGCCAATCAGGATGCCGATGTAGATTTCCATCTCATGAATGGCTTTTTCAGCGCCACTCAGGGGAATCGAGGTGTCAATGTAGGTGGCAAAACCCACCAGCATCGCGGCCAGGCCGACCATGCTGTGCATGAGCGCGACCAACTCAGGCATTTGCGTCATTTGCACCGTGCGCGCGGCATACAGGCCAATGGCCCCACCGACCAGCATGGCGCCGATGATCCAGGCGTAGCTGGCAAACCCGCTCACCTTGGGGCCGAGCACGGTGGCGAACACGGCAATAGCCATGCCGATCATGCCGTAGAGGTTGCCGCGCAGCGCGGTGGATTGGTTGGATAAACCGCCCAAACTCAGGATAAAAAGAATCGTGGCTCCAATATAGGAGACCGTAGCCAGACTTGCAGACATCAAGCGTCTCCTTTATTTACGAAACATGGCCAGCATGCGCTGGGTCACGGCAAAGCCGCCGAACATATTGATGGCCGTGAGCACAATGCCCGCTGCCGCCACCCATCGGATCAACTCATCGGGTCGCCCGGTGGCCCCTGTGATGGGTGATATTTGCACCAGCGCCCCAATGGCAATGATGCTGCTGATGGCGTTGGTCACGCTCATCAGTGGCGTGTGCAGGGCGGGTTTGACATTCCATACCACCATGTAGCCAATAAAGCAGGCCAATACAAACACCGTGAAGTGGGCCAAAAAGGCCGCCGGGGCGTTGGCACCGATAAACCAGAACAAGGCGGCTGTCACCCCAAACATGATGGCCAACTTGTTGCCCGCCATCGGCTCACTGGCCCCACCGTGGCCGTGCGCTTTCTTGGCCGCAGGCGCAGCAGATGCCGCTGGTTTGGCTGCAGCCGCCGGTACCGACTTGGGTGCTGGGGCTGGCCAGGTAATTTGGCCTTGCTTCACCACCGTCAGGCCGCGAATGGCATCGTCTTCCATGTTGACGTTGATGACACCGTCTTTGGTTTTGCACAGCTCTTCAGCCAGGCGAAACAGGTTGTTGGCATACAGCGTGGAGGACTGCGTGGACAGGCGCGAGGCCAGGTCGGTGTAACCCACAATGGTCACACCGTGCTTGACGACGGTCTTGCCGGGTTCGGTCAGCTCGCAATTGCCGCCCTGTTCGGCGGCCATGTCCACAATGACACTGCCCGGCTTCATGCTCATGACCATCTCGGCCGTGATCAGCTTGGGCGCGGGCTTGCCGGGAATCAGCGCAGTGGTGATGATGATGTCCACCTCCCGGGCCTGTTTGGCGTACATGGCGCGCTGGGCCTGCTGGAAGCCCTCGCTCATGACCTTGGCATAACCGCCGCCGCCGCCGCCCTCTTCCTCGTAATCGACCTTCACGAATTCGCCACCCAGGGAAGTGACCTGGTCGGCCACCTCGGCGCGGGTGTCGTTGGCGCGCACGATGGCGCCCAGACCAGCGGCAGTGCCGATAGCGGCCAAACCCGCCACACCGGCACCGGCGATGAACACCTTGGCGGGGGGGACTTTGCCTGCCGCCGTGATTTGGCCATTGAAAAAGCGGCCAAACGCGTTGGCGGCTTCAATCACGGCGCGGTAGCCGGTCACGCCCGCCATGGAGGTTAGCGCGTCCATCTTCTGCGCCCGGCTCAGCATGCGGGGCAGGGCATCAATCGCCAGCACGGTCACGTTTTTAGCCGCCAGTAGCTGCATGAGTTCGGGGTTTTGCGCCGGCCAGATGAAACTGATCAGCGTACTGCCTTCACGCATCAGCGCGACTTCGGCAGCGGTGGGGGCGCGCACTTTGAAGACCATGTCCGAGCTGGCCCAGAGCTGGGCGGCACCTTCAATGACGGTGGCGCCGGCGGCGAGGTAAGCCTCGTCGCTGACATTGGCCTCATCGCCCGCGCCGGATTCAACGGCGACCGAAAACCCGAGCTTGATGAGCTTTTGCACTACTTCAGGCATGGTGGCGACACGTTTTTCGCCAGGGAAAATCTCCCGTGGAACGCCTATGCGCTGCCCTGTGCCGGAGGGCAAAGAGGGGGACGCGGGGGTGTCGCCCACGGGTGTTTTTGTGGGTTCGCCGATCTGCATGAGCAGGCTCCTCAAATGTAGGGTGGTCAAAATTAGACCTGCCCATAAGCTTACATGAGTTTTTTGCCTTTTGAATCAGGTCAAACCAGCGTTGTCACCTGTTTGTCAGGCGCAGTGAGTGCTCCAAATTTGCGCATAATCAGCCATGACTAATCGATGGAAACCCAGTGTCACCGTGGCGGCTATTGTGGAGCGCGACGGCAAATTTTTGCTGGTTGAAGAGCACACGCCCGAAGGCCTGCGGCTCAACAACCCGGCCGGCCACCTGGACCCCGGCGAATCGCCCGCTGAGGGCTGCGCCCGTGAGGCACTGGAGGAAACCGCGCATTTATTTACGCCAACCGCCTTGGTGGGCGTTTACCTTTCGCGTTTTCAACGCGAAATTACCGGCGAAGACATTACCTACCTGCGGTTTGCCTTCTGTGGCTCATTGGGCGATTTGCAGTTGGGCCGCGCGCTGGACACCGGCATCGTGCGCACCTTGTGGATGACGCCCGATGAGATTCGTGCCAGCAGCGACCGGCACCGCAGCCCGCTGGTGGTTCGCTGCATGGAAGACTATCTGGCAGGGCAGCGCTTTCCGATGGCGCTCATTTATACCGATGCAGCGGTGATGCTGTAGAAAAAAATAGCAACTATCTCCAATTAATTATGCGAACATAACGATAAAGTCATTGATAATGATTTTGGTTTAGTGTGTTCATTCTTGCCGACACCAAGGCAAATGGGACGTATCCAGCGGCACCGCTCAGGGACTTACACCCTTGCGGAAAATATAGGAATGTTCCATGACCTCGCCTTCTTCGCCGCTTTTGCTCAAGCGTGAAGCGCTCCTGCGCCAATACATCCGGCTGCCAGCGCTCCTTTTCTTTTTGGGACTTTGTCTGACAGCTGCTATTGGCTTATGGCAAAAGAATGACACCGACCGACTGGCAGAGGCTGAATTCCAGCACCGTGCGGGGCGTTTGGCCACTGAGGTTGAACGGCGTTTGCACTTGCCGATCTATGGCTTGAATGGCCTGAAGGCGGCCATGGCGGCCAAGCAAAAAATCTTGACCCGCGCAGAGTTTCGCGCCTACGTGGCGGCACGCGACTTGCCCAATGAATTCACCGGTGTGCGGGGGATGGGCTTTATTCAGCACGTTCAGCGCTCTGAGCTGAGCGCCTTCCTGGCCTCTGTAAAGGCCGACGAGGCGCCCCAGTTCGCCATTCGCACCCTGGAGGATGGTGGGCACGATGATTTGTATGTTTCCAAGTTCATTGAGCCACTGGCACACAATATTGGATCAGTGGGTTTAGATATGGGCTCTGAAAGCTTGCGGCGCGCTGCGATTCAGCGAGCCGTTGACACGGGCCAGCCCACCCTCACACCATCGCTGGCCCTGGTGCAAGACCTGCAACACAGCGCTGGCATGCTGATGTTGACTCCCGTGTACCAAAACGGGGCCAATCCCAGTATGGTGGAACTGCGTCGCTCGACTTTGTTGGGCCTCTTCTTCGCGCCAATCGTGCTTTCCGAATTGTTTGACACCATGCCTGACGTTCTGGACAAGCGGGTGAGTTTTGATCTGCTCGACGATGCCGGCGCCCGAGGGGGTCCATTGCTTTTTGATTCCAGTCATCCCGAGGCCCAACTCGCGAACCTGCCTACGCCTTCCCTTGGGCATCGCTTTTCCCATACCCAGCCGCTCGTGCTCATGGGCCGCGCGCTTACTTTGCGTGTAAATAGCACGTCTCAATTTGAAGCCACCATTGACTACTCACCTGTCAAGTTGACTTTGGGCGCGGGCGCACTTTTAAGTGTCTTGCTCGCCCTGCTGATGCGCCAGCAAATCACGGGTCGAAGGCGCGCCGAAGCAATGGCCGAAGCGATGACAGAAACTTTGCGCCGAGATGAGGCGCGTGCGCGGGACTTTTCTATGTGCGCCTCCGACTGGAGTTGGGAGACTGACGCACAGCACCGCTTCAGTTACTTTTCAGAAAACTTCGAGCAAGCCTATGGGCTGAGCCCGCAGCAGTTGCTTGGCAAGCACCCCATGGATATTCCGGGATTGGGATCGCTGAATCCCCCTGACGTCATGAAAGCGCACATCTCCCAACGTGAGGCGCACTTGAACTTCCGGGATTTTGAATTTCAGGTGAGAACCAATGCCGGAATGACTGCTTGGATGATGGTGTCTGGACGACCATATTTTGATGCGCAGGGTCAGTTTGCAGGCTATCGTGGCGTTGGCTCCCTCATCAATGCGCGTAAAAAAATTGAAGCTGAACGATCAGACCTGGCGCTGGCTTTGCAAGACAGGAATACCGAGCTCGACAAGGCCCGAATCCTGGCCGAGAAGGGCAACCAGGCCAAGTCTGATTTCCTCTCCCACATGAGCCATGAGTTGCGCACCCCGCTCAACGCCATTCTTGGCTTTTCCCAAATCCTTGAGTCGGAGGTGCCGCCCCTCGCGCCCCATCAACAGCAAAGTTTGGGCCAGATTTCAAAAGCGGGTTGGTCATTGCTGTCCTTGATCGATCAAATTCTTGAGCGCGTATCGGCTGAACCGGGTCATCCATCGGCTCGGGGGCGCTGAATGTCAGCCAATTGCCCCCCGTCCCGACTTACTCCGCCGTGATCTTGCGGGCTTTGATGACGCGGCCCCAGGTGGCGGATTCGCTGGCGATATAGCGCGCCAATTCATCGCGGGTGCCGGGCATGGGGGTCAGGCCATGTTTAAGGAGTTGTTCGCGCACATCCGGTGCGTTGAGCACTTTGACCAACTCCAGGTTCCAGCGGTCCAGAATGACTTTGGGCGTTTTGGCCGGTCCCACAAAAGCGTACCAGTTCGTAGCGTTGAAGCCGGGGTAGCCAGACTCGGCAATGGTCGGCACGTTGGGCATGAAGGCTGGGCGGGTCAGCCCGGTGGTGGCCAGCGCCACCAACTTGCCTGACTCGATGAACGGGCCTGCTGTAGAAGGTGTCGAGTAATACGCCGCCACCCGCTCGCCCAGCAGGTCTTGCATGGCCGGGGCGCCGCCTTTGTAAGGAATGTGCACGGTGTCAATGCCGGCCTGCACGTTGAACAACTCGCCCGCCAGATGCGAGGCCGAGGCGGGTCCGGTGGAGGCGAAATCCAGCGAGCCTGGTTTTTTCTTGGCCAAGGCCACAAACTCGGCCAAAGTTTTCACCTTGACGCCCGCATGCACCACCAGCACGTTGGGAAAGTTCACGCCCATGGTGATGGGGGCGAGGTCGCGCACGGGGTCGTAGTTGAGCTTCATCAGGTGCGGGGCAATGGTCAAAGGCCCGACCGAGCCAAACAGTAAAACCGAGCCATCGGTGGCCGCATTGGCCACATAAGCATGGGCAATGTTGCCCCCAGCGCCAGCCCGGTTGTCCACAATGACCGACTGCCCGATGTTCTCTGAGAGTTTTTTGGCAATCAGGCGCGCGGCGGTATCGGCAGCGCCCCCGGCGGCAAAGCCCACCACCAGGCTCACGGGTTTTTTCGGCGGGAAGTCCTGCGCCTGCGCCGACGTGATGCAGGCGGAAAGCAAAATGAGCGCTGCTGACCAGAGGCGGGTGCTTTTAAGTGTTTTCATAGTTATTCTTTCAAAGGTTCATGGACGCAAGATGATGAAATGTAACGCTCACTCGCCGCCCGGACCAGCCGGTTTGGCCTGGCGTTTTTCGACCGCCCACTTGAGCAGCGCGGCACTGCGGAAAATGCCGTGGGCAAACTTGCCGTAGGGCAGCGTGGCAAACAGCGCCATCACCACGCCCAGGTGCACCGCCAGCAGCAGCGACAAAGCCACGCTGTCGCGCCCCAGCCAGAGCGCCAGCCCGGTGGCGCTGGTGAAAAACAGCAAGGCAATAAAGCCGTAGTCCATCGGCTTTTGCGCCGCATCGCCATGCAGGGGGTGGCGTTTGAGCTTGAGTTGAAACAGCCCGGCGGTGCCGATCAACAGGCTGAGCCCACCCACCACACCCAGCACTTTGGGCAGGCTGGGCAAGTTGTAAGGCGCTTGCCAGCCCATCAGGTAGTGGTAGAGCGTGGCCACACTGGTGGCGGCAAAGCACAGCATAAAGCCGTAAAACGTGGCGTGGTGGAAGCGACGGCGCCAGGGCGTCCAGGCGTCGTCTTCGTTGTTGCAGCCTTCGCCGTGGCCACCGTCCAGGTATTTAAGGCTGAGTGCCGAGAGCGCGGCTTCGCGGGCGGCGGGGGTATTGACCGCCGTTTCGCCGCCAAGATTTTCGGTTCCCTGCGTGCCATGGTTGATCTCGCGCCAGAACCGCCGCACGCCTAAGCCGAGGGCCAGCGCGGCCCACAGAAAGATCGGCGCAAACAGGGACACCAGCAGGTTGTGCGGGAAGATGGCGTAAAAACTGCCCGGTGTTGGGGCCTGAAACAGCGGACCTTTGAGCGCGATGGCCAGCAGCAGAAACAGCGCCAGACCGGCTGCCAGCGCCAAAGAGACGACCAAGCCATTGCGCCGGTAAAGTGCGCCAAGCGCCGGGGGCCAGGCGTAGTCGACATAGGTTTCCAGGCGGACTTGCGCCATGGCTTGGGGCACGTTGACGGCAAACTCGTGGGGCGGCGCGTACTGGCAGGCGTGCAGGCAGGCGCCGCAGTTGTGGCACAGGTTAGCGAGGTAGTGCACGTCTACCTTGCCAAATTCCAGGCGTTTGGTCATGGCGGGAAACACGGCGCAAAAGCCTTCGCAGTAGCGGCAGGCGTTGCAAATTTGCATTTGCCGAGCCACTTCAGTCTCGGCGCCGTTCAGCACGATCTCGCCTCGGGCCAAGGCCACGGCGTCGCGGGTCAGGGCTTCAAGCGCTTGCATGAGTTGCTCCTGTTTGTGTAGCTGCTCTAGCAGACTGCACGCCTGCTAGACGCCCAAAAGCTGTTCCAATTGACATGCCCACGCCGGCAGTGTAGCCCTTGCCGAGCACGTTGCCGGCCATCATTTCGCCCGCCACAAACAGGTTGCTGCTTGGGGCGCCCCCAAAACGTACGGCGGTGGTTTCATCGGTTTTCAGGCCCAGGTAAGTGAAGGTGACGCCGGGTTTGAGGGCGTAGCCGAAGAACGGCGCAGTGTCGATGGGCCGGGCCCAGTGGGTTTTGGCCGGGCTCAATCCGGCGGTGACGCAGTCGTCCAGCACGGCGTGGTCAAAGGTGCCGGGCTGGCAGGCGGCGTTGTAGTCGTTGATGGTTTTCATGAAAACTTCGACGTCCAGACCCAGTTTTTCGGCCAGCTCGGGCAAGGTGTCGGCTTGGGTGCCGGGGAATACGGGCGGCATGAAGCGCCCCAAAGCTTTGGCGTCAATGATGGAGTAGCCCACCTGCCCCGGCTGCTGCGCCACCAAGCGGCCCCAGATGGCGTAGCGCTTGGGCCAAAAATCTTCGCCTTCATCGTAAAAGCGCTCGGCCTCGCGGTTGACCACCACGCCCAGGCTCACGCAGTCAATGCGGGTGCAAATGCCGCCGTCATACAGCGGCGCGCGCGCGTCAATCGCCACCATGTGGGCTTGGGTGGGGTCGCCAATGGCGTCGGCTCCGGCGTCGATCAAATGTTTGAGGAGCACGCCCCGGTTAAAGCGGGTGCCGCGAATGGCAAAGTTGTCCGAGGGCCATTCGCCGCGCTCGTTTTGGCCCCAGGCCTCGCGCAGCCATTCGCGGTTGGACTCAAAACCGCCGGCCGCCAGCACGCAGGTTTTGGCGGTGATGCGCTCATCACCCACGTAAGCTGCCACAAAACGGCCCTGGTCAAGTTCGAGTCGGTCCACGGGGGCTTCGTAGCGTATTTGCACGCCAAGTTGCTCGGCGCTGCGGTAGTAAGCGTTCATCAGCGCCTTGCCGCCGCCCATAAAAAAGGCATTGGTTCGGCTCAGGTGCAGCGTGCCCGAGAGCGAGGGCTGAAAGTGCACGCCGTGGTGGCGCATCCAGTCGCGGCAATGCGAAGACTCACGGATGGTGAGCCTGGCCAGTGCCTCGTTGGTTTGGCCGCCGGTGACCTTGAGCAGGTCTTGCCAGAATTCTTCTTCTGAATAAACCTCGGTCAGCACATCTTGCGGCGCGTCATGCATGCAGCGCAGGTTGCGGGTGTGGCCGGAGTTGCCACCGCGCCAGGCTTTGGGCGCTGCTTCCAGCACCAACACGCTGGCGCCCGCCTCGCGCGCCATCAGGGCCGCGCACAAGGCGGCGTTGCCACCACCAATGACCAATACATCCAGATCCACAAGCGCTCCGCTCTTTGTTAAACAGGGATCAATATAGCGCGCGGTCCTAAGCCTTGGAAGGCCGCTTGGTCGATAGCGCCATCACGATTCGTGATGGGTCAGCCGCGCACCCACCCACTGGCCAGAGCGCACCAGCGTGCGGGCGCAGTCGGCCAGCACCACGCGGGTGGCCAGGGCGGCCGGCGACAACTCGTCGTCCGACAAGCTGCAAAGCGCGTTGGAGCGGCGAACCTGGGTGTCGGTGATCTCCCGCCATGCAAAGTGTTTCTCGGCCTCGGTGATGCGGCCCAAGGCGGCCCAGGGCTGCACCGTGTGGCCCAAGCCGGCGCTCACCGCGTCCATCAGCATCGCCAGCGAGTCAACTTCTGCGACCAACCGGGGTTTAAACCGGGCCCGCAAAAAGGCCGCATCCATTGTGCTGCGCAAGCCGTGCGAGCCGGTGGGCAAAATCAGGGCGAGGTCTTTGAGTTGTGCCATTTTGATGGTGGCGGGGGCGGGTTTGGCGCCAACTGTGGGGGCTTGTCGGGGGGACATCAAAAACAGTTTTTCTTCCAGCAGCGGCATCACGCTCCAGCGGCGCGCCGAATCGGTGTCAAACAACACGGCCAGGTCCAGCTGGCGTGCGTTCAGCATGGCGGTCAGGTGGCCTGACATGCTTTCGACCAAATGCAGGCGCACATCCGGGTAGCGCTCACGCATGGCGCTCATCATGGGCACGCCCAGCACCGAGGCGGTGGTGGAGGCCAAACCGACGCTCACCGTCCCGGTCAGGCGCGACTGCTGGGCGCTGCGCACGGCCTGCTCGGTGTGGCGCAAAGCGAGCTGCGCTTCCCGAAAAAATGCCAAACCGGCCTCGGTAGGCGACACGCCTTGGCTGCTGCGCTGCAATAAGCGGGTGGACAACTCGCTCTCCAGGCGGCTGATTTGTTGGCTCAGGGTGGACTGCACCAGGTTCAGGTCCAGCGCCGCGCGGCTCATGCTGCCCAATTCCACCACCCGCACAAAGTATTTGAGTTGTCGTAGTTCCATGGCAGGGATAATCTCACACCTATGGAAAAGCAAAATTCAGGACAGCGTGTGGTGGTGGGTTTGAGCGGGGGCGTGGACTCGGCGGTCACCGCCTGGCTGCTCAAGCAGCAGGGTTATGACGTCATCGGGATCTTCATGAAAAACTGGGAGGACGATGACGACTCCGAATACTGCTCCTCCAACATCGACTTCGTGGACGCCGCAGCGGTCGCCGACGTCATTGGCATCGAGATTGAGCACGTCAACTTTGCTGCCGAGTACAAAGACCGCGTGTTTGCCGAGTTTTTGCGCGAATACCAGGCAGGGCGCACGCCCAACCCGGATATTTTGTGCAACGCCGAGATCAAGTTCAAAGCCTTCCTCGACCACGCCTTGCGCTTGGGCGCTGAGAAAATTGCCACCGGCCATTACGCCCGCGTGCGCCTGAACGCCGCGACCCAGAAGCACGAACTGCTCAAGGGCTTGGACCCGTCCAAGGACCAAAGCTACTTTTTGCACCGCCTGAACCAGGCCCAGTTGGCCAACACCTTGTTTCCGGTGGGCGAGTTGTTGAAGACCGAGGTGCGCCGCATTGCGCTGGAAATTGGCTTGCCCAACGCCAAAAAGAAAGACTCCACCGGCATTTGCTTCATTGGTGAGCGGCCTTTCCGAGATTTTTTGAACCAGTACATCGCCAAAGAGCCCGGCCCGATCAAGGACGAGAAAGGCCGCACTATTGGTCAGCATGTGGGTTTGAGCTTTTACACCCTGGGCCAGCGCCAGGGGCTGGGCATTGGCGGGCTCAAGGCCAAAGGCGCGCAAAAAGGCGGCGGCGAGCACAGCCCGTGGTTTGTGGCGCGCAAAGACATGGAGAAAAACACGCTGTGGGTGGTGCAAGGCCACGACCATCCGTGGCTGCTCTCGCATGAACTCAGCGCCAAAGACGCCAGTTGGGTGGCGGGCAGCGCGCCCTTGGGCAGCCAGTTCACAGCCAAAACCCGTTACCGGCAAGCCGATGCACCGTGTGCGCTGTCAGGCGCGGTTGATGACAGTTTCAAGCTCAGCTTCCCCGAGCCACAGTGGGCCGTGACCCCCGGCCAGTCGGCTGTGCTGTACGACGGCGAGGTGTGTTTGGGCGGCGGCGTTATTACAGTTTGATTTTTAACCCATCCGGGCCAGCATCGTTTCCATGTCTTTGAGCATGTGCTCAATGCCGGCCTTTTGGGTGTCGTCGGGCTGCATACACGCTGCGAGTTCCTGCTCCATAAAACAGAGCGTCATGCGCATGTAAGTGCTGTCCAGCGCCTTGCGCACGGCTGAGAACTGCTGCCCGATTTTCAGGCAGTTCTCGCCCTCCTCAATCATGCGTTGCACGCCCCGGATCTGCCCCTCAGCGCGTTTGAGGCGGTTAAGGAGGTCGGTTCGGGCGGCAGCATCCGTCAGCGTGGTCATGTTGATTTCCTTTAAAACGGTTATTTTCGCTTTAATACGGTGCCTAGGCTGTCGAGCACTTCAATGCCGATCGGAATGCCTTGCCCCACACTTTGGGTGACTGTGCAATAGGCCTCAAATTGGTCCAGCACACGGTCCAAGTGTTGCAACCCGGCGGCAGGCACACCCAGCGTGAGCGTGGCGTTGATCTGCAGCACACGCATGCGCCCCTCGGCGTTTCGGCCTACCTCGGCGCGCACATCACAGTGCAGGGGTTCAGGCGCTTGTTTGAACTTGCGCAGTGCAAACAACAGCGAGTCTGACAAGCAGTTGCCCACCGCCGCAGCAAGTAGCTGGACCGGCGACGGGCCAAGACCGGCGCCCAAGGGGGCTGGTTCATCTCCCATGACGGGGGGAATGCCGGCACCAAATTGAATATCAAACTGGTAGTCCTGTCTTTGAACCAGCTGAACGTGAACAAGGGATTCGCTCATGGGTTTGGTCGGTCAATCAGTTGGCGCAGCCAATTTTGGACTCAGGCACGCCCAGTTTTTTGAGGATGATGCCCAGAGGACAAAAGTTGGTAAAGCCGGACTGAAACAAGTTGGCGCCGACAAAAGTCGTAAAGGCCAGTGCCCACTTGCTGACAAAGAAGGGGCTGGCTTCGATGCCCAGCGCCAGTGAAATCATGATGAAGGCACCGGCGAAAACGAGGATATAGCGTTGAACGGTCATGGGAAAACTCCTAAGGTTAAAAAAGAAAAATTTATTTGTTGACGCGATGAATGCCCAAGAACTTGAGCACGTACTTTTCATAAACTGGTTCCGAGTTACCAGTCTTGATCTTGCGGATGAAATACTTCTCAAAGGCAATCTTGGCGTAGTGCACCCACTTGCCTTTTTTGAACCAGTTGACATTGCGCGGGGGGATTTGCGGCAGCGCCACAAAGGCGGCGCCGGTGTCGCCCATGTCGGCTAGACAAATGGCATTCCAGGTGCCTTTGGCACTGGGGGTTCGGCCATTCAATTCATCCACAATATTGTGCGCAATGGCGCCCACCATGCTCTCGATCATGTAGCCAGTTTTGGGTGTGCCGGTAGCCACAGGGGTGACCTCCACCGGTGGAATCGCCACGCAAACGCCAGCCGAGAAAATGTTTTTGTACGCCTTGCTGCGCTGGTACTCGTCGATCAGCACAAAGCCACGCGGGTTGCACAAATTGGGCACGGCGGCCACCGCGTCCACACCCTTGAAGGCTGGCAGCATCATGGACAACTTGAAGGGTACTTCGTGGTCTTTATAGACATTGCCCAGGTCATCAAGTTGGGTGACAAACATCTTGCCTTCTTCCACCCGGGTGGTCTTGGCGTTGGTGATCCACTTCATGTCGCGGCTGCGCATCTCGGATTCCATCATCGATTTGCTGTCGCCCACGCCGCCCAAGCCGAGGTGCCCGATGTAGGGCTCGCTGGTCACATAAGTCATGGGCACTTTGTGGCGCAATTTGCGTTTGCGCAGGTCGGTGTCCAGGATGAACGCAAACTCGTAGGCCGGGCCAAAGCAGCTCGCACCCGGCATGGCACCAATCACAATCGGGCCGGGATTTTTGAGGAAGTGCTCGTAGTCGGCAAAGAATTCCATCGCGTGTTCGACGCTGCACACCGAGTGGGTAAAGCCCCCGCCGCCGGAGTTCAAAGGCCCGGCGCCCGGCACTTCCGCGAACGAGAGTTTGGGGCCGGTGGTGATCACCAGGTAGTCGTAGTCCAGCGTGTCGCCACCGTCGAGCGTGAGGCGGTTGGCTTCGGCGTCAATTTGGGTGACGGCTTTGGCGATGAAGTCGATGCCTTTTTTGGTCAGGTAGGGCGCAATCTCGACCGTGATGTCATCGCGTTGGCGCCAGCCTACGGCCAGCCAGGGGTTGCTGGGCACAAACTGGAAGTAATCGGTCGAGTTGACGACCGTGACGCGGTGGGCGTCGCCCAGCAACTCTTTGATTTCATAAGCGGCGGGCATGCCGCCAATGCCAGCACCCATGATGACGATATGAGCCATTTTTTATCTCCTGCAGCTTGAGTTAGTGGGGTTGAGAGCCAAGAACTTTCGCCTCTGCGGGCGATTCCATGCGCTTGCGGTACAAGGCGTAATACAGGACGGGAATGACCACCAGCGTGAGCAGGGTCGAGACCAAAATACCAAAGATGAGCGACACGGCCAGGCCGTTAAAAATCGGGTCATCCAGAATGAAGAAGGCACCAATCATGGCCGCGAGGCCGGTCAGGGCAATGGGCTGGGCCCGAACCGCTGCTGACGAAATCACCGCCTCTTTGAAGGTCATGCCTTGTGCGGCTTGAAGCTCAATAAAGTCCACCAGCAAAATAGAGTTGCGCACGATGATGCCGGCCAGCGCAATCATGCCGATCATGGAGGTGGCGGTGAACTGCGCGCCCATCACCGCATGGCCAGGCATAACGCCAATGATGGTGAGCGGAATCGGCGCCATGATGACCAGCGGCGTGAGGTAGCTGCGAAATTGCGCCACCACCAGCAGGTAAATCAGAATCAGGCCGACCGCGTAGGCAGCGCCCATGTCACGGAAGGTGTCATAGGTAATTTGCAGCTCGCCATCCCACTTGATGGCGTACTGGCGGTAGGGGTCAGCGGGTTGGTGAATCCAGTATTCGCCCAAATCACCTGCGCCGGGCAAGGCCGCGTCTTTGAGTTTGCCGCGAATGGCAAAGAGGCCGTACAAAGGCGAGTCGAGCTTGCCCGCCATGTCGCCAAATACATAGCTCACGCCTTGCAGGTCTTTGGTAAACAAGGGTTTGTCAATGGTGCCGCGTACCACCGCCACCAGTTCAGACAAGGGCACCATTTGACCGTTGGCCGCACGCAAGGGCAGGGCCAGCAAAGTGTCCAAGCCTACCTGTGAGGTTTGCGGCAGTTGCAGGCGCACGGGAATGGGGTATTTGGACTGGCCATCGTGCAGGTAAGCCACATCGGCACCTGAGAGCGCCATGGCCGCACTTTGCGCAATGACCGCCACCGGAATGCCCAGCGACTCGGCCCGCTGACGACGCACGCGCAAGTAGGCGCGCGGCGCGTTTTCTTTCAAAGAGGTGTCGATGCCCACGATGTCTGGCGTATCTGCAAACGCTTTCGCGACTCGGGTGGCCAAGGCTTGGCGACCCGCTTCATCGGGGCCATAGACCTCGGCCATCAAGGGCGACATCACGGGGGGGCCGGGCGGCACTTCCACCACTTTGATGCGAGCCTGGTATTTTTGGCCAATTTTTTCCAGTGCTGGGCGCAGGCGCTGGGCAATGGCGTGGCTCTTTTCGCTGCGGTGTTTTTTGTCCACCAGGTTCACCTGCAGGTCGCCTTGCTCGGCCTCGGACCTGAAGTAATACTGGCGCACCAACCCATTGAAGGTGATGGGCGAGGCCGTGCCTGCGTAGGCTTGCAGGTTGAGCACTTCGGGCTGCTGGGCCAGAAAAGCGCCCAGCTCGTTGAGCGTGGCGGCGGTGTTTTCCAGCGGCGTGCCTGCGGGCATTTCCACCACCACTTGAAACTCACTCTTGTTGTCAAACGGCAGCATCTTCAAGACCACCCACTGCACCAGCACCAGGCCCACCGAGAGCGCTAGGGCGGCCAAAATACCGCCCAGCAGCAACCAGCGCTTGCGGGCACTGTTCAACAAGGGCGTCAGCACGCGGGTAAACAAGGTTTGCAGCTTGGGGCCGAGTCCCTTGGTTTGGGCTTTTGCCTCAGGTCCGTGGCTGTGTGACTTCATCAATTTCAGCGCCAGCCAAGGGGTGACGGTGAACGCAATCGCCAAAGACAAGGCCATACCTAAGCTGGAGTTGATCGGAATCGGGCTCATGTACGGGCCCATCAAGCCCGACACAAACGCCATCGGCAGCAAGGCGGCAATCACGGTCAGGGTCGCCAAAATCGTGGGGCCACCGACCTCATCCACCGCGCGGGGAATGATGTCTTTGAGCGTGGCCTCAGGGGTGAGTTGCTGATGGCGGTGGATGTTTTCAACGACCACAATGGCGTCGTCCACCAATATGCCGATCGAGAAAATCAGCGCAAACAAAGACACCCGGTTGAGCGTAAAGCCCCAGGCCCAAGAGGCAAACAGCGTGGCGGTCAGCGTCAAAATAACGGCAGCGCCCACAATGACGGCCTCACGCCGACCCAGCGCCAGCCCCACCAGCAAAATAACCGAGCCGGTGGCAAAAGCTAGTTTTTGAATCAGCTTGTTGGCTTTTTCAGCGGCGGTTTCGCCGTAGTCGCGGGTGATGCTGGCCTCGATGTTGGCTGGAATCACGGTGTTGCCCAAGGCGCTGATGCGCTCACGCACGGCCCGCGACACATCCACGGCGTTTTCACCCGGTTTTTTGGTCACGGTTAGCGTGAGGGCCGGGTTCACACTGCCCGCCTGAGCGGAGTCACCACCAGGCGTGTGCCAGACAAACCGCTGGGGTATTTGCGCGCCAGATTCGATTCGTGCTACTTCCCGCAAATACACCGGCAAGCCCTTGCTGACGCCTATCACCAAGTCGCCCACGTCTTGCTCGGTGCGCAAAAAATCACCGGTTTCAACAGTGAGCATTTGCGCTGATTTGGGGGATGCTTCCAGCACCGCGCCCGAAGGCATGCCAAAGTTGGCGGCGCTCAAGGACTGCTTGAGGGTCATGACATCCACACCGCGCTCGCGCAGGCGCACCGGGTCCAGCCAGACATGCACCGCACGGCCAGGGCCGCCAATGGTTTTAACCTCGCGCGTGCCGGGCACGCGCTTGAGTTCTGCCTCTAGCGCATGCGCCACGCGCTCCAGCTCAAACGCTGGTAAAGCCTCTTTGCCCCACAGGGTGACGCCCAGCACGGGCACATCGTCAATGCCTTTGGGCTTCACGATGGGGGTCAGCGTGCCCAGGTCGCGCGGCAGCCAATCCTGGTTGGCGTTGAGCACGTCATACAAGCGCACCAGCGCTTCGGTGCGCGGCACGCCCACCTTGAACTGAACCGTGAGCACAGCCAAACCGGGGCGGGCCACTGAGTAGGTGTGCTCGATGCCCGCAATTTGGCTCAGCACCTGCTCAGCAGGGCGGGCAACCATGTTTTGCACATCGGCACTGCTGGCGCCGGGGAAGGCAATCAGGACGTCGGCCATCGTCACGTTAATTTGCGGTTCTTCCTCGCGCGGGGTCACCAATACGGCAAACAAGCCCAATAGCAAAGCTACCAGCGCCAGCAAAGGCGTGAGCGCATTGGATTGAAACGCCGCGGCGATGCGCCCTGAGACGCCTAAAGTTGTTTTATTTTTCGTGCTCATAGGTCATGTGCTCACTGGGCTGCCTGGGCGCCTTGAAGACCGGCTTTCACGGGGTCGAGCGCCACGCGATCACCTGCCGCCAGACCGGCGAGCACTTCCACGCCCTCCGCCCCGTGGTCAGCCCCCAGGCGTACGGCCTTCAGGAGAAAGCCTTTGGCAGAGGCCACGTACACAGCCGTCAACTCACCCCGACGCAAAATGGCCGAAGCCGGCACCACGCTGCGCTCGGTCTGGCCGCCGGTAAAGCGCACGCGCACTTGCTGTCCGGGTAACAAGGCATTGGCGGTCTCGGTGGGCAATTCAAGGCGCCATTCAATGGTTTGAGACACCGCATCAGCCGTGGGCACGCTGCTGGTGGTGCTGGGGCGAATCCATTTTGAGTTGCCCCCGTTTTGCACCAGCACCTCTACGGCACCCGCAGCGCGGGCCACGCCTGAGCGCGACACGGGTACTTGCACCACGGCGCGCAAAGGCAAGGGCGCATACAAGGTCAAAAGTGGTTTGCCGGGGGTAGCCAGATCGCCCGCCTCGGCATGGGTTTGCAGCACCCAGCCATCAAAAGGCGCCGTCACGCGGGTGAAACCCTGCGCCAGCGCTGACTGTGCCGCGCCTGCGGTGGCTTGGTCGCGCCCGGCCTGGGCGCCTTTGAGTTGGGCGTCTGCCGTGTCCAAAGCGGCGGCGCTGACAAAGCCTTTGCTTTGCAAATCGCGGGTTCGCTCAAAATTAGACTGCGCGTTGCGCAACTCGGCCTGCGCCTGGGCCACTTGGGCTTGGCTGCGTTGAACGCCGGTTTGGGCCTCGCGGTCATCAATGGTGGCCAGCAACTGCCCGGCGCGCACCTTGTCGCCCGCTTTGACGCTCAGTGTGGCGATGCGCCCACTCGACTGCGCTGAAATCGTGCTTTGTTTGACGGGCTGCACCACGCCATCCAACTCAAACCCGGTGCCCACCATCCTGACCTGTGCGGCCACTACCGGCACCTGAATCACCCCTTGTGCCATGGACGCCTGCAGCGCCAAAGCGCCCATTAGCGGCAAGACGTAGCGAGCGGATCGAATAAAACGCGAGGAGACAAGTGAATTCATGGAGCACCTTAAAAATACTTAAGGGAGTATATATGCATACCCCCTGGAGTACAAGAGTGTTCCATCATTCCATAAAAAAAGGGCCTCTGCCTTGATGCAGATGCCCTTTGATGAACTAAGTCAGGAAAATATTCTTAAAACGGAATGTCGTCGTCCATGTCGTCAAAATTGCTGGCCGGGCGCGACTGCGCGGGCGCTGGGGCCTGGCGTTGTGCAGGGGGTGGTGCCGCTGGGCGCGAGGCTGGGGCGGGGCGCGAATAACCACCACTGTTGCCGCCGCCGTCTTCGCTGGGACCGCCCATGCCTTCACGTTTGCCCAAGAGCTGCATCTCAGTGGCGATGATGTCCACGGTGTTTTTCTCAATACCGGCCTGGTCCACGTATTTGCCGTATTTCAAACGACCTTCGACGTAAATGGGCTGGCCTTTTTTGACGTATTCGCCAGCGATTTCAGCCAAGCGGTCATAGAACGTGACGCGGTGCCACTGGGTGTCTTCAATGCTTTCGCCGGTGTTTTTGTCTTTGCGGCGCGACGAGGTGGCCACGCTGATGTTGGCCACGGCCTGGCCTGAAGGCAGGTAGCGAATTTCGGGGTCGCGGCCACAGTTGCCGACCAAAATGACTTTATTTACAGATGCCATGATTTTCCTTTGTCAGTGAAGAGCAGCGCCAAATGCTGCCCCAAAAAATACTTTGATCGCTTGATTATCCAGCCTTTGGCGCCGAGCTTGCAACGACCACTTTGGGCGCCTGCATCGGCCAGGCCACCAAGAGCCACAGCAGCATGGCGCCTGCACACACGGCAAACAGACCTTGCGGCCCGACCGCCTTGACCAGGTAGCCGCCCAAGGCGCCACCAGCAAAAAAACCCAAGGATTGCAGCGTGTTGTACACCCCCATCGCTGCGCCGCGCGCGTGGGCGGGCGCTACCCGAGACACCATGCTGGGCTGGCTGGCTTCCAGCACGTTGAAGCCGCAAAAGAAGACAAACAACAGCAGACCCAAACCCAGTTGGCTGGGCGCGCCGAAGGACAAAGCCCAAAAACCCAACTGCACCAAAGCAATGAGGCCCACGGCGCTCAAAAACACAGCGCGCAAATAGCCCCGTTTTTCCATCGGGAACAAAGTGGCGCCCATCACCACAAACGACGCCAGCACCGCGGGCAGGTAGACCCACCAGTGGTGATCCCGGCTGAGTCCGGTTTGCACCAGCAAAGCGGGCACGGCCATCCACATGGCCAGTTGCACTGCGTGCAAAATAAACACGCCAAAGTTCAGGCGCATCAAGGCGGGCAGGCGCAACACCTCGCTCAGGCGTCCTCTAGGCTGGTTTTTATGCTCGGCAGGCTCGGCAGGTACCCACCAAATTACCACCGCCACACCGGCCAGTGCCAGGCAGCCCGTCAAGCCAAACAAGCCCGACAAGCCGGTAAAGGCCACCAGCAAAGGTGCGGCCACCAGTGACAGCGCAAACATCAGCCCGATGCTCGCGCCCACCAGCGCCATGGATTTGGTGCGCACCACGTCGCGGGTCTGGTCGGCCAGCAAGGCGGTCACGGCGGCTGACACCGCGCCTGCGCCCTGTATTGCGCGCCCTATGGCCAGACCCGTGAGGCTGCTGGCTCCAGCAGCCATAAAGCTACCGAGTGCAAACACCAGCAAGCCAAAAATGATGACGCGCTTGCGCCCCAGTCGGTCAGACGCCAGACCAAACGGGAACTGCAACACCGCCTGCGTCAGGCCATAAATACCCATGGCGAGGCCGATCAGCGCCGCGTCACTGCCGCCGGGGTACTTGCTGGCCTCAATGGCGAAGACCGGCAGAATAAGAAAAAGGCCCAGCATGCGCAGGGAAAAAATGGAGGCCAGGGAAAAGCTGGCGCGTCGCTCAAGCGGCGTCATGGCGCCAACGGCGGCGCGACTGGGTTCCGACAACGGGGGGGCAACTGCTTGCAAAAGGGATGTCTCCAACACTCGGGGCCACAAAGAGTCGCGGCTGCCCAAGGCCTGAATTGTCTCTGATATATGAAGGCCCGCTGGGTGAACCATGTCAAGGTTTTAATCTTTCACTATCATGTTGGGTTTTCCTGAGCACATTTCACCTTGAATTCTCCCGTCGACGGCCCCTTTATCGAACACCATCCCGATGGCAAGTACCTTGCCATGGCTTTGCAGCAGCAAAATATCAGCATTCGCGGGGCGCGCACGCACAACCTCAAAAATATTGACCTGGATATTCCCCGCAACCAACTGGTGGTGATTACGGGCTTGAGCGGGTCCGGCAAGTCCAGTCTGGCGTTTGACACGCTGTATGCCGAAGGCCAGCGCCGCTATGTGGAAAGCCTGTCCACCTACGCGCGCCAGTTTTTGCAGCTCATGGACAAGCCCGATGTGGACGTGATCGAGGGCCTGAGCCCCGCCATTTCCATTGAGCAAAAGGCCACCTCGCACAACCCGCGCTCCACCGTGGGCACGGTGACCGAGATTCATGATTACCTGCGCTTGCTGTTTGCCCGCGCGGGCACGCCGTTTTGCCCAGAGCACGATCTACCGCTGCAGGCCCAAACGGTGAGCCAGATGGTCGACGCCGTGCTGGCCCTGCCGGTGGATACCCGTTTGATGATTTTGGCGCCCATTGCGCGTGAGAAAAAAGGCGAGTTTCTGGATGTGTTTGCCGACATGCAGGCGCAGGGCTATGTGCGCTTTCGGGTCAACGGCCAGGCGTACGAGTTTGACCAACTGCCGGTCTTGAAGAAAACCGAAAAGCACGACATCGACGTCGTCATTGACCGCATCAAAGTGCGGCCTGACACCGAGCCGCTGGCCAAAGACCAGATGCGCCAGCGCCTGGCTGAGAGTTTCGAGGCGGCGCTGCGGGTCGCCAACGGTCGCGCTATCGCTCTTGAAATTGATAGCGGCTCTAGCAAGGCTGACGTGCCTCATAGCCCGAAAGAGCACTTATTTAACGCTAAATTTTCTTGCCCCACTTGCAGCTACTCCATCAGCGAATTGGAACCGCGCCTGTTTTCGTTTAACTCGCCTGTGGGCGCGTGCCCGGCCTGTGACGGTTTGGGCATGCAGGAGTTTTTTGACCCGTCCCGCGTGGTCGCTTTCCCGACGCTGAGTTTGGCCAGTGGCGCCATCAAAGGCTGGGACCGGCGCAACGGCTATTACTTTGCCTTGCTGGAGAGTTTGGCCAAGCACTACAAATTTGACATCGACCACGCCTTTGAGTCTTTGCCCCCCGAGGTGCAGCACGCGGTGTTGCACGGATCGGGCGAGGAGGACATCAAGTTCAGCTACGTGATGGACTCGGGTGTGTCCAGCGGCAAAAAGGTGAGCAAAAAGCACCCCTTCGAGGGCATCATCCCCAACATGCAACGGCGTTATCGCGAGACCGACTCGGCGCTGGTGCGCGAAGACCTGGCCCGCTACCGCAGCACCCAGCCGTGTACCGACTGCGGCGGCTCGCGCCTGCGGCGTGAAGCCCGCCACGTCAAAATTGGCGAAGGCCAGCAAGCCCGCGCTATTTTTGAGATCAGCCACTCCACGCTGCGCGATGCGTTTACCTATTTCAATACGCTGCAAATGAGCGGCGCCAAGGGCGAGATCGCGGGCAAAGTGGTGCGTGAAATTGGCCTTCGCCTGAAGTTTTTAAACGACGTGGGTTTGAATTACCTCAGCCTGGACCGCAGTGCTGAGACGCTCAGCGGCGGTGAGTCGCAGCGCATTCGTCTGGCCAGTCAAATTGGCTCAGGGCTCACAGGCGTGATGTACGTGCTGGACGAGCCCAGCATTGGCCTGCACCAACGCGACAACGACCGCCTGATTGAGACCCTGAAACACCTGCGCAACATCGGCAACAGCGTGCTGGTGGTTGAGCACGACGAAGACATGATGCGCGCCGCCGACCATGTGATTGACATGGGGCCAGGCGCTGGTGTGCACGGCGGGCGCGTGATGGCGCAAGGCACGTTCGATGAAGTCAAGGCCAACCCCCGCTCACTCACCGGCCAGTATCTGGCAGGCACCCTCAAAATTGAGGTACCTAAAAAGCGCACGGCCTGGATGCCTACGGTCTACGCCAAACCCTCGGCTGACAAATACAAGTCGAGCCACCACGCGCCCAGCCCGGCGGCTGAGCGGCGTGCCGCGCGCGAGGCCAATCACTTGGCCACGCAAGGCGACATGCAGTGTTTGCGTGTGATTGGGGCCACCGGCCACAACTTGCGCGGCGTGAGTGTTGAGTTTCCCGTGGGCTTGCTGACCTGCGTCACCGGCGTTTCGGGCTCAGGCAAATCAACGCTGGTGAACGACACGCTGTACACGGCAGTGGCCCGCACGCTGTACCGCGCCCACGAGGAGCCCGCCGCTCACGAGTCGATTGAAGGCATTGAGCACTTTGACAAAGTCATCAACGTCGATCAGTCCCCGATTGGCCGCACTCCGCGCTCCAACCCCGCCACCTACACCGGCCTTTTTACCCCCATTCGCGAGCTGATGGCGGAGGTGCCGATGGCCCGCGAGCGCGGCTACGGGCCGGGGCGTTTCAGCTTCAACGTGGCCGGCGGCCGCTGCGAGGCTTGCCAGGGCGACGGCATGGTGAAGGTGGAAATGCACTTTTTGCCCGATGTGTACGTGCCCTGCGACGTGTGCGCCGGCAAGCGTTACAACCGGGAAACGCTGGAAGTGCTCTACAAAGGCAAAAACATCGCGCAAATTCTCGACCTCACGGTCGAGGCGGCTTACGAGTATTTCAAGGCCCTGCCCAGCATCGCCCGCAAACTGCACACGCTGCTGGATGTGGGCCTGTCCTACATCCGCCTGGGCCAAGCCGCCACCACGCTCTCGGGCGGCGAGGCGCAGCGCGTCAAACTGGCGCTAGAGCTGAGCAAACGCGACACCGGGCGCACCCTCTACATCCTGGACGAACCCACCACGGGTTTGCACTTTGCCGACATCAATCTATTACTCAAAGTGTTGCACCAGCTACGCGACGCTGGCAACACGATCGTGGTGATTGAGCACAACCTGGACGTCATCAAAACTGCCGACTGGCTGATCGACATGGGCCCAGAGGGCGGTGCTGGCGGCGGCCAAGTGGTCGGCGTGGGTACGCCAGAAGATGTGGCCAACAACCCGGCGAGCCATACGGGGCGGTATTTGAAGCGGTTGTTGTGAGGTGGGGGTTTTTGTATTCTGCGTAAATTCCATCAGTTGATCTAAAATTCGGGAATCAATTGATACCAAAGGAGATATCATGGTTCTGGTCACCCCTGAAAAAATTGCCTCCGTCATGGCGCTGGTACCAGCGCCACACTCATTTGCCGAGCTCGATGAGTTGGTCGCCCACGGACTGCCCAAAGACGCGTTAAAAGCCAGTGTGGATCGTGTCTGTAAGTCGGGCGAAGACCGAAAAAAACTGCTTTACCGCATCATTCCCGAAGCCACTTACAAGCGGCGGCGTACCCATCTCACGGCAGATGAGTCCGGGCGGGCTGAGCGACTGGCTCGGGTGTTTGCCACTGCCGAGTACGTTTGGAATTCTGAGGACGATGCACGCGCCTTCCTGAGCACGCCTCACCCCATGCTGCAGGGGCGCACGCCGCTGGATGTGTCCATGACAGAACTGGGTGCCCGTCGGGTTGAGGCTTTGCTATGGAAACTCTATTACGGCATTGCGGCTTGATGCGAATCTACCGCATTGGGGACAGTCGGCATCCGCTCTGGGACGGCACCGGCGCCGCCATGGTGGGTGGGCGCTGGAACAGCCCGGGTCGCCCCGTTATTTATGGTTCGCTGAGCTATGCCTGCGCCATGTTGGAAATTCTGGTTCATGCCAATATTGGCCGTATCCCCGCCACGCAGGCTTATGTGGTGGCCGAACTCTCCGACACGGTTTTCATTGAGCGTCACGGGGTCGAGTCGCTGCCCAATGGTTGGGATAGCGACGACCTTTCAATTGCCCAGCGTTTTGGCGACCTATGGATCCAAGAGGCGCGGAGTCTTGTTTTGCTCGTCCCCTCCGTCGTTGCTGCTCTGGAGTGGAATGCGGTGATCAACCCGTTGCACCCCCATGCCAAACACTTGGAGGTGTCCCTCAGTCAAAAAGTCATATGGGACCAGCGCTTGTTCACGCGAAATGAGTGAGTACCAGAAGCGTTAGGCCTTATTTTCCCCGTACCATTTCATCCCGCAACTGCCGCCGCAAAATCTTGCCTAGATTCGTCTTGGGCAAGGGCTCACTGCGAAATTCGACGAGTTTGGGCAGTTTGTAGTCGGTCAGGTGCTGCTTGCAGTGGTCAAGCAGGGCTTGCTCGGTCAGGGTAGGGTCGTGGCGCAACACCACAATTTTCACCACCTCGCCTGAGCGCTCATCGGGCGCGCCAATGGCGGCGACCTCCAGCACGCCGGGGTGCAGCGCCACCACGTCCTCTATCTGATTGGGGAAGACCTTGAAGCCCGAGACGATGATCATGTCTTTCTTGCGGTCGGTGATCTTGACGTAACCCCGCTCGTCCATCAGGCCCATATCGCCGGTGCGCAACCAGCCCTCGGAGGTGAAAACTTTGGCGGTTTCATCGGGCCGGTTCCAGTAACCCGGCATCACCTGGGGACCCCGGATGCAGATTTCACCCACCTCCCCCAAGGGCAACTCCCGGTCGTCCTCATCCAGAATAGTGGCCTCGGTGGAAGGGAGGGGCATGCCGATGGTGCCCGTCCAGTCGGTGATGTTCAAGGGGTTGGAGATGGCCCCGGGAGCGGTCTCGGTCAAGCCATAAGACTCGACGATGGGCACGCCCGTGGCGGCTTTCCAGCGCTCGGCCACCACCCGCTGCACCGCCATGCCGCCCGCCACCACCACCTTCAAATGCTGGGTCTGAAGTGCTGCAAACTCAGGCGCATCCAGCAAGGCCCGATACAAGGTGTTAACGCCAATGATGGCCGTGAACGGGTATTTTTTGAGATCGTGCACAAAGGCGGGGAGGTCACGCGGGTTGGTGATCAGAATGATGTGCGC